>JASFVB010000149.1:0-6696 GCA_050050035.1 Acidimicrobiia bacterium | reverse complement strand
CCAGCTTGACCGCCAGGGCCATGGTGCGCTGCTCCCCCTGGCTCCCATACAGACGTGCCTCACGCCCGTCGATGGAGAAGCCCGGCTCGTCCCGGTGTGGGCCCACAGTCGTCATCCTTCGTTCGTAGTCGCTGCGCCGGTTGCGTTCAAGGGCTTTGCCCACTCGGGCGGCCAGATCGGCTGCGGCGGTGTCACCCATCACATCCGACCACGAAGGCTGGTATGTGATGGAGGTCCGGAACTCACTCCCGGCTATCTCCGCATACGCCTCCGACAGCAAGGTGGCGAGGGTCTCGATCACACGAGCCCGGCGCGCCAGCACCCGTCCCCCGGCCAGCGCCAGTCGCGAGTCCCAAACAGAAAGAGTCGTGTCGTCGCGATCACCTTGCTTGAGGAATGCGTTACGTTGACGCAACGCTCGGTTGAACTCGGCCTGATCGAGATGTGCGGCCGGCCAGAGTTGCACCGCGACGTCATCGAGTAGATCCCTTCGGTGGGCGGGACCGCGCTTCACCATGTCGAGGTCCTCCGGGAGGAAAGCGACGACCCTGAGGACTCCTAGCAAGTCGGAGGTCCGCTTGAGCCGTGTCTTGTCGACCTGGGTCTGTCTTCCACCCTGACGTCGCAGCTCGATCTCGATGAGACGTTCCCTGTCCTCCCCTTTCAGCCCCGCTCTGACCACGGCCGATTCGGCGCCTTCTGCTATCAGCGCCTTGTCCGGGGCGCCACGGAAGGACTTCAGGGATCCCATGTACGAGATGGCCTCGAGGAGATTCGTCTTGCCGGCCCCGTTGGGCCCGATGAGCAGATTGACCTCCGCGTCGGGGTGCCACTCGAGTTGGGAGTAGGACCGGAAGTCGACCAGGGAGACCCAGTCGACCTTCATCACACCCGAACGGGCATCAACAAGTAGAGGAAATCGCCCTCTTCACCGGAGTCGAGGACCCCGGGCTTGAACGAGTCGATGACCCGGATGCGGACGGATTCACCGATGATCGCGGAGACACCGTCCTGGAGATAGCGCGGGTTGAAAGCGATGGAGACCTCTTCATCCGCTCCGGAGTACTCACCATTGAGATGCTCTGTCTCACCACCCACATCCTGTCGGCTGACGGTGACCTCGACACCTCCGCTCATCAGCTTGAGGCGAACCGGAATATGGTCCTCGGCGACCAGTGTCACCCGCCCCAGGGCCTCGAGCAGCTCGTCCTTGTTCAGCAGGATCTGATTGGGATAGGTCTCGGGCAAGAGCGATTGGTACTTGGGGAAGTTGCCGTCGATCAATCGCAGCCGTAGCACGCCACGCTCCGAGGAGAAAACTGCCTCTCTCTCCCTGATCTGGGCCGTCACCTTCGGGGCGCCTACAGTCCGGGCCAGCTCACGAAGCCCCCGTGCGGGCACGAGCCCGTTCCCTTCGAGACCCACACCCGTCAGATCACGTTTGGCCAGACGATATGAGTCCGTTGCCACCATCCGCAGCCCCTCGTCGGAAGTCTCGAACAGGACACCCGTGAGAATGGGACGGGCCCCGTCTCCGGATGCGGCCACGACGACCTGATTGACCGCCTCAGCGAAGGCCTCACCGTCCACCTCGACGCCGTCGGGCACTATCTCCTCTTGAGTCGGGAAGTCCTCGACGGAGAGGGGGCGGAGCGTGAACCGGGGGCCATTGCCCTCGATCTCGATGTCGGTCTCGGTGGCACCGATCGTCACCTGGCCGGCCGGCATCTTGCGCACTGCCTCGGAGAGGAGTCTCCCCGGTATGACGGCGCGGCCCTCCTCCATGACCTCGACCTCCGCCTGGGTGCGAACGGTCATGTCGAGATCGGTCCCGGTGACTCTCAGTTGATTTCCGGAGACCTCACACAACAGACCCTGTAAGACCGGCAGGGCCGTCCTCGTGCCAACGGCACGATTCGCTCGGGCGAGCACATCGGCGAGATCATCTCGCTGGGCTCGGATTCTCACAGGCGGTTGTCCCTTCTTCTGTTGTTGCTGGATTTCATTTGAAGACTATTAGTACGTAGTAGGGGGTTGTGCATCTGTGGATATCGTGTGTTTTGCCAGATGCCACCGACAGATTGTGCTGTTGGTATCCCTGTGGGTGATCACGGCGCGGTTGGGGACAGTTGGTGGAGAAGTCATGACGTTGTGGAAACACCACCACCTTTCCTCAGCTCCTGTGTGAGTTGATTGACACGGTCGAACACAGCTCGATCGGACCTGAGAATGCGCTTCACCTTCTCGACCGAGTGCAGGACCGTCGTGTGATCGCGGTTGAACTGCGCTCCGATCTTGGGGAGTGACAGGTCGGTCAGCTCACGACAGAGGTACATCGATATCTGCCGGCACAGGACGAGCGGCTGGCGACGGCTGGAGCTGAGCACGTCCTCGACCGAGAAGCCGTAGGCCTGGGCGGTCGTGCGGATGATGGTGTCCGGCCCCAGGGGAACCGGCTCGTCGGCGCTGACGATGTCCTTGAGAACACGCTCGGCCGTTTCGAGGTCGATGTCACGTCGATTCAACGCCGACCAGGCCGTGACCCGGGTCAGGGCCCCCTCCAACTCGCGGATGTTGTCCGAGACCAGCCCTGCGATGTACTCGAGCACTTGCTCGTCCACCGGTCGCGGGGCGAACTCCGCGTTGCGTCTGAGAATGGCCAGTCGGGTCTCCATGTCCGGAGGCTGGATATCGGTCAGCAGACCCCACTCGAAGCGGCTTCTCAGCCGATCTTCGAGAGTGGACAGGTTGCGAGGATGCCGATCCGAGCTGATCACCATCTGCTTGCCGGACTCGTAGAGCGAGTTGAAGGTGTGAAAGAACTCCTCGAGTATCTGTTCCTTGCCCTCGAAGAACTGGACGTCGTCGAGGAGAAGGATGTCCACCTTTCGATAGCGGGACTTGAAGTCGTCGGGGCGTTTGCGTCTGATGGACTCGATGAAGTCGTTGAGGAAGTTCTCCGACGACACGTAGCGAACGACCTGTGTGGGGTACATCTCCATCACCTGATGGCCGACCGCGTTGAGCAGGTGGGTCTTGCCGAGCCCTGCTCCGCCGTAGATGAAGAGAGGGTTGTAGTGGGTCCCTGGCTGCTCGGCGACCGCCATTGCCGCGGCCGACGCGAAACGATTGGACTGTCCCACCACGAAGCTCTCGAATCGATAGCGCCCGATGAGATTGGGCACCTTGGTCCGTGCCGATGCCTCCGTCTGAGCGGGTGAATAGTCGTTCGTCGCCGGTGGTGGGAGATCGGCAGCCGTGTGGGTTTCGCTCACTCTGTAGACCGGCTCGGCATCCATCCCGAACACGGTCTTGAACGCGGTCTCGACGAGGTCGCCGTGTTTCTCCTGAACCCAACGAAGATGGAGCTCCGATGGTGCGACCAGGACCACGTGGTCGTCGTCACGCTCGAGCTCCAACCTCGATAGCCATGCGTCCCAGTTGGCCTCTGACACCCCGTCCCTGAGTGTGCCCCTGAACTCCGCCCAAGGGTCATTTGCTCGTCCCGGGTGTGTCACGTGATGGTTGCTCCTCCTAATGGCGAGATTTGTCCACAGAACAACCCACATCTGTGGATACCTCTGTGCACATCCTCGTGCTGTTCGCCTGGTTGTCAGCTCCGGTTTGCGTCGCCGTCATCTTGCAGCGGTGGGAAGTGGGCAGTCCCGAGGCTGAGTCGAGCGAGTATTGGTTGAGCGCCGTGACGAGTCAAGAGCGCGAGAATCACCGCTGTGGAAACCACCGAGCTTCGTCCTGGTCGGTGTATTCCCTGCTAGTAACGGCAATTTCCAGATGATGTCTGAGTCAGGTGGTCACGGACAGCGACCAAAACGCTCTAATCATCTTTTCGCGGGCTGGGAGGTTGTTTCGCGATCTCAACCGATTACAGACCTCGACGAGACCGCTCGCGGCGCCCTGTGAGCGCCGGTCACATTGCGGAAGCCCTGGGCTTTCCGTAACCTGTCCAGGTTCCCCTCAACCCCCCTGTTTTCCCATGAAGAGAACCTATCAACCAAAAGTCCGTCGTCGGAAGCGGCGTCACGGTTTTCGCCACCGCATGCGCACGCGCGCAGGGCGGGCGACGGTCAGGAATCGTCGCAGAAAAGGTAGAAAGCGCCTCGCTGCCTAGTTACCTATCCCTACGCAACTCCCGAGACTTTCGTAGAGTCCTCAGCGACGGAAGACGTCATCGTATCGGCGGGATCGTCATGGTCGGCTCAACCGGGCCGGCCGGGCCCCCCCGGCTCGGGCTGGTGGTCTCGAAGAGTTGCGGATCGGCCGTGAGACGCAACCGCATCAAGAGACGACTCCGAGCCGCCGCTGACACCGTCGGACTGAGACCAGGAAATGACTACGTGATCATCGCAACCAGCCAGGTAGCCGATGCCCGCTTCGAGCGGCTGACCGCGTGGCTGGCGCGCGCTCAAGAGGAGACCATCGATGCCTGATTGGCTCCGTCCCCGCTCGATGCTGGTGGGCCTGATACGCATTTACCAGAAACTGGTAAGTCCCGGTCTTGGGACCAACTGCCGATACCAACCCACCTGCTCGACGTACATGGCGGAAGCGGTCTCGCGGTTTGGTGTCATCAGAGGTGGGTGGCTCGGTGTCAGGAGAATCGGAAGATGTCACCCACTGCGACCGGGTGGGTATGACCCGGTTCCGGAGCAGAGAGAGGCTTCCTGATGGGTGACCTGTTCAACTCGTTGATCGACCTCCTCGGGTCGGTACTCGCCTTCTTCTATGAGTTCCTCCACGGTGTGCTGAGTGATGGGGTCTCCTACGGGCTCTCCATCATCCTTCTCACCATTGCCATCAACATCGTGGTCTTCCCGCTGACCTTGAAACAGACCAGGGCGACGAGAGCCTTCAGCTCTCTCCAGCCGGAGATCAAGAAGATCCAGACCGAGTACAAAGACGACCCCCAAGAGATGCAGAGACGTCTCATGGAGGCTCAGAAGGCGGCCGGGGCGACACCAGGTGGTTGTCTTCTCCCGCTCCTGGTTCAGATGCCGATCTGGTTCGCTCTCTTCAGGCTGCTCCGGGACCCGTTGGCACACATCCCGGTGGACAGCTCCTTGGGTCAGGCGATCAGCGCCGACAACCTGACCTTCCTGGGCATGCAGCTGTCCCTCTCTCCAGGCCAGGCCGTGTCCGAACAGGGTCTGGTGTCAGCGTTGCCCTATCTGATAATGATCGTCCTGATGGTCGCCACGCAGTACATCCAGCAGTGGCATTCGACCTACGGTCAGGATCGAAACACCAACCAGCCCGGTGGTGGAGCGCAGCAGATGCTCACGAAGATCATGCCACTGTTCATCGGGTTCATCTCATGGAACTTCCCTGCCGGTCTGGTCCTCTATTGGGCCACGTCGAACCTCTTCCGTCTCGGCCAGCAGGTGCTGATTTTCAAGATCGACGGGCGCCCACCGTCTCCGGGTTCGTCACCGCAGGGGACGGACAAGCCAAAGAACGGCCCGAGCAGCGACGATTCTCCGGACGCACCCAGGAGACCGCAGCAGGGCGCCGCGGACAAGCGCCGTCGGCGCAGGAGGAGATGACGTGGACTACGTCGAAATCGAAGTGAGGGCCAAGACGGTGGAGCTCGCCGTCGAGGCGGCCATGCAAGAGCTCGGTGTCAGCGACGTCGACGAGGTCGACGTCCACGTAATGACCGAGCCCGTGAAGGGTTTTCTTGGCATGGGGGGTCAGGATGCTGTGGTCAGGATCAAGAAAAAGCCAGCCAAGAAGGGGCGAAATCGCAAACGCAAGGGTGGGCGTGGCAAGAAGCCGAGTGGGAAGAACGAACAGAATCGGCGGCAGGCCGGGAGAAAGCAGGCTAAGAATGGGGGCAGGAAACCCGATGCCAAGACGTCTCGACCCAAGTCGGGTGGCAAGCACGTTAGAACGGAGTCCAAAGTGAGTGATGACCGCCCAAGTCTCTCCACCGAGGAGCAGGCCGACATCGCCCGTGAGTTCCTGGAGGGTCTCGTCGAGGCCTACGGTCTCGAGGGCTCGGTTTCCACCAGTGTCGAGGAAGACGTCATCATTGCCGACGTGGAGGGCGATCAGACGGAGGCCCTGGTAGGGATAAGAGGATCGGTGCGTTCGGCCATTCATGAGCTGACCCGCACCGTGCTACAGCGTTACAGCCAGGATACGGCCAGGCTGCGGCTGGATATCGCCGGTTACGCCGACAGGAGAAGAAAGGCTCTCTCGATCTATGCCGAACAGCTGATCGAACAGCTTCTCCAGGAAGGCGGGGAGATCATGTTGGAACCGATGAGCCCCGCCGATCGCAAGGTGATCCACGACGTCGCCGGTGAACACGAGAACGTCACCTCGTACTCAGAAGGCGAGCCACCACGACGCTATGTGGTGCTTTCCCTGGCGGAACAGTCCGAAGAGGAGTAGCCAGCACGCTCACTACGTTCGCGGTACTTGGTACCGAGTACCTGGTACTCGATATCTGTTCGAAACCGCCTTGCGGCCATTGCTGTTCTCACGGGTTGCACGATTCTCGGCGTCGAGTGCAGCGCCAAGGAGCCGGGATCAGGTGAGGCCATGTGGAGCGAGAAGGAGAGCAACACCCGAAGGGCGTTTCGACTTGGTGCTCAGTACTGAGTACCAAGTACCAGGTACCGGCTCGCGACGCGAGCCACACTGTTTCACGTGAAACATGTGATGTCCGTCGCT
>JASFVB010000148.1:0-6733 GCA_050050035.1 Acidimicrobiia bacterium | reverse complement strand
GGATCAGCGCGAGGACGACGATGAAGAGGCCGAGAACGACCTTCTTGGTCCCCGAGTTCATCAGAGCCTGATCCGACTCGTAGGACGTGTGGAGAAGAGGCCGGCCTCTCATACTCGAGCTCCTTCGAAGCTCAGTACTCGGTACTCGGTACTTGGCACTTGGTACTTGGTAGGTACTGCGAGGGAGGCGAAGTCGAACGAGCTCATACTCTCCGAATCTCCTCGGTGCCAAACAGACCGTATGGCCTGACGATCAGCACCACGAGCATGAGTAGATAGGGGACGATCCCGGCGAAGCCCACTCCCAGGAAGTCAGCCGTTATGTACGCGCTCGACGCCGACTCCGCAAACCCAACGATGAGACCACCGACTATGGCGCCGACGACCGAGTCGAGACCCCCGATGATGATTGCCGGGAAGGCCTTGAAGGCGAAGAAGGCAGTCGCCTGGTCGACACCGGCCGACCTTCGAGGGAACATCGAGATGAAGACGCCGGCGAGAGCCGCCAGGACCGCACCGATCCCCCACGACACCGAGAACACCCTTCCGACATTGATGCCTTGGGCACGGGCGGCCTCCTGGTCGAATGCAGTTGCCCGCATGGCGATGCCCATGCGGGATCTGAAGAACATCGCAATCGCACCGACGGTGACCAGTGCCACGACGACCTGCAACAGCTCGGTGTGTGCGATCCGCAGAAACCCGAGATCGAGGATTTCGACACCGAACGGGTCGCCCATCGGCCGCGGGAACTGGCCGATGAAGTCGTTGGTGACGTTTCGGGTCACGATCTCGAGGCCGAGTGTCACGATGGCCACGGCGAAGAGCTCCTCACCGACCATCGGTCGCAGAAACACGCGCTCCATGGCCATGCCGATCAGTGACATGACGACCAACGCGATGACGACCGAGATCGTCCAGGTCACCCAGCCAGGGGCGTTCGGAATCCAGCGCCCGGGGATGTTCCACACGTTGGCGATGCCGGCCACGAGGAAGGCACCCAACGCCGCTATGGCTCCGTGGGCGAAGTTGAGGACCTGAGTGGCCTTGAAGATGATCACGAACCCGACGGCGAGCAGTGCGTAGATGGTGCCGAGGCTCAAACCCTCGACGAACATCTCGGAGAACTTGCTGACCTCAACCGTCTCCTGAGCGAGCAGGATCATCCCCGGCATCACTATCGATACATGCCCTCGATCAAGTCGCTGAACATCTCGTTCATCGCCGACCGCTTGAGCTTCTGAGTCGCCGTCAGCTCGCCGTCCTCATGGTCGAGCTCCTTGGGGATCATCCGGAACTTCCTGATGTTCTCCACCCGGGCGAACTTGGCGTTCGTCTCGTTGACCTGGCTCTGGATCAGCTCGATCACCTCGGGCTTCTCCGAGAGATCGCGGTAAGTGGTGTAGGGGATTCCCCTGCGCGTCGCCCAGTCACCCACAGTGTCGAACTCGATCGCGATGAGTGCAGAGAGGAACTTGCGACGGTCACCGACAACCATCGCCTCCTTAATGAACGGCGACGTCTTGAGGCTGTTCTCGATCTCCGACGGTGAGATGTTCTTGCCACCGCTGGTGATGATGATGTCCTTCATCCTGTCGACGATCTTCACGTGTGTCCCGTCGACCCATTCGCCCACGTCGCCGGTCTTCAGCCATCCGTCGTCGGTAAAGGTCTCTGCCGTCTTCTCCGGCTTGTTCCAGTATCCCTTGAAGACACCGGCGTGCTTTGTCTGGATCTCACCGGTCGACTCGTCGATCCGGACCGTCCCGTCCAGGTATGGCTCACCCACCGTCCCGAGCTTCGCCCTGCCCGGGAAGTTGGTAGTGGCCACCGCTGCGTTCTCGGTCATCCCATACAGCTCGTAGACGGGCATGCCCAGACCCATGAAGAACTCCAGCACCTCAGGAGCGATAGGGGCAGCGCCCGACGACGCATAGCGGCACCGCCTGAAGCCGACACGCTCCTTCAGGCTGCGGAAGAACAACACGTTGAACAGCCAGTAGAGAAGTCGGGTGCCGAGTGTGAAGTTCCCGCCGTTCTCGACCCGGACACGTCCGATGAGCCTTGCGGCAGCCATCGACGGCTGTGCGATCAGCTTCTTGAAGAAAGTGGCATCGTTGAGCCTGATCAACACACCTGCGTGGATTCGCTCCCAGATGCGGGGGACGGCGAAGAAGACCGTCGGCTGGATCTCACGGAGGTTCTCCTGGACCGTGTCGATGGACTCGGCGAAGTTGAGCACGGGACCGTTTGCGGCCAGTGTCCACGTCGAGAAGATTCGCTCGGCCACGTGACAGAGTGGCAGGTAGGTGAGGAGCATGTCGTCGGGGCCGGCTGCCGGGCCTCCCTGGCGCTTCTCGTTCCTGATCAGATGCTCGATGCAGAACATCACGTTGCCGTTGCTGAGCATCGCGCCCTTCGGTGGCCCGGTCGTCCCCGATGTGTAGACCAGGGTCATGGTGTCGTCCTCGGCGGCATCGGCCATGAGGAGGGCCACCGCCTGAGGATTCGACGCTCGGTGCTCTTGTCCGAGCTCGATGAACCGGTCCCAGAAGATGAACCGCTCGTCATCGCGGAAGGGCCGGAAACCGCGCGGCTCAACGTGGATGATCTTCTCGAGCTGCGTGAGGGAGCCAATGACCTCCATCACCTTGTCCGCCTGCTCCTGGTCTTCGGCGAGATGGACCTTCGACCCCGAGTCGTTGAGGAGATACTCCACCTCGGTTGCCGGGTTGGTCGGGTAGAGCCCGACGGTGATGGCCCCGACCGCCACCGTGGCCAAATCGAGGATCACCCACTCGGGCCGGTCTTCGGAGTGAATGGAGACCCTGTCGCCCTTCTCCACTCCGAGAGCCAGCAAACCATGGGCGGCGTCGAGAACGGTCTCCCAGAGCTCGCCCCAGGTGATCTGCTGCCAGATGCCGAAGTCCTTCTCCCGCATGGCCACGGCGTCCGGCATCTCGTTGGCACGCTCACGGACCATGGCTGCGATCGTGCGATATCCCACGCCTGCAGCAGGCGCGCCGGGTCGTTCGACGAGCGTCGTCATGGATTGTCCTTCCTCACAGGGTTTCGGAGATTAGGGAGGCAGAAAGATCGCCGTAGCCCAGGGGACGCATAAATTTGAGTAGACATTTCAACTTCCCCTGCTCCATTCGGCGCCGCCGGGCCAGTGCTCCTTCTTCCAAATGGGGGCTTTCAGCTTCAACTCGTCGATCACATAGCTGGCTGCGGCGAACGCGTCAGAGCGATGCGCCGACGAGACGGCCACCGCGACCGAGACCTCCCCGACCTCTACCACACCCGACCGATGCTCCACGGCGGCGGCGAGCACTGGCCATCTCTGAGCCGCCTCGACCACGATCTCGGTGATCTTGGGCTCGACCTGCTCGGCATAGACCTCGTACTCGAGATGTGTGACGCCCACCCGGTCGTCGTTGTGATCGCGAACCGTCCCCAGGAACAGAACGGTCGCCCCTGAGTCTCCACGCCCGACCTCGGCGAGAAGAGCCCCGGCGTCTATGACGGACTCTCCCACGGTCACCCTGATGGATTGGCCGACCCCGTTCATAGAATCAACAGACTATGACAGCTTCGCCGCCACCGGGGCCCAGCCAGACCGAAACGACCAGGTCTCCGGCGCCACCCGGACGACCGAGGGACCCCTGGGCTCTCGTCCTGGGCATCCTGGGTGGCGTCACCCTGGGCGTTGGCCTCACCTTCGCCATCTTGGGCTACATGGGTGTGTTCACCGAGCCGACACCGCCCACGATCCCACCGGCACCCACTCTGACGATTCCGGCACCTACTTCTCCCGCACCGACCTTCGGTGACGACGTGTCCATGGCAGCGGTGGCCAGTGGGGTTGCCCCGTCCACCGTCGCCGTCGAGGTCGGGGCGCTCTTCACGGAAGGGAGTGGCAGTGGCGTCATCTACGGCGAGGACGGCTACATCATCACCAACCACCACGTCGTCGAAGGCGCCAACGACGTGGCCGTCGTCTTCGTCGACGGTGCCCGCTTCCCGGCGGAGGTCGTCGGCTCCGACCCGGTGACGGATATCGGCGTCCTCTTCGTTCAACGCCAGGACATATCCCCGATCAGCGTGGGGTCCTCGGACTCGTTGTCCATAGGAGAGCCGACTGTCGCCGTGGGCAATCCTCTCGGTCTGGCGGGCGGCCCCACCGTTACATCGGGGATCGTCAGCGCCCTCGATCGCAGGTTGGGGACCAACGTCGGTGACATCCTCTACGGGCTCGTCCAGACCGATGCTCCCATCGCCCCTGGCTCGAGTGGCGGGGCCCTGGTCAATTCCGCTGGCGAGCTGGTCGGCATCACCACCGCGATCGCCGTCTCCGACGTCGGCTCGGTCGACCTCGGGTTCGCTGTCCCGACCGCCATCGCCATCGGCGTCGCCAACGACATCATCGAGAATGGTGAAGTCCGCCATGCGCTTCTCGGGATCACCGGCGAGACTTACTACGCCGAGGAGGACGGGGCCGAGTACCCGGTCGGTGTTCTCGTCTCCGACCTGACCTCGGGCTCGGCGTACGAGACCGCAGGAGGCCGGCTGAACGACGTGATCGTCGAGATCGACGGCTACCCGGTGAACACGATCGACGCACTGTTGTCGAGGTTGCGTCGGCTCCGTGCCGGTGACACCGTGCCCCTCCGTATCCTGCGTAGTGACGCGAACACGACCCTCGAGGTGATATTGGATCGACTGAACCCATGAGCGACGATCTCTTTTCCAAGCTGTTCGAGCTGTTCAACCAGCCGGGGCCCATCAATTGGAAGTTGGGGGCCGAGGTGGCGCGTCATCTCGCCGGGGACCGCCAGCCCGTGGAGCCTTGGGCGGCCGAGGAGTACCGCGAGTTGGCCCGACTGGCCGAGTACCGGCTGGAAGAAGTCTCTCCTTTCCCGGTACATCCGGCATCCGACGTTCTCCCCCTGGACACCCGGACTTGGGCCGAAAAGAACCTCGAGCAGTTCGGGGGGTTGGTGGAACCGTTCTCGTCGTCGATCGGCGGTGAGGCGGCCCCGATGATGGCTCAGCTCGCCCCGGCGATGATCGGTCTTCAAGTGGGATCACTCGTGGGGAGTCTCGCCGCGTGGGCGGTGGCGGGATTCGACGCCGGACTGCCCCCGGACCACGTCGGCCCGATGACGCTCATAGTCCCCAACATCGAAGCCTTGGTCGTCGACGGCGTGGATGAGCGAGAGGTGCGTCTGTGGGTGGTCGCGAACGAAGTGTCTTTCCGCACCGTTTGCGGGGTTGCCTGGGTCGACGATCGGCTCGCTCAACTGGTAGCGGACTACGCCGACGCAGCCCAGATCGACCCGACCAAGCTGAGTGGTCTCGTCATCGGAGGTGGCGACCCGGAGGCGATCGAGAGGGCTATCGAGGAGGCAGGTGGTATCGAGGGCCTGATCGGAGGGAAAGAGGCCGAGGCACCGCGAGCGGAGCTGGAGGCCTTCCTTGGCGTACTCACCGGTTGCAGCCGTCTCCTTGCCCGACGCGCCGTGGCGGAGATGTCGCCGAACTTCGACCGGATCACTGCGGTTCGCGACCTCGAACGCGAGGAAGTGACTGCGACCCCGACAATCGGCGTCGGTCCGGTTCCCCCGGAGGCCACGCAGGCCGGTGACGAGTTCAACCAAGAGGTCGAACGTCGCTACGGCGACGATGCCCTCGAGACGCTCTGGGCCGATCCAAGTCGTATGCCCTCCGCAGCGGAGCTTCGCGATCCCACGTCGTGGGCCGCCCGGGTCCTCCTCGACGGCTGGACCTGATGTTTCCTAATGCTGCACGGACGCCATTTCGTCCCTACGGCGTCTGATAAGAGGAGGACGATGTGACTTTGAGAATCGGCTCTCCGGCTCCGGGCTTCACGCTTCTCAATCAGAATCGTCAGGCGGTGTCGTTGGACGACCTGAAGGGGGCCCCGGCAGTGATCGTGTTCATCCCTTTCGCATTCACCGGCACTTGTGAAGGCGAGTTGTGCCAGATCCGCGACGAGTTCGCCCTCTTCGAGAGTGCCAACGCGAGAGTGGTGGCGATCACCTGCAACACGCTTCATGCCAACCGGGTTTGGGCAGAGCAGCAAGGGTTCGACTTCGACCTGCTCTCCGACTTCTGGCCCCACGGGGCAACGGCCCGCGAGTACGAGAGTTTCAACGACCAGCTCGGGTATGCCGAGCGGACCACCTACTTCCTGGACGCCGACGGCGTGATCACGGCCGTGAGTCGTTCGGAGGAATTGAGGCAAGCCCGCGACTTCGACGACTATCGCCGAGCACTGAGCATCAGCTGATTCCTCCTGAGTCCGGCCACTGCAGCTGAGGTTCGTCTCCTAGCCGAAGAGGGAGCGCCACCACCGGCGGAGGAACCCCGGATCGTACGGGGTGGGCATCTCGGCGAGCACGGCCTCGTGGAGGTCTGGTGGGAGATCACCGATGACGGCAGCTCCTCCACCCTGTGTCTCCCAGACGTATGTCACCTGACCGGCGGTGAACAAGCGCCGGTAGTCCCCGGACTCGAAGGAGACCATGGTCGCCTCGGGCAAGGCAACCCTCGTAGGCGTCTCGAACAACGCAAACGAGAAGAAGCCGTCGGAGTAGTAGGCGAACCGGACCCCATCCTGGTCCTCGTATTGGTCGAGGAGCTCGAAGCCCGCAACGACCGTGGGGAGAGCTGAGGTGTCGAGCACGGTCGGGGCTATCGCCTCCGAGCC
>JASFVB010000147.1:0-6733 GCA_050050035.1 Acidimicrobiia bacterium | reverse complement strand
GCACCTCCCAGACCGCGGAGGCCTGAGTCACGGTGACGTCGTCGAGCGCGCCGATCGCACCGAGGACGATGCCCGCGAGGAGCAGCCCGCTCAAGTCGAGATCCGGTATCGCCAGGAGATAGAAAGCCTCTTCCGATGCCAGACCCGTGAAGTTGGCGAGCTGGAGCGCCAGCCATGAGAGACCCACGGTGAGCACGAGAGCCGAGAACGCACCAAGGGCCGCGACATGGGTCAACGGGTTGTAGCCGTGGGCCAAATAGAGGGCCGTCAGCGCGATGGCCCCACCTCCCACCAGGGCCACCAGAACGGCATCCCGCCCCGCGACGATTGCCGGCAGGATGAACCAAAGAAGGATGGCGATGCTGATGGCAAGACCCGCGAGCGCCGCCACTCCCCGCATGCGACCCAACCCGATCACTGCCGCGGCAAACAGGACCGCAAGGGCAAGCAGCAGCAACCGGCGATCGACCGCGGCGTATTGATAGTCGACGGTGCCGTCGTCGAATTCGACGACGAACAAGAAGACACCGTCGCCTTCCGTCAGCGCGGGTTGGCCCGGCTCGTCGGGGAACTCGAGTATCACGATCTCGCCGACGGGCTCGTCGAGGAGGTCGAACCGGAACATCCGGCAGGTGAGATCGGAGGCGTAGGAACAGGGGCCGGTGGTCGCCACCACCGTCTCCGCCCTGACGACGTCGTCGGCGAACCCCATTTGCGACAGGTCGAGGTCCGGTCGCTGTGACGGCCACAGAGCTACCAAGCCAACTCCGATCAGGACCGTTATCGCGATGATCACGCCGGCCAGGCGCCCCGGCCGGGGAAGCCTTCGTCGATCGGGCCCGATCAAGGTCTCGAAATCGGAGTTCGGCTCGGGCATCGGCACCCGATCGTAAGAGGCCGGTCAGCTCTCGAAGACGATCTCCACCATCGGCGCGCTTCGGACCAGCCAGTCCAACTCGGCCTGGGTGGAGTACCACGACGTGGACGGTCTGGTGAAGAATCGCCGTCTGAACTCGACGTCGTCCACGGGTACGGCTCGAGCGGGGATGTCGGCGCCATCTACGTGGACCACCACGGACGGGTCGGCATGGATATTCGCCAGCCAGTCACGTCTTCCCGGAGTGCCCGAGATGATGAACCGCCCATCGACGCGAAACCACCAGATCTCGATGCGCCGCGGCATGCCCGACCGGCGCCCGGTGGTCGTCAGGTCGATCGTCTTCTCGACGGCCATCGCATCTCGGTCGAGAGTCATCACCCCGAACCTACGACCTGAACCGTGGTTGAAGTCAAGTGGAGCGTCGTCCGTGTGAGACCAGGGCCTTGGCAAAAAACCAGGCGTTGGCGGGGCGCTCGGCCAGACGACGTGTCAGATACGGATACCACTGAGACCCGTACGGGAGATAGACCCGCACGTCGAACCCCTCGTCGACTAGCTCCCGCTGAAGATCGGGACGCACACCAAAGAGCATCTGGAACTCGAATGCGCCATCTCGGTCGGCTGCCAGCTTCCGGGTCAGTTCGAGGAGCCGTTCGTCATGCGTGGCAACCGCCGGTTTGGTGGCGCTCGCCCTCATCAACACCTCCAGCTCGGATGCGTAAGCGGCATCGACGTCGGATTTCGCGGTCAGAGCGACATCGTGCGACTCGACGTAGGCCCCCTTGCACAACCGGACATGGCCGCCCAGCGGAATCACTCGATCGAGGTCGTCGGGTGTGCGACGAAGGTAGGACTGGAGGGCGATTCCCAGGTTGCCGCAGACAGACTGACCCTCCTCGAACAACCTCACGGTCCCCTCCGTGTAGCGGGAGTCCTCCATGTCGACCGTGACGGTGTTGTCTTGCTCCCGGGCGCGGCGGCCCAATCGCACGACGGCCTCGAGAGCGAGGTCGGGGTCTATGGCCAGACCGAGTTGGGTGGGTTTGACCGAGATGTTGGCCGTGAGACCCTCGGCGGCGATCCGGTCGAGGCACAAGACGTACGCGTCGGCAGCAGCGTCGGCCATAGCGGCGTCACCCACCGCCTCACCGAGGAGATCGAACGAGACCCCAAACCCGTCGTCGTTGAGGGCCCTGGCGACGTCGACCGCTTCGTCGAGCGTGTCTCCTGCCACAAACCTCCTGGCGAGTGAACGGCCCGGTCCCGACGAAGTGACCAGCTTCTCGACCGGACGGGCACCCACCACGGCCATGGTCGTCCTCGTGAAAAGGCTCAGTCAGCCCTCCCGAGCTCGCGGGCCCGGACAGCGGCTGCGCGCACCGCGTCCTCGACGAGAGCGCGAAACCCCCTCTCCTCGAGAACGTGCATGGCTGCGGCGGTTGTCCCACCCGGGGAGGTGACATCGTGACGAAGCCGGACTGGGCTCTTGCCGGTGTCAGTCAGCATGTGGCCGGCGCCACGAATCGTCTGATGGACGAAGCTCTCCGCGATGTCACGAGGGAGCCCCTCACGCATTGCAGCCTCGGAGAGAGCCTCGGCGAGAAGGAACACGTATGCCGGGCCCGTCCCCGACACAGCGGTGATGGCGTCCATCAGCCCCTCCTCCATGATCCGCACCGTGCCGACCGCACCCAACACCTCTCTCGCCAAGTCGAGGTGCGCGGTGCCGGCATGGCTACCTGGCGCCACTCCCGTGACACCCTCGCGGACCAGAGCAGGAGTGTTGGGCATGGCGCGGACGACCGGCACCGCACCCAGCTGAGCCTCGTAGGTCTGTGTCGTCACCCCTGCCGCGAGAGAGATGACCGTCTGGCCCTGGTCCACGTGACCAGACAGACGTTTGATCAGATCGCCGACGTCTCGTGGCTTCACGGCGATGACAACGGCATCCCTGCCTGCGATAGCTGAGACCGGATCGAGGTCCACGACGCACCCGGTCTGATGCGCCAGCTCCTCGCCACGTTCCATGCGACGCACGCAGAGTGAGAGAGCGGCCGGCTCCCACCCGGCCTCGAGCAACCCCGAGACGAGGGCTTCGCCCATCGCACCCACGCCGACGACCGCTACCGATGACTTCGATGACACCTGCGAGATTCTAAGACGGCCCTGGCGCCCCAACAGCCGGTCTCAGATGCGGTGAGCACGGCTCGACCGCGCTCACCGCATCTCGGACTGGAGGGATGATGTCTGCTACTTGTCTGCGACCTTGCTTCTGAGACGTCTTATCTCGTCATACACCCCGTCGGTGAGGGTTGTGGACGCCGGCGCCGACACACCCTTGAGATCCGCGGGAGTTGTGGCGACCCGCTTCTGCGCCACCGGCTCGGGCTCCGGCTCGGGCTCGGGCTCCGGCTCCGGCTCGGGCTCCGGCTCGGGGGCTGACGTACTGGGGATCTCGGTGGCAGGGGCGGCGTGTTTGGCACCCGCGTCATCCGGCACCTGCTCCAGCCAGGTCGGCTCCGTGTCCTGACCGGCTAGCCCGCCTGCCAGTTGATCGAGCCAGGTCGACTCGTCGTCGCCCTCGACCGCCTCTGCGACGCCGAGACGGTGCAAAGTGTGGAAGATCCTCACGGCACCACCCCGGCCGACACGACCTTCGAGGAACTCGAACGTGAAAGGTTGGACGAGAGAGCCGAGTACCTGCCAATCGGATGGCTCCAGAGTGATGGCCTCCGAGACGTCGCTCACCAGACGCACCCCCGGCGCTTCGAACAGACCGGCGTCGATGACCTCACCCTCGAGGGAACGCAGAGCCGCCACCTCTCCCATGATGTCCTCGACCGAGAAGCCGTCCGACTCGGGCCCGTCTGCCGCACCGACTCCGAACGACCCCTCGTCGAGGGTGGACAGGACATAGAGGATGTCGGCGATGGCGTTGCGGTCGGTTCCCCGGTAGCTCCCCTTCTCACCCGCGAGCTCAGCACCGGTGACTGAGCCATCGACGAAGTGAACACGGCCAGAGCGAGCACCCTTGATGTCCAACGAACCGGTCTTCTTCGTGACCTGCATTATCTGAAGCAGGTCGTTGATGGTCCAGTCGGAAAGCTGGCCCGAAAGATTCTGTCCTTCCAAATCTGTCCCTCTCTGCAATCTGGTATCGGCAAGGATCGTCGGAAGATTGAGAGGACTTCAGGTCTTTTTTGCCGCCTTCATGGCTCTCTTCTGCTCTCTGAGAACGGCGACGTCGTCAAACGTGGCAACATCGGCGATGCTTGGCCAGTCCGCGGCCCGCTCTTCCCATCCGTCGGGGCGTACCCCCAGGCGCTTGCCGAGAAGGCCCACGAACACCCTGGATTTGGCTACTCCGAACCCGGGGAGGCTCTCGAGACGCTTGAGCAACTCGGCACCGTTGTCGGCCGTCTCCCACACGTTCTCGGCTCTGCCGTCGTACTCGTCCACGAGCACCTGACAGAGGGCCTGAGCTCGCTTCGACATCGATGACCAGTACTGGTGTATCGCCGGTGGGCCACGAAAGACCTGGGCGAGCTCGTCGGGATCCCAGTTGGCGATCGTCTCCTCGTCCAGGTCCTCCCCGAGTCGCTCCTTGAGGAGTTGCGGGCCGTAGAACGCTCGCTCCATCGGAAACTGCTGATCGAGCAGCATGCCGAGGAGCACCGCCAGCCCGTCGGTGGCCAACAGCCGGTTGGCCTCCTCGGACTCGGTGAAGTTGAGTTGGTCGGGCCTGTCCATCGCGACGCACGCTACAACACGTCGTTCTGTGGTGGGAAAGGCACGGATTCCTGGGCTTTCCACACGCAGAACCGTGGTTCGGGTCCGGGTGGCCCCAGAATCGACCATCATTGAGGGCTGATGAGTGACGTCTACATCGTTGACGCCTGCAGGACCCCGATGGGCCGGCTCGGTGGCCAGCTCGCGCTGGTACGCCCCGACGACCTGGCCGCGCACGCAATCCGCCGGCTGCTCGACCGCAACCCGGGCCTCGACCCGATGGCCATCGGCGACATCCAATGGGGTGCGGCCAACCAGGCCGGCGAGGACAACAGGAATGTTGCCCGGATGGCCGCCCTCCTCGCGGGACTCCCGATCGAGGTTCCAGGGGCGACGGTCAACCGTCTCTGCGGATCTGGCATGCAAGCAGTCGTCTCGGCGACGCACGCCCTCAAAGACGGGTGGGGCGACGTGATGATCGCCGGCGGTTCGGAGTCGATGAGCCGGGCTCCGTACGTCATCTCCAAACCCGAGCGAGGTTTCGCCGCGGGTCTCCCCGACTCGGCCGACACTGTCCTCGGCTGGCGACTCGTGAACGACGAGATGGAGCGGCTCTACCCACCGATCTCCCTCGGGATGACCGCCGAAGTCGTTGCCGACAAGTACGAGATCAGCCGCGACGATCAGGACGCATTCGCTCTCTCCAGTCATCAGAAGGCCGTAGCAGCGATCGAGGCAGACAGGTTTGACGACGAGATCGAACCGATCGATGTACCCACCGACGTCAGACGTCGCCAGACCACGACGATCACCTCTGACGAGGGCCCGCGACCCGATACATCGATGGAAGCTCTGGCCAAGCTGCGACCCGTCTTCAAGGACGGCGGCAGTGTCACGGCGGGCAACTCGTCGCCCATGAATGACGGGGCCGCAGCCCTGCTCCTGGCCACGGAGGAGGGTCTGGAGCGGCACGGGCTCGACCCCATGGCCCGTGTGGTTTCGTCCGGCGCCGCAGGTGTCCACCCGGACGTCATGGGCATCGGCCCCGTGCCTGCCTCCGAGAAGGCCCTTGGTCGCGCCGGGCTGGACGTCGGCGACCTGGGTGTCGTCGAGCTGAACGAGGCGTTCGCCTCACAGAGTGTTGCCAGCATGCGTCTGCTCGACCTCGACCCGGAGATCGTCAACGTGAATGGTGGCGCCATCGCCATAGGCCACCCACTCGGTGCCTCGGGAGCACGAATCCTCGTGACCCTGGTGCACGAACTCCAACGTCGTGAGACCCGTCACGGAATGGCCACGATGTGCATCGGAGTCGGCCAGGGGATCAGCACGGTCATCGAGCGTGTCTGAGAGGAACGGCCCGCTCCAGGGGACCGTTGTGGTCGAGCTCGGCAATCTGATCGCCGCTCCATACGCAACGATGCTCCTGGCCGACTTGGGGGCCAGAGTCATCAAGGTCGAGCCGAGAGGTGGAGACTTGAGCAGACAGTTCGGCCCCTATCAGAAGGGCGAGTCCGTGTTCTTCATGGCGGTGAATCGCGGCAAGGAGTCGATAGCGATGGACACGAAGGACTGGGTGTCCAAACGTGTATTGGACAACCTGGTCAAGAAGGCGGACGTCGTCATCAACAATCTCCGTCACGGCGCCATGGACCGTCTGGGGTTGGGTGAGGAGCGCTGTCGCGAGCTGAATCCGTCGATCATCTACGCGGTCATCTCTGCCTTCGGAGCCAGTGGCCCATATCAGAAGCGGCCGGGCGTCGACCTCATCTTCCAGGGCGAGTCCGGGATGATCTCGATCTCGGGTGCGCGGAAGGATGGGCCCCGCAAGACGGCCACGACGATCGGGGACTTCGTCGCAGGCACCAACACCGCCCTGGCCGTTGCAGCCGCTCTCGCCGAGCGGCCCCGCGAAGGACGCCGGATCGACGTCTCGCTACGCGATGGGTTGATGGCGGTCCAGTCGGGGTGGAACGCTCTCGCCTTCGCCGGACACAGGCAACCGGAGAGAACTGGCACAGCAAGCCCTTTTCTCTCTCCCAATCAGGTCTTCCAGGCGTCCGACGGCCCATTCACTCTCGCCGTCGTCTCCGATCGTCATTTCGAGCTGCTGTGCGACGCATT
>JASFVB010000146.1:0-6870 GCA_050050035.1 Acidimicrobiia bacterium | reverse complement strand
CTCCAATGGAGAGCACATGGCTGAGCACACTCACCTCACAGCTCTCGAGGAGCACCTTCGACAGGTACCCGGTGACCGTGCGGGCCGCGGTCTCCCTGGCTGACGCTCGCTCCAAGATGTCGCGAGCGTCCTCGGTGTCGTACTTGAGCATGCCGGCGAGATCGGCGTGGCCGGGGCGAGGCCGGGTTACCTCGTTCCCGGCTTCACCGGGGCCGGGGCTCATCACACGCTCCCAGCGCGGCCATTCCGTGTTGCGGATCAGGACGGCCACCGGCGAACCGAGCGTGGCTCCGTGACGCACGCCGCCGAGTATCTCCAACTCGTCTTCTTCGATCGACATTCGCTGGCCGCGGCCATAGCCGTGACGGCGGCGCGACAGCTCACGAGCTATTCCGTCCACGTCGACCCGGAGCCCACGAGGAAGCCCTTCCACGATGGTCACCAGACCCGGCCCATGCGACTCACCGGCCGTGAGAAAGCGGAGCATGTGCGTCAGGTTACGAGGGAACCGGGATAGCTCCCACTCCGACCAGGGCGATCGCCAGCCACGAACCCAGGATCATCGGGGGGCCGTAGGGCAGCTCGGCGTCTCTCCCCGCCCCTGACAACAGCAGGATCAACGCTATTACACCACCGACGAGGGCCGTCGTGAGCACCGCCCAGCCCAGCACACCCCAACCCATGTATGCGGTGAACAGCCCGAGTTGTGGCGCGAGCTTGACGTCTCCGGCCCCAAAACCACGACCCCCGGCCACGATGAACAGCGCGCTGGCTCCTACGAAGTATGCGGCGGCACCGCCCAAGCCGCGCCAGAGCCCGTCCAGGTCACCGCTCAGGATCGCAGCCATTGCCAGGAACGAGGCAACGATGGCACTGCCTCTCAGGTTGATCCTGTCGACAATCCGAAACGCGGCAATGTCGGTGACGGCGAGTGCCGTCGTCAGCAACACGAACCCGAGATAGGGGATCAGCTCCCAGGTGAATCCGATGGTGTTGGCCGTCGCTGCCGACATGAGAGCAGTGACACACGCCCAGAGTGGCCCGTAGCGAAGGGCGCTTCCACATTGGGGGCAGCGGAATCGCGTCCACCCCCTCGTGTAGCCGCAGGTCGCGCATGTGCCTACGAGTGGCCTGAGCGGCTTCGTGTCATCGAGCGACTGGTGTGCCAGGTCGTGGGCGGCCAAGCCCATCAAGACGCCAACTGCTCCGACGAGGACATATGTCACCGCCGGAGCAAGTTAGCCAGAGGGTCTCGGTTCTACTGGGGTTACGAGTCGGAGGAAAAGTCTCGCAGTGACCCCATCCGGCGACGCCGGAGAAGACCGAACCCCTCGTCGGACTCGTCCTCTTCGTCAGTCTCCTGATCGGAGGATTCGAGCTCCGAGAACACCTTCTCGAGAAAGGCCTCGGTGTCCTCCTCGACCTCACCTTGGGGCTCCTCGACACCTTGGGGCTCCTCGACGGCGGGCATCTCCGAGAGACCTTCCCCGACTACCTCGGGAGCGCCCGACTCATCAGCGGGGCCGGCTTCGTCCTCGTCCTCGTCCTCGGGCTCCTGCCACCACGACTCGTTCGGGTTGACATCTTCGTCGACGGTCTCCGCAGGCTCGACATCGGGCTGTGGCACGGGCTCTGTATCGGTGACCGGCTCGTACGCGTCCTCCACGTCGGCCGCAACGGGCTCGTCCACCGGGGCAGCGTCCGCTTCGTGGCTGTCATGGCCGGCATCACGCACGTCGGCCCACGACTTCTCGGGCTCTTCGTCACGGACGTCTGGCTGCGGCTCGTGCACAGCGGGCTCCGCGATCTCGACGAGCTCCTTTTGGATCAGACGAGACGTGACCTTGGCGGTCCAGAAGTCTGTGGTCCCCAGCCTCTTTGCGATCTGCGAGACGGAGGCCCCGGCGCCGATCTCGCTCAGCACCTTCCAGTCGTCCACCTTGATGGCTACTTCGTCGCGCTCACCCAGGTCCCGACGGAAGCCGATTGCCCCGGTCAGGTCGGGCACCAGCTCGGAGACCTTGGTCCAATCGCGCTCACGTGCCTCGGCATCCTGTACCAGATGCTCCAGTTCGAACGACCTCGGCGAGGCATACGGGCTGGTGGCACCTTCTCGAACGATGAAGTCTTCGCCCTTCTGTCCGATCTGGTAGAGACTCTCGACAGTCATCTCACGGATCAGGTCGACGATGTCCTGGTTGCTCTCTGCAATGGCGGCGAGGGTGGTGACCTCGGTCGTGACACGTCGGAGGTCGTCTTCGCTGACCAGACCCGAGTTGATGAGATGGTCGTGCAGCTCGTCCTCAGTCCAGATCGTTGCCAGATCGATGCCGCTGGAACCGACGAATACACGGCCTCTCAATCCACTACCGGTCACATCCAGAGATCCCTGCTGCTTCGAGCGCGTGAGCAGGCGCAGGACCTCATCGATTGTCACAAAGTTCAAGCTCCCAGAAAGAGACACCTCAGCTCCTTTTCAACTCGTCACGAGGAATCGGCCCTGTTTCCGGTGCCCTTTAGGTCTTTCTCAGTGCGGCCTCGACCCGATCGTATGGGACCTCCACATCTGTCCAGAGCGCGAAGGATGCAATTGCCTGCCGAATCAGGAACTCGAATCCGCCGACGTGAGGTATGGCGGAGCGCTCCGCGTCGATGATCGATGGTGTCGGGGATGGCGCGTATGGCAAATCGATGAGCGCCGAAGCGACGGTCACCAAACCCTCGGGCAATGGCTCTCCATGCATTCCCAATGGCGTGGTGTTGATCACGATCGCCCCCGCAACCGCCGTCCCCCAGTCCAGGACTTCCCCACCGAGACGGTCAGATAGTCCAAGGGCCTGCTCACGACGTCTCGCAGACAGGTAGATGGTGTGAGAGGTGTTCACAGCCGAAAGGGCTGCAGCCGCGCTTCCACCGGCTCCAAGCACCAGGACCTGGCGTGACCGGCCAAGACCACCCTCATCCAGCAGGAGACGGAAGGTCGAGCAGTCTGTGCTCTCCCCGACAATGGAGTCGTCTCGACACAGGAGAGTGTTGACCGACCGGGCTCTGGCAGCGTCACTGCTCAGCCGGTCCGCTGCGGCAGCGGCCGCCCCCTTCAAGGGCATCGTGATGTTGAGACCGTGCCATTCTCCCTTTCTCAACCCTTGGATCATCTCGGTCAAGAGGTGTCGGTCCGCCCGCACCGCTGTGTACTCACCCTCCAGACCACTCAGATCGAAGAGGACCTCGTGGATAGCAGGTGAGCGGGAGTGGCGAACCGGATCACCCAGGACGGCGAACCGAAACATCTCCCCACCTTCTTCGCTCATCGGGCCTTAATCGAGAACACCGTCTGCCCGCGCCTGGGCGACGTTCGCGTTGTGCTCTTCGATTGTCTCCGCAAATGCGTGATGGCCTTCGAGATCCGACAGCACATAGAAGAAGAACGGAGTGTCCTCGGGGGCAGCGGCTGCCTCCAGCGAGGCACGACTGGGCGTTGCGATCGGAGTGGGTGGCAGACCCGCAACCACGTAGGTGTTGTACGGGGAGTCGACCTCGTTGTCGAAATCGCTGATGTCTCGCGAGCCAACCGCATACAGAACCGTCGCGTCGATGTCGAGTTTCATCCCGATCTCGAGGCGGTTGTGGATGACGCTCGACACCGTGGGTCGCTCCTCGTCCAACAGCACCTCTGTCTCGATGAGGGAAGCGAGCACGATCCCCTCGTAGCGGCTGTATCCCAACTCCTCCCATGCCGTCCAATCGATCGAGTCGACGCGCTGTTCCATGGTGGAGGCCATCCGCTGCAAGATGTCATGTGGCTCGGCGCTCGCGGAGAACTCGTACGTATCGGGGAAGAGAAGTCCCTCCCAGTCGACGAGTTCCGGCTCGTCGGGCAGGTCCATGAGAGATGTGGAGACCCCGCCCTCGAGCAACGCACTCTCGAAATCCCCGTAGTCATGGGGGGTCTGCTCTGCAAGAGAAACGAGGATCTCGCTGACACGAAGACCCTCGATGACGGTCACTCGATAGACAGCCGGCGCCGGCCCTGCCACGAGTTGCGCCACGACATCGGCCGGGTCCATCAAAGTCGTCAGCTCATAGGTGCCTGCCTGGAGACGCTGCGACGCCTCGACGTTGCGGACCGCCACTTCGAACTCGAGCGCCGACCTGATGACTCCCTGGGCAGCCAGTATCGCTCCGATGTCCTGCCCACTCGATCCGAGGGGGATCTCGACGGTCACCGCAACCCCGGGCTCGACGTCTACCGGCTCGTCACCGACCTCCTGTGGGCCCAAGGCCTCGCCCACGGTCCTGCCGAGGTAGGAGGCGCCTGCCACTACCACGACACCGGCCAAGGCCACTATGGCGATGGCTGCTATCACCTTGGCGATTCTCGACCACGTGGGCTGTTCTGGTACTGGTTCGAAGGTCATTGGCGTGCTCGTAGTTCGACGACGGCCGACAGTCAGGAGTTCCCGGACGCGGCGCCATCGAGGTACGCCTGGAGGATGATCGCCGCCGCCACCTTGTCGATCGTTGTTTTCCGCTCTCGTCTTCTCATCCTCGATTCCACGAGTGCGCTCTCGGCTATCCGTGATGTGAACCTCTCGTCCACGAACACCACCTCGACGCCCACCACCTCGGAGATCTCTGCTCCGAGCTCACGGGCCGCCGAGGCGGAGTCTCCTTCATGCCCGCTCAAGCCGGTAGGCAAACCGACGACGACTGTGCCGATGTCGTACTCGCCGGCGAGGTCTTCCAGCCTGTCGGCGAGGTCGGCTCTCTCCACGACCTCGAGCGGTTGAGCGGTGAGGCCGATCTCGTCGGACAATGCCAAACCAACACGTTTCGTGCCGTAGTCGACGCCGAGAACACGTGTCACAGGTCTGCCAGCGCCTGACCGGCCGCGGTCCTCGCCCGATCCAGTGCATCGGCGAGCTTGGAGCCGTCAGGCCCACCCGCCTGAGCCAGCTCGGGGTCGCGTGAGCCACCACCGCCCATCGCCCGTGCCGCCTCTCCGATCAGCTCACCAGCGGACACGCCCTTGTCCACCAGGTCCTTGGTTACGACCGACACCAACGCTCCCTTTCCTCCGTCGGCAGAGCCGACCACGACCACGGCCGGGCCGGTCAGCCGATCGCGGACTCCAAGCGCGATCTGTCGCAACTCGTCGCCACCCAACGAGCCCGTGTCAGCCACAACGAGGGAGGTCTCCCCAACGCGCTCAGGATGAGCCGCCAGCTCCTCGGCGATGGAGCCCCTCCTCTGGCTGGCTATCGCCTCGATCTGGCTCTCGAGGCCGTCGATCTTCTCCAGCAGTTGCACCACGCGGGAAGGAACCTCGTCAGGTGCGGATCTGAGGAGACTGCCCGTCTCATCGAGGGTCTTGCGGACCTCGACGATCCGCTGATAGGCAGCCATCCCGGTGAGAGCCTCGACCCTTCGCAGGTTTGAGCCGATCGACGACTCCGACACGACGATGAGGGGACCGACCTGACCGGCAGTCGACGTATGGGTGCCACCGCAGAACTCGGTGGAGAAATCACCCACCTTCACCACCCTCACCACTTCTCCATACTTGTCTCCGAAGAAGGCCAGGGCACCCATCCGCTGGGCCTCGTCCTTCGTTGTCACGGTCGTCGTCACACGCCCGTTGTCCACGAGACGATGGTTGACCTCGGCCTCGATCTCGGCGAGCTCGGGCGGTGCAACCTGAGCGAAGTGGGCGAAATCGAAACGAAGTCTCCCCGAGTCCACGAGCGAGCCGGCTTGATTGGCGTGGTCTCCGAGCACATCACGGATCGCCCAATGGAGCACGTGTGTCCCGGTGTGGCTCTTGCGGATGGCTTCCCTTCTCGGGCTGTCGATGGCCGACCGGACAGGCTGGCCGGTCTGGAGATGGCCACTGGTCACCCGTGCCTTGTGGCCGTGCAACCCCTGAATCACGTGCTGTGTGTCGAGGACAACGGCCTGGCCCGTGTCGGTCTCGATGACCCCGGTGTCGCCAACCTGGCCACCGGCCTCTGCGTAGAAGGGTGTCTTGTCCAAGAACACCTCCACCACACGATCGGCATCGGCGCGGTCCACTACCTCACCGTCGGCGACCATCGCCAGCAGGACACCATCCGACGTCTCCCAGTCATAACCCACGAAGTCCGACAGGCCGTGCTGGTCGAGGATCAGCCGGTGGGCGTCCGCTGTCTCGGCCAGCTCTGCTCCCTTCCATGCGGAGCGGGCTCGCTCGCGTTGGAGACTCATCTCGTGCTCGAAACCGGCCACGTCGACTTCGACACCCCGTTCGGCTGCGATCTCCTTGGTGAGGTCGATGGGGAAGCCGAATGTGTCGTGGAGCTTGAAGGCGGTACTGCCGCTGAGGCCGGCGCTGTCCTCCAACTCGGTGTCGAGCAGTTGGTGGCCGGAGTCGAGCGTGCGCCGGAATCGCTCCTCTTCCCTCGTCACCACGTCCAGGATGAAGTCCCTCTTCTCCTCGAGGTCGGGGTAGGCGTCACACAACACGTCGATGGTCGTGTCGGCGAGCTTCGGCACGACGAGGCCCTCACCTCCGTACTGCCAGGCATGACGCACGGCTCGACGAAGAACACGACGGAGGACGTACCCACGGCCGTCGTTGGAGGGAACGACGCCGTCTGCGATGAGGAAGGTCACCGTGCGCCCATGGTCGGCGAGGATCCGAAGTGACACATCTGCGCGCTCGGAGGCTCCGTACTCGAGACGGGTGTAGCGCTCGGCCGTGCGGAGGATCTCCCGTGTGGTGTCGATGTCGAACACCGTGGGTGCGTCTTGCATCACCGCCGCCACTCGATCGAGACCCATGCCGGTGTCGATGTTCTTGGCGGGTAGGTCACCGACCACGTGATAGGGCTC
>JASFVB010000145.1:0-6898 GCA_050050035.1 Acidimicrobiia bacterium | reverse complement strand
CCGTACGAGGCCTCGTTGGTGTTGACCACGATCATGTCTGCTCCGGCTCTACGCGTCTCCAACGCGTAGCGAGAGAACCCACCCTCGAAGGAGATGACCGACCCGACACCGGATATGACCACCGCACCGTCACCGGGGATCATGTCCCGTGGCACACGGTCCAGCGCGGGTATCCAGTCGAACAGAGGCCGCAGGGGGATGTACTCGCCGAATGGAACCGGGTGCTGCTTGCGATACTCACCCACGATCTCGCCCTCACGGTCGAAGTAGACGTTGGCATTGACCCACTCGGTCTCGCTGAGTATGCGGTCACCACCGATGAGCATCGGTGATCCGAGACGACGTGCCTCTGTGGCGATGGAATCTCGGACCTCTCCGTTCAACACCGGGTCGGCATTGGTCGATCCTGTCGAGCCCTCAGGCCAGATGACGAGCCCGGGCTCCGGCTGTAGCGACCGGGTGAGCTCCAGGTGCTGCTCAAAGGTGCGAAGACGTTCGTTGGGTGGGCAATGTGTGAACGGGCATGGGGTGGACCCCTGGACCACCGTCACGAGATGTGCCGGCCCCGCGAATCCGCCCCACATGATCCAGACGTAGGAGCCGGAGACGAACACGACAGCCACCAGACCTCCCAAGAGAGTCACTCGACCAGGGGCACGAGAGAGGACGAGGCCAAAAGTCGCCGCGATCAGCACAACGAGGATGGTCAGACCGGTGGTCCCGATGACCATCGCCGGTAGCCGTGTGAGGAGACTGTCCGAGAGTGCATACCCCGCTGCACCCCACTCGAGCCCACCGACCGGGTAGTGATATCGAACCAGTTCCATGACCGCCCAACCCCCCACGGCAAGCGTCAACCAGATCCCTGGCGTGGTATCGCGGAACCGAGCCAACCACCAGCCGTAGACAGCGAGGAACAGAGCCTGAACCGGAACCAGGATCAGGGCGAGGAGCTCCAGCTCGACCAACCACCACATCAAGCCACCGAAGAACGCGATCCCGTAACCGAACCCGATCCAGAAGCCGGCGCGCCGTGTCTCGACCTCGCGAAGCGCCCACAGGAAGAGGGTGATCCCCGCGACGATCAGCAGTCCCGGGCCAAAAGGCGGGAATGCCAGAAACGATACGACTGCCCCGACGAGTGCGAGCAGGACGGCTTTCACGTCGGGCAGGGTAGGAAACCTAGAGTCCCTCGCCATGTGGGAAGGTGATGTCTGGGTCGCGGTGAGAGCCGCACGGGCAGGGGCCGACGTCGTCCAGACCGGCTTCTTCCAACCCCTCGACACGGAGATGAAGAGCGCGGTGAACCCTGTCACGCAGGTGGATCACCATGCCGAGGATGCCATCAAACGCATCATCGAGAGCCATTTCCCCGACGACGGCATTCTGGGTGAGGAAGGCGGAGGTGACGACTGGCGTCATGGTCGGGTGTGGATCGTCGACCCGCTCGATGGCACGGTCAACTACGTCCACCGCGTCCCACAGGTTGCGGTCTCGGTGGCGCTCTGGGACGACGGTGCTCCTCTGGTCGGTGTGATCGTCGACGTCGCCAGGAACGACGAGTATGTGGCTGTCGCCGGTGAGGGATCGACAATGAACGGATCACCGATCCATGTCTCGGAAACTGAGACCCTGGACCAGTCGCTGGTCGCGACCGGGTTCCCCTACGACCGAACCACCCACGCCGGGGCCTACCTGCGGGTCGTCGAAGCCGTCATGTTGAAGAGCCAGGGCACGAGGCGTCTCGGGGCCGCCGCCCTCGATCTTGCCTGGGTCGCCTCGGGGCGCTACGACGCCTACTGGGAGCATGGCGGGTCGCAGGGAGTGCGCCCGTGGGATGTTGCGGCCGGCTTGCTCTTGGTGATCGAGGCCGGCGGGACACACACCGACGAGACCGGAAAGGCCAACCAGCTCGAGACGAAGGCCCATGTCGCCAGCAACGGCAAGGTCCACGAAGAGCTGCGCTCGATTGTCGAGACGACCATGCCCGACCATCTCTGAAGATGCTCCACGATCACCACTTCCACCCCTTCGGGTACGCCACTCTCGTAAACGGGTTGGAGCTCATGGACGCGCCGGATCTCGGCACGGTCATGCAGCGTGTCGTTTCTCATGGCGAGAAGGTGGAAGGCCCGATCGTCGGGCAGCGACTCAACGACGAGGGCGTCCAAGAGCTGCGGCTACCCACGGCCGATGACATCGACGACGTCGCCGCGGGTCGCCCCGTGCTGCTCTACCGCTACTGCGGGCACATCGCCGTGGCGAACCGAGCGGCGTTGGAGTTGGCAGGAATCGACTCCGAGACGCCGGACCCTCCCGGTGGCTCATTCGACCGCGACCCCCGGGGCCGACCGAACGGCATCCTCAGAGAGACGGCCATCACACCGGTTTCGACGGCATTGGACCCCCTGGTCTCGCCTCCCACAGATCTGGAGATACTGACCGCTCTCGCCGGTCTCCGTCGCATGGGGATCGGGTCGATAACCGGGATGATCTCCCTGTCGACGGCGGTCTGGTGCGGTGTCCACGACGAGGTCGGCACGTTGGAGAGACTTGCGCGGGATCTTCCCGTCGACATCGACGCTCTGGTGATCGCCCGGACACCTCAGGACCTCGTCACGGCCAAGACACGCATCGACGAGGCGGGGGGGCACGTTCGATTCCACGGATACAAGACGTTCATGGACGGTGGTCTGGGCGGGCACACCGCAGCGATGTACGAGCCGTTCAGCGACCGACCCGACACCAGAGGCATCGAGAGATTCGACCATGGTCACCTGCTCGAGATGGGACGCGCCTCGCTCCAGCTGGGCGGCTCGGTCGCCGTCCACGCGATCGGAGACCGTGCCAACGATCTCCTGCTCGACGTGTACGAGGAGTTGGTCGGGGAAGGGGCGGACCCGGCTCGTCTCCGCGTCGAGCACGCCTCCGTCCTCACCGGAGAGGCCATCGAGCGCATGGCACGTCTCGGGGTCACCGCCTCCGTCCAACCCGCGTTCATCGCCTCGGAGTACGAGTGGCTGGAGAAGCGGCTAGGCCCCGAACGGATGAGCCGTGTGTACCCGTTTCGATCGCTTCTGGAGGCGGGGGTGCCGCTCCTCGGCGGCAGTGACACACCAGTGGAGCTCCCCGACCCCACCACCGGGATTCACGCCGCAGTCGATCGTCACGGCGTCAACCCGGGCGAGGCGCTCACGCGGGAGCAGGCGGAGGCGCTCTTCACCCCTCCGTCCAAGTGACCCGCGGAACTACGCTGACCGGCCGATGACCAGCTATTCCACGATCACACCCGACGAGATCTCCGAGGGCACCGACACAGCCATCGCCGAGGCCGAGGAGGTCCTCGACGCCATCGTCGGTGTCGCCGGTGACCGCTCTTTCGAGAACACTCTGCGCCCACTCGACCGCATCGCCGACATCCTCGACCACGCCACGACGCAGTACACGTTCATGGGGTACGTCCATCCCGAGAAGGACGTTCGGTCGGCGGCCAAGGAGGCCGAGGAGAAGATGGCCAAGTGGGGCTCCGACATCTACTTTCGGGACGACCTCAACGCTGCGGTCCAGGAGTACGCCGCCACACAGGAAGCGGACTCACTCGCGGGGGAAAGGAAACGGCTGCTCGACTTCACCCTCCGCGACCTGCGCCGAGCCGGCCACGAGTTGGACCCGGAGACGCGCGAGAGCGTCCAGAAGATGACTCAACGCGGCATCGAGCTGGGAGTTCGCTTCCAGCAGAACATCGACGAGTGGGACGCCTGGATTCTGTGCACCCGCGAGGACCTCGCAGGCATGCCCGACGCCTTCATCGACGGGCTCAGCCTCGATGAGGAGACCGGGAGGCACAAGGTCACCATCGCATACCCGGAGATGATCCCCTTCCTGGAGAACTCGCCGAGACGGGATCTCCGCGAGCAGCTTCGTTTCAAGTTCAACACCGTGGCCGTGGACGAGAACCGGGCACTCCTCGAGGAAGCTCTGGATCTGCGTCAGCAGATAGCAGAGGCCTTCGGATTGCCCACCTGGGCGCATCACCGTCTGGAGACCCGGATGGCCAAGACCCCCGAGCGTGTCAAGGAAATGTACGACGAGCTGATCGACCCACTCACCGAGGCCGCCAGAGACGAAATCGCCCAGGTCGCCAAGCTCCTGGAAACGGACACTGGGGACACCGACGTTCAGGTGTGGGACTGGTCGTACTACGACACGCAGCAGCGAAAGACCGACTACGGCGTGGACAACTTCGAGGTGGCCAGGTACTTCCCGCTGCCTCAGGTGCTCCAGGGGATGTTCGACCTCACTGCGGAGATGTTTGGGATCGCCTTCACCGAGATCTCCGAGTTCGACTCATGGCACCCAGACGTGCAGATGTTCGCGATCCACGAGGCAGACACCGGGGAAGAGATCTCCCGGTTCTATTTGGACTTGTTCCCGCGGGAGGGGAAGTACGGCCACGCCGCCGAGTTCCCACTCGTCAGGAGTCGGCTGTTGGAGGACGGCAGCTTCCAGAATCCCGTGTGTGCGATGGTCGCCAACTTCACCAAGCCCACGAAGGAATCGCCTTCGCTTCTCCAGCATTCCGAGGTCGAGACACTCTTCCACGAGTTCGGCCATGTTCTCCATCAGAATCTGGGGCGAACCGAGCTGGCGACCTTCTCGGGTACCCAGACCGAGCGTGATTTCGTCGAGGCCCCGAGCCAGATCATGCAACACTGGATATGGCGCCCGGATGTCCTTGCCCGTTTTGCTCGTCACTACGAGACCCGGGAGCCGATACCGGAAGAGCTCGTGTCTCAACTCGTGGCCGCCCGCAGGCTCAACAAGGCAATGTTCCAGCTGCGACAGATGTGCTATGGCTGGTGGGACCAGGAGATCCATGCCGGTGCCAACCGCGACCTCGATGCCATCACGGCAGAGGGCACGAAGATCACCTTGCTCCCGCCACATCGAGGCACCTTCCCGATGGCGTCGTTTGGCCACATCATGGGCGGATACGACGCCAGCTACTACGGATACATGTGGGCCGAGGTGTTCGGCGACGACATGTTCTCCCGGTTCGAGGAGGAAGGTGTGACGAACCCCGAAGTGGGTAAGGCCTACCGGGAAGCAGTCCTCAGCAAGGGAGGCTCTTTGGACGCGGACGAAATGCTTGTAGACTTTTTGGGAAGAGAACCCAACAACAGGGCGTTTCTCAGGAAGCTGGGTATCGAGGGAACCAACTAGAGAAGTTCCGTCGTCTAAATGCCGATACCCAAGGGGGGCGGGTTTAGCTCCCTTTAGCGCTCCGGCACACACCATCGAGTGACATATCGAGAATTCGTGGTGCGGACGCCGGGTCGGAGAGACCCGAGTTGAACAAAAGTGCCGGCCCATTACCAGGAGGGCCATATGACAGACACAGTGAGAGGTGCAGCGATCAAGGGCATGACCCGCCCTTCGAAGCGGTTCGCCCGTGGTCGTGTTTGCGCCAAGCCAGGATGTGAGACCAAGCTCAGCCAGTACAACAAGGCCGAGTATTGCCACTCTCATGCCCCCGTCCGGTTTCCCCGGGTCAGAGGCAAGATCGTGGACAGCGAGAGCTAGGGCTCACTCCACCTCGGAGGACCCCGGGTATCCCCCGGGGTCCTCTCATCTTCCCGGTTCGTGGAGCCTTACGCCGCCGATGCGATGCCGACCTCAGGATCCACCCTCGCATCTCCCCGCAAACCTTCTAGTCGACTGGAAGGTCTGGCTGCTATGATCGCAGCATGAAGATAGGGCAACTCGCCAGGACCACCGGCGTGTCGACCAAGGCGATCCGCTACTACGAGGAAATCGGAGTGCTCCCGGAACCGGAGAGGGCCGAGAACGGCTACCGCAAGTACGACCCGACCGCAGCCGACAGAATCTCATTCATACAAGACGCCCAGTCGGCCGGTCTGTCACTTCTCGAGATCCAGATGATTCTCGACCTTCGTGACGCTGGAGAGTCGACCTGCGGTCACGTGATCGCGTCACTCGAGATGCATCTCGCCGAAGTGGACCGACAAATGGCCGAGCTGACTCGTACACGTCGGCGTCTCGCCGACCTCGTCGAGCAAGCAACTTCGATGGACCCGACGGCCTGCACCGATCCCAACCGCTGTCAGACGATCCCGAAAGGAAGCAATTGAGCACTCGAACCGTCCTCCAGGTCCCAGAGATCCACTGCGATCACTGCAAGACGAGTCTCGAAGGGGCCGTCGGAGGTTTGAACGGCGTAGACATGGTCGATGTCTCCGTCCCCGACGCCACCCTCGAAGTCGGCTACGACGACGGCGCGGTGAGTCTGGACCAGATCAAGCAGACCATCGAGGAGCAGGGCTACGCCGTCGATGGATAGCTCCGAGACCGTCCTCTTCGACGTCGACGGGATGACCTGCGCCACGTGCGCAGTGCGTATCGAGCGGGTGCTGAGCCGTCAAGAGGGCGTGGAGAACGCCTCCGTCAATCTCGCCGGCGCGTCGGCATCGGTGCGGGTCGCGCCCGGCGCTGACGTCGACGATCTCAGCGGCGCGGTGGCGAAGATCGGCTACACCCTGGCGCGTCGGGACGCCGATGGGGAGGCCCGCGACGTCGTCGACATGTACTCACAGGAGGAGGCCGAGCAACTTCGTCGGTTCTGGCTCGCCCTCGCATTGTCGGCTCCGGCCATGCTCCTCCACCTGTTCGGACCCCACGAGCTCTGGAATTCCGTTTTGCAAGGGGCCCTGGTCACACCGGTCGTGTTCTGGGCGGGCGCGCAATACCACGTCCATGCGTGGCGTCAGGCAAGGACCGGGAGCGCAAACATGGACACCCTCATCTCGCTCGGGTCTCTCGCCGCCTACACCTACTCGCTGGCGGTGCTCCCGTCTGACGGTGTTGTGTTCTTCGAGAC
>JASFVB010000144.1:0-6922 GCA_050050035.1 Acidimicrobiia bacterium | reverse complement strand
GTCATCAGCATCGACACGTTGTATGACGTGATGATCGAGAGTTTCAGCACCGGAGCGGCGCCATTTGCCATCACTGGTCCTTGGGCCCTCAGCGCCTTCGACGACGCCGGTGTCAACTACGTGGTGGAGCCCATCCCGTCGGTTGGCGGTGGTGAGCCCCAGCCGTTCATCGCTGTGCAGGGCTTCATGGTCTCTGCATTCGCTGAGAACCCGCTGATCGCTTCGACCTTCGTGCTCGACTTCATGGCGACCCAGGAAGCTCAGGAAGCACTGTTTGAAGCTGGTGGCCGTCCTCCGGCCAACACCGCGGCGTTCGATGCCGTGGCCGCCGACAACCCCAACGTGAAGGGGTTCGGCGAGGCCGGTCAGAATGGCTACCCGATGCCGGCGATCCCCGAGATGGGATCGGTGTGGCAGGCGTGGACCGACGCGTACGCGTTGATCTTCACCGGTAGCGACCCGGAGCAGGCCTTCATGGATGCTGCGGAGCAGATCCGCACACTCATCGCGGAGGGATGACCCGAGCATGACCGACAGGGAACCGACTGGCGGGCTCGACGAAGCCAGGGCCAAGACAACAGGTTCCCCCAGTGGCGAGAAGCGTGGGGAGACAGCCTCCCCACGCTTCTCCTTTACTTGGGGCGTAGTCCTCAAGTTCCTGTTCCTGGCGGCCGTCAACGCGCTGTTCCTGGCCGGGCTCCCGATGATGATCGACAACAAATGGTGGGCCGGGCTGGTGGTGACCGCCATTGCCACGGCCCTCATCGACTGGGCCTATCTCGGTCCGAGGAATCTGCCGGGCAAGTACCTGGTCCCGGGCACGGTCTTCGCCCTCGCTTTCCAGGTCGTGCCGGTCGTCTACTCGGGATACATCTCGATGACCAACTCGTCCATCGCCCATCGCTTGAGTCAGGACCAGGCGATCGACAATCTCACCTCCCGGACTTCCAACGTCCCCGGAACGACCCGCTTCGAGATGACGATCCTCGGAGACGAAGCGGGGACCCTCGCCTTCTATCTCGTCGATGAGGACGCCACCGAGTACCTCGGGACGGAGGAGGGTCTCGACACCCTGACGCCTGACCGGGTGACAACGGACGCCGATGGCGACGTGACGGGTGTCGACGACTACACGGCCCTGCAGATCGGTGAGGTCAGCGACCGTCAAGACGAGATCCTCTCCCTCGAGGTGCCCAGCGAGCAGGGGACGGTCAAAGCGGCCACCATCGGCTCTGCGGCCGTCTACGAGCCGCTGTACAGCTATGACGACACGACCGGGATTCTCGTCGACAACGCCACCGGTGTCGTCTACGAGCCCGTCGACGGGTTCTTCACCTCCGCTGACGGAGACACGCTCGATCCCGGCTGGCAGGTCTTCATAGGCTTCGACAACTACGCACGCGCCTTCGCCAAAGAGTCCATCAGGGGCCCGTTCCTACGTGTCTTGATATGGAACTACGTCTTTGCCATCGCCTCGGTGGCCCTGACCTTCGTGGTCGGGCTCGGGCTGGCGATCGCTCTCAACCACCCGGGCATGCGGGGTCAGAAGCTCTACCGCGCCTTCCTGATCATCCCCTACGCACTGCCCAGCTTCATGACTGCCCTTCTCTGGGCCGGAATGCTCAACCAGGAGTTCGGTGTCATCAACCGGATCCTCGGCGCGGACATCCCGTGGCTGCGTGACCCGACGATGGCCAAGCTCTCGATCCTGTTGGTCAACACCTGGCTTGGCTTCCCCTACATGTTCTTGGTGAGCACGGGCGCCCTCCAGGCGATCCCCGAGTCGTTGAAGGAGGCGTCGTATGTCGACGGGGCCACTCCGCGCCAGGCCTTCCGCAGCATCACCTTCCCTTTGCTGATGATCGCCCTCGCTCCTCTGCTGATCGCTTCCTTCGCATTCAACTTCAACAACTTCAACATCATCTACCTGCTCAACCAAGGTGGCCCGCCGATCGAAGGAGCGGCCACGCCGGCGGGGCATACCGACATCCTGATCAGCTACACGTACCGGCTGGCGTTCGAGTCGGGACAGGGGGCGCAATGGGGTTTCGCCTCGGCCATCGCGGTCCTCATCTTCTTGATGGTCGCTGCCGTCTCCGCCATCAGCTTCCGTAGAACTAGAGCATTGGAGGACGTGGTCTGATGACTGCCATACCCGAAGCCCGAGATCTGCCACAACGACGCGAAAGGAAGACGACGTCGGGTGGCACCGTGATGGGTGGTCGGAGCCCGTTCACCGGCTGGCTGAAGACCTTGGGGTGGCGTCACCTGGTGGCCTGGCTTGCCCTCATCTTCGCCATGTTTCCGGTCGTTTGGGTGGTCTCGGCTTCGTTGAACCCCCTTCAGACCTTGACCTCACAGACGCTGATCCCCGAGACGCTGACTCTGGACAACTACCGGGAGCTCTTCTCCGGAAGCGTCCCCTACACCAACTGGTACGTCAACACCCTGCTCATCTGTGGCGGTGCCGCGGCGATCATGACCCTCCTCTCGGCCTTGGCCGCATACGCCTTCTCCCGAATGCGGTTCCGGGGGCGCCGGGTCGGGCTTCTGTCGGTGTTGCTGATCCAGATGTTCCCTCAGGTCCTGGCTTTCGTGGCCATCTTCTTGATCATGGTGCAGATCAAGGGTGTGTTCCCATCGATCGGCCTCGGTACGCGAAGCGGTCTCACCCTGGTGTATCTCGGTGGTGCACTGGGGGTGAACACCTGGCTGATGAAGGGCTTCTTCGACACCATCCCCAAGGATCTGGACGAATCGGCCAAGGTCGACGGCGCAAGTCACCATCAGGTCTTCTTCCGAATCATCCTCCCTCTGGTGGCCCCGATCCTCGCCGTGGTCTTTCTGCTCTCGTTCATCTTCCTCATCAACGATTTCGTTCTCGCCGATGCCGTGCTCGGACAGGGGAGCCCGGACGACTACACCTTGTCCATTGGCCTGTTCCGCTACCTGAGTGATCAGTTCAACCAGCGATGGGGCCCGTTCGCCGCCGGGGCCCTGATGGCCGGTGTGCCGGTGGTGATCCTCTTCCTCTTCCTTCAGAAGTACATCGTCTCGGGTCTGACTCAGGGTGCCGTCAAAGGCTGAGCCCGTAGCCCTGACGGACGATCACGGCGTCTTCGGCACCCCCGGAGACGTGACGCCGTGGGACGTCCGCTTCGACCCGTCCGACCGCGCCTTCTGTGACACCAACGTCGACGGGTCGGTTCGGATGAGAGTGTGGACAGATCCGTCGCTTGCCGACGGGATGTTGGTGGTGCGCACGGGCGACGCGGTAACCGGGTACGCGATGACCGCCAGCATCCGGACCATCCGATTCGTCTTCTGGGACGTGGTGGCGGGCCCTCTGCCCGGTGACGCCGAGTACACGTTTGCGTTCAGGGCCCCCAGCGGCCGGGGGGTCTATCGCGTGCCCTCGGGCATTGCGAGCGGTGTCGAGCGAATCGACCGCTGGCGGTTGGGCACAACTGAGGCGTTCACGGTGCCCGACTGGGCAAAGGGGGCGGTCATCTATCAGATCTTCCCGGACCGGTTTGCCCGGCACGGGGCGCTTGCTGACCCGGAATTGCACGAGTGGGGGTCGCCGCCCGAATCGTGGGCGAGGCAGGGCGGCGACCTGCCGGGAATCACCGCGCGACTGGGGTATCTGTCCGACTTGGGGGTCGACATCGTCTATCTGAACCCGATATTCGCCTCGCCATCCAACCACCGTTACGACACCGTGGACTATCTCCAGGTCGATCCGCTGCTGGGTGGCAATCAGGCTCTGAAGGAGTTGGTCACCGAGGCGCACGCACGGTCGATTCGAGTCATCCTCGACGCCTCGTTCAACCACGTCCATCCCCGGTTCTTCGCATTCGGCGATGTTGTCGAGAAGGGCCCTGAATCCCCGTACTGGGACTGGTTCGTCGTTGAGGAGTGGCCGCTGAGGGTCAGCTATCGAGAGGATCGCCTCTCCGACCATCCGGGCCTGGAGGAGTACGTCGGCCACCTGAGAGACGAGCTCGGTCTCGAGATGGTGCCGGTGACCGAAGGCCACCAGTCGGTGCGGCCGAGCTACGAGGCGTGGTATGGCGTGCCCACCATGCCACGGGTGAATCTGGCCAACGCAGAGGCCAGGGACTACATGCTCGAAGTGGCCTCGTACTGGCCTCGCGAGTACGACATCGACGGCTGGCGGATGGACGTGGTGAGGTACGTGGACCCCGACTTCTGGGATGGGTTCCGCGATGCGGTGCGCAATGTCCGGTCAGACGCCTATCTCCTCGCCGAGGTGATGGGTGACACGTCGACATGGCTCCAGGGCGATCGATTCGACGCCACCATGAACTACACCTTCCGTGACCTGTGTCTTCGCTTCTTCGCCGACGAGGAGCTGGACGGCCGCGGGATGATGGGCGGTCTCTCCGGGATGTGGGCCCAGTACGCCTGGCCGGTGACGCTGGCGAACCAGAACCTCATTGGCAGCCATGACACCCCGAGGTTCCTCACCGAGTCCGGCGGCGAGACCTGGCGACTCAGGCTGGCGACCGTTCTCCAGCTCACCTACCCCGGCGCCCCCGGCATCTACTACGGCGACGAAGTCGGTCTCACGGGAGGGGAGGACCCCGAGTGCCGTGGCGCCTTCCCGTGGGAATCCGATCCCACCAAGCATGTGATCCACCAAACGATCCGTGAGCTCACCGCCCTTCGACGCAAGGAGCCTGCGCTCACCGTCGGCGAGTGGCGACCCCTCGACGCGACCGATGACCTCATCGTCTTCGAGCGGGTGCTTGGCCCGCGTCGGGTGGTGGTGGGCATCAATCGATCATCACGAACGTCACTGATCGCCGCCTCGGCCTCCGAGATCCTCTGGGGTGACGGTCGTCTCGAGGGTGGTCTCTTCGAGGTGGCGCCGCACGCAGCGGTGGTGGCCGTCTGATGCGACGTCTTCTCGGTCTGGCACTGGCACTGGGAGTGATCGTCGGCGCCTGTACCAGTGAAGGCGAGCCGACGACGACTTCGGTCACCTCGCCCCCCGCATCGAGTGAGCCGTCGGCCGTCAGCGAGCCGGTGCTCTACCTCAACCTGATGTGGCATCAGCATCAGCCGTTCTACCCAAAGGATGCCGACGGGGTCTACACCCGACCGTGGGTGAGAGTCCATGCCACCAAGGACTACTGGGACATGGCCGCGATGCTCGAGGACTATCCGGGAGTGACGGTGACCTTCAACCTGACTCCCGTTCTGCTCCTCCAGCTGGAGGACCTGGCAAGCGGTGCCAAGGACGCCTACTGGGTAGCCGCCGAGATCCCCGCAGCGGAGCTGACATTCGACGAGAAGACCTTCATCGCCGAGCGCTTCTTCGACGTCAACCCTGACGTCATCTCCACGTTCCCCCGGTTCCAGGAGCTGGCCGACGATAGGGTCGGGAGCTCACCCGAGGAGCTGGCCGACTCTTGGGTTGCCGACGATTTTCGCGACCTGCAAGTGCTGTTCAACCTCGCTTGGACCGACCCGAGAATCCTCTCCGAGGAGCCCCTGGCTTCTCTCGTCGACAAAGAGAGGGGGTTCTCCGAAGACGACAAAGCGGTGTTGTTGGCCAAGCATCTCGAGATAATCGAGGAGGTCATACCGCTCCACGCCCGTCTCTGGGACGAAGGACGTATCGAGGTCACCACCACACCTCTGGCTCATCCGATCCTCCCCCTGATAGGCGACACCAACCTCGCTCTGGTCGGCGACCCGGCGGCGACGATGCCCTCCAACCGATTTCGCGAGATCGCCGACGGCGACCAGCAGGTCGCCCGCGGTCTGGACACGGCGGAGCGATTGCTGGGAAGACGACCCGCCGGCATGTGGCCGGGCGAGGGGAGCGTGGCCCAGGACATCATGAATCTCTTGTCCAAGAACGGAGTCACCTGGGTGGCGACCGGTGAGGACGTGCTCGCCAAGACCCTCGACATCGGCTCGTTCGAGCGCGATGCGTCGGACACGGTTCTCGAGGCCGCGACCCTGTATCAGCCGTACTCGGTTCAGATCAACCAGCGAGAGCCGGTAGCGATGCTCTTCCGTGACATCCGCATGTCCGACCAGATCGGGTTCGAGTACTCCGGTATGTCCCCCGACGCCGCCGTCGCCGACTTCATCGGCCGTCTGCGCGCCGTGTATGACTCGGTCGATGTCCAGGCGTCACATGACGCCGGGCGTCCCGCACTGGTCTCGGTGATCCTGGACGGGGAGAACGCCTGGGAGAATTATACCAATGACGGCATCGACTTCCTCGATGCTCTCTACACCCGGCTGGCGGAGACGCCGTGGATCGAGACGATCACACCGACCAGCTACCTGGGGATGTACGACGACGTTGCTCCCCTCGAGGACGTCTTCCCCGCGTCGTGGTTCCAGCCCAACTACGCCACCTGGATCGGCGAGGAGGAGGAGGCAAGTGCTTGGGACTACCTGTACGCGACGAGACAAGATCTTCGCCGGGCCGAGCAGTCCGGCGACTTCTCCGACGACGTCCTCGCCTCCGCGTACGAGTCGATGCTGTTTGCCGAGGGATCCGACTGGTTCTGGTGGTACGGGAGCGACCAGGATTCGGGAAACGACTCCTATTTCGACGAGGCGTTCCGTGAGCTGCTCGGACAGGTGTACGACGCCCTGGGCGAGGAGCGACCTGGCTTCGTAGACGTCCCCATAATCCCGCAGAACGCGCTGGTGGCCGATCGCACACCTGACGACCTCATCACGATCGACGTCGACGGTGTAGCCGAGGATGCCTGGTCGACGGCCGGGTGGTACGAAGAGGCCGGAGTGTTCTGGGCCTTCGACAAGGAGTTTCTGTACCTGCGGTACGACGGCGATGTCGAGCTGTCCCTCGAGGTCTACATCGGCGCGCCACGGGGGAGCAAGGCATCGACGACGTATGACGACACCGTGC
>JASFVB010000143.1:0-7040 GCA_050050035.1 Acidimicrobiia bacterium | reverse complement strand
CGTCCAGCCTCCACAGAACGGTGTGTGTTACTCGTGCTCGACCGGGTCCTTGATGCCAAACGTGATGTCGAGGGTCACCGTGAACAAGGTGGGCGCACCCGACTCGTCTACCTCCCCACCGACCTTGACGATCTCGAACTTGTTGATGTCGGAGATGGTCGTGGCCGCGCGGGCGAGGACGGTCCTGACCGCATCCTCGATCGAGCCGCCGGCCTTGCCCGAGAGACGAATGGTCTTGGTTATCGATGACATCTGCGGCGAACGGTAGCTAGTCGCCGACGATGGCGGCGGCGACCAACTTGGCCCCCGCTCCGAGCATCACCGTGTAGTGGTTGAGGCCCGTCAGATACTCCATCGTGAGGTTGGGATTGGCGGCCGCAGCCTGCTCGGCGGTGGCCAGCGGAGTCATTCCGCCGTCCTCGTCCGCGGTACCCCGCTCGACGGCGATGAAATGGGATGGGACCGTCACGCCCGCGCAGACGTTTCTCGTTTCGGGGTCGACGGTTATCTGCCGGGCGCTCTCCTTGATTGCGTCGGGGTTGGCGACGACCGAGTAGCCGCTATCGGTCTCGCGTAACTCGTATCGAAAGGCGGGACGCATGGCATCGTCCCAGTGCCGCTCGAGGGCGGGATGTGCCTTCCAGTAGTCGTAGAACGCTTCCTCATCCTCGAAGACCACGTTGAGACGGGCGAGGGACGGCCCGACGATCGCCTCGATGATGTCGTCGGGGTCGAGGTCAGGGTTCTGGGGGAGTCCGAGACCACCGTCGACGAGCACCAGACGGTCGACACGGTCGGGATGATGATCGGCGAGCACGCCAACGACCCAGCCACCCATGGAGTAACCGGCCACGAGTGCTCTCTCGACCTCGAAGCGGTCGAGACAGCGGACGATGTCCTCGGCGTACGTGGCGAGATCGAATGGAGGTGGGGCGTCGAAGCTGCCTCCACGCCCGCGGACATCGATGGCGATGAGCCCCAGTTCGACCGGGAGATGGTCGATGACATTCGCCCACCACCGCGAGGTTCCGGTGAGCCCATGCACGAGCACGGCCGTGTCAGCACCGGCTGATGCCGGGCGATGCCAGACGTTGATCGACCCGCCGGGGACCTCGACGGTGATGTCTCTCATGAAGCGAATGTAGTTGTGGTGGTCGCCGTGAGCGTGTGCAGATGGGTGGAGATTCTACACCCAACTGCACACGCTCACGGGCGGTGCTCTCAGGCGTTCGAGTCTTGCATCCTCCCGTAGATGACCACGAGGATCGCGGCCACGACGACCTCGATGAACAGCTTGATCCAGTCGATGCCCGGGGTGTTGCTTCCGCCGAGACCGTGGTAGATGAGACCGCCGCCGATGGCTCCGATGGCTCCAATGGCGATGGTCATGACCAGGGATATGTTCTGTCGGCCGGGCAGTACCAGTCGGGCCAGCGGCCCGACGACCACGCCGGCCACCAATCCGCTGAGGATCGTTCCGATGACGCTGTCCATGATTCTCCTTCGAACTCGTTGGCTATCAGACCGCGTCGTCGGCAAACCGGTTACCAGGGAGTACGCGCCAACCACGGGTACAGTCGCTGTCATGCGCCCCCGGGCCATCGGTGTCGTGCTCCTGGTGCTCGGTGCCTGCTCGGCACCGGCGGCGGACCCCGAACCGGCCACGCCGGTCCCGCAAACGACCACCACTGCGCCGGTGACTCCCACCACACAGGCACCGACGACCACCGTCGCTCCGACCACGACGACGAGCAACCCCTTCGCGAGACCCGACTGGCTTGGAACCCGGCCGCTGCCGTTGCGACCCGACGGCCACGGTGAGGTGCAGCCCACCCCACCGGAGCTCGTCGATCGGCAATTGGAGACACCGGGCGTCCTTGGGTTCACGGGGATGGTCAGCTACGAGTTCACCATCGAGCCCATCCCACCGGACGTGCTGGCCCGGTCGAGCTGGACGGAGGAGTGCCCGGTCACTGTGGATGAGCTGCGCTATCTCACCATGACCCACGTCGGCTTCGACGGTGAGTTCCACGTCGGGGAGATGATCGTGAATGCCTCTGCGGCGGAGGACATCGTCGAAGTGTTCCGCAAGCTCTTCGACGCGCGTTTCCCGATCGAGCAGATGAGGGTGATCACCGCCGAGGAGATCGACGCTCACCCGACGGGCGATTGGAACGACACCACCTCGTTCGTGTGCCGTCCGGCGGTCGGCTCGGCCAACTGGTCTCAACACGCCTTCGGGCTCGCCATCGACATCAACCCGTTCCACAACCCGTACCTGAAGGGTGACCTGGTGCTTCCGGAGCTGGCGTCGGCCTACTTGGACCGGGACTACCAGCGGCCAGGGATGATCTTCGAGGGGGATGTGGCAACCCACGCCTTCGACGAGATCGGCTGGGGCTGGGGCGGGCGGTGGAACACGCTGAAAGACTGGATGCACTTCTCCCGGTCCGGGCGATAGTGCAATGGTTGCGGGCGTTGAGCGAGGCAAGCCAGACGTCCCGGGCCGCAAATACCGTTCTGGGCGTAGAAAGCCTCGGGAAACGAGGCTTTCTACGCCCAGAACGGGTTCGGGGACGGGGCTTGGGTCGTAGGGAGCACCGAAGCGGGGTGTCGAGTGGTCGTTCGGGCGAAATCCCGTGTCGCCAGCTGGGTGACTGGTAAACCGGAGACATGCTTCGCTTCGTCATCGCGATTCTCCTGCTCGTCCTCGCCTTCGTCCTCTTCTTCGTCGCCAGGGCACAGGGCAACCAGGGCATGGAGCGGGAGCCCCGTGTATTGAGACGGGTCGCCCTGCTGGCCGTCATCGGGGCCCTGGTGTTCGGCTTCCTATCGGTTCTGCGGAGTGTCGACAACAACTATGCCGGCGTGGAAGTCCTCTTCGGCCGGGTTCGTACGGTCCATCCCGAGGGTCTTCATGCGGTCGTCCCATTCGCCACGCTCGCCCAGCTTCCCGGTCAGCAACAGGAGTCGACCTACTCGAGCGACGTCGAAGAGGGAGAGGCGAGGAGTGCGGACGCGGTCGAGTCGGTCACCGCCGACAACGCCGTCGTACTCATCGATGCCACCGTCTTGTGGACTCTCGACCTCGATGAGGCCGAGCAGATCTACAGGGACTTCCGCACCGTCGATCGGGTGCGGCTCGATCTGGTGCGAAACACCTCCCGTGAGGCAATCCGCGACTGTGTCGCCCAGTACAGGTTCGAGGAGTCCCGCACATCACGGAGGGCCGACATCGCCATCTGTGCCGAGGACGGTCTGCGGAGCGAACTGGGCCCACGCGGAGTGAACATTCAAGCCGTCCAGATTCGCAACATCGTCGCCCAGTCGGCCGAGCTCCAAGCCACCATCGACGCCAAGCTCGCCGAGGAGCAGAATGTCCAGGCGGCTGAATTCCGGCGACAGCAAGCCCAGATCGACGCTCAGACCGCGGTGGTGCGGGCGGAGGGGGAGCGGGACGCCGAGATCGCCAGGGCGCAGGGTCAGGCCAAGGCCAACCAGCTGGTGTCGGAGTCGCTCGACCCACAACTGCTCGAGTTCCGCAAGTACGAGTTGTTGAGTGGTGGCGCCTTCGGGTGGATCCTCGGAGGAGGGGACACTCCAGTGATCATCGACGGGACCACGTCGGAGGAGACGCCCGCCCCGTAATCGCCACCTGAGGCTCCCGGCGGGATGACCGGCCGCGACGACCCAGAAAACGCGCCAACCCGACCTCTCATCCCGTTCTGGGCGTAGAAAGCCTCGGGAAACGAGGCTTTCTACGCCCAGAACGGGTATCTGCACGCCCACCACCGTGCTCGACGACTCGAACATATGTTCGATATAGTGTGACGGGTGTCTCGATACGCAGAGCTCCACTGTCACACCAACTTCTCCTTTCTCGACGGTGCGTCTCATCCCGAGGATCTCGTCCAAAGAGCGATCGAGCTCGGCTACGACGCCCTCGCCGTGACCGACCACGACGGCTTCTACGGCACCTCCCGGTTGTGGCAAGCGGCGAAGACGACCGGGCTGCCGGTCATATACGGGGTAGAGATCGGGTTGGAAACCCGTCCCGAAGGCCAGGTGGATCCGGTGACCAAAGCCGAGGAGTGGGACCGTCACCGCTACGCCCGGACCAAGGGCAGCCAGGGTCGGTTGAGACGGGGCAGATCGGTGCGGGCTCATGGCGTCAAGCCGACCGATCTCCCCGAGACCGACCACCTCGTGTTGCTCGCCGGGTCACCCGACGGATACCGCACCCTCTCCCGTCTGGTGACCAACGCCCAGATGCGTGGCGAGAAAGACCACCCCATCTACACCTGGGACGATCTCGCCACCGCCGCCACCAATAGTGACGTCCACGTCCTCACTGGGTGTCACGCCGGTGCGGTGCCCAAGACTGCGATGACACACGACCTCGGAGCAACCATCGGCGAGGTCTCCCGGCTCCGTGACCTGTTCGGGTCGAGGACGCACATCGAGCTGTGGCACCACGGTATGCCTGAGGATGACGGGCGCAACGACCTCATGTGGGAGGTCGGCCAGAAGCTCGGGATCTCGGTGGTGGCCACCAACCAGGTTCACTATCACGACCGGTCGGACGCCTATCTCTCCGAAGTCCTCGCCGCCATCGGTGGCCGTCGCACTCTCGCCGAGGCGGATGGGTTCCGACCTGCCACCGACGAGCGCTATCTGAAACATCCCAAGGAGATGGAGTGGCGGTTCGACCGCTATCCGGGAGCCGTGGCGCGCAGCGCCGAGCTGGGCTCACGTCTCGCCTTCGATCTGGCGCTGGTGGCACCACAGCTCCCCGATTACCCGATGCCGGGTCACTTCCGCGACGAGATGGACTATCTGCGACATCTCACCTGGGAGGGGGCGAGGGAGGTGTACCCCGGGTCGGAGGACGGCATCGACCCCCGCGCGCGGCAACGTCTGACCCACGAGCTGGACATCATCGAGCGGCTGGGTTTCCCCGGCTACTTCCTTGTGGTCAAGGACCTCGTCGACTTTGCCAGGGACCAGGACATCTTCTGTCAGATCAGAGGGTCGGGCGCCGACTCTGCGGTATGCCGTTGCATCGGGCTCACCCGCGTCGACCCCATACGGCTCCATCTCCCATTCGAGCGTTTTCTCTCCGAGGAGCGAGGCAAGCCTCCCGACATCGACGTCGACTTCGAGGCGGACCGACGCGAGGAGGTCATCCAATACTGCTATCGCCGCTACGGGCGGGAGCGGGCGGCGATGGTCGCCAACGTCATCACCTATCGGGCGCGCTCGGTCCTTCGCGACGTAGCGAAGACCTTCGGCTTCACCCAGGCCCAGGTCGACGGTCTCTCCAAATACGTGGACACACGCGACACCGCACAGCTGCGCAACATGGACACCGCGTTGCCCGAGGGGATGACCGCCGAGATGATCTATGACATCTGCTGGCGTCTCGACGGTTTCCCCCGTCATCTCGGCATCCACTCCGGAGGCATGGTCATCGCCGACCGTCCTCTCTGGCAGGTGGTGCCTCTGGAGTGGGGGCGTATGGAGGGACGAACCGTCATCCAATGGGACAAGGACGACTCGGCGGCGGTGGGCATCGTCAAGTTCGACCTGCTTGGCCTGGGGATGCTGAACGCCCTCCATCTCGCCACCGACCTGATCGAGGACACCCACGGCGTCGACGTCGATCTGGCACGCATCCCCCAGGAGCCGTCGATCTACGCGTCCCTGACCCGCTCGGACACGGTGGGGCTCTTCCAGGTGGAGTCCCGGGCACAGATGGCGACGCTGCCCAAGATGAAGCCGAAGACCTTCTACGACCTGGCCGTCGAGGTGGCGTTGATCCGTCCCGGCCCGATCCAGGGCCAGTCGGTCCACCCCTATCTGCGTCGTCGCAACGGTGAGGAGCCGGTCAGCTATCCGCATCCCTCCACCGAGGAGATCCTGAAGAAGACCCTGGGTGTTCCCATCTTCCAGGAGCAACTCATGGAGCTGGCCCGGATCTGCGCAGGGTTCGACGGGTCGCAGGCGGACCGGCTCCGTCAGGCGATGACACACAAACGCTCCGAAGAGGCGATGGGGAGGCTGCGGGACGAGGTGTATGCGGGGATGGCGTTGAACGGGATCACCGCCGCTGCCGCCGACGAGATCTGGGAGAAGCTCCAGGGGTTTGCCAGCTTTGGCTTCCCGGAGAGTCATTCGGTGAGCTTTGCCTACATCGTCTACATGTCTGCCTGGCTTCGGTTCCACTACCCGGCCGAGTATCTGGCCGGGCTGTTGAATGCCCAGCCGATGGGGTTCTACAGCCCCAACTCGTTGGTTCAGGACGCGCAGAGACATGGTGTCGTCGTGTTGGGGCCGGACGTGAACGTGTCCTGGCACGACTGCACGGTGGAGCCCATCGATGCCGACCCCGATGATGTCGTCGCCTATCTGGGGCAGAGCTGGCGGCGGGGGAGAGGTCATGTCGACGACCCGGTGCGGCCTGCCGTAGGGGTGCGCATGGGGTTGCGCTACGTCCGCAACCTCGGGGAGGGGGAGGTGACCCGGGTCGAGGCTGCCCGCATCCTCGGTGGCGAGTTCACCTCTCCGGAGGATCTCGCCTTCCGGACCGGTCTCGACGTGGACGCCCTCGAGGGTCTCGCCGCCGCCGGCGCACTGGAGTCGATCGGGCTCGGTCGTCGTGAGGGGATGTGGGCCGCCGGCGCCCTCGCCGAGATCGACCCGGGGCGTCTCGCCCTGTCGCCGGGTGTCGAGGCGCCCGAGCTGCCGATGATGAGTGAGGAGGAGAATCACCGCGCCGACCTCTGGGCCACCTCGGTGTCGTCACGTCACCCGATGAGTTTCGTCCGTGATCAACTGGATGGGTGTCTCACCGCCGCTGAGGCGCTCGAGATGCGTCGCAACCGGGCCAGGATCAAGGTGGCCGGGGTGATCACCCATCGGCAACGGCCTGGCACCGCGAAAGGGGTCTACTTCCTCAATCTCGAGGACGAGACAGGTCTGCTGAACATCGTTGTGCTCCCCGACGTCTGGGCGAAGCACCGTCATGTCGTTCGCAAGAG
>JASFVB010000142.1:0-7050 GCA_050050035.1 Acidimicrobiia bacterium | reverse complement strand
CCGGTCGGGGCCTGGCCGGCAAACCTCAGCCGGACCCATTCCTCGAGGCGGCGAGGTTGCTCGACGCCCCTCCCGACCGAGCGGTCGTGGTCGAGGACGCCATCGCCGGTGTCGAGGCTGGTGCAGTGGGTGGATTCGGCCTGGTCGTCGGTGTGGCGCGGGACACAGACCCGGATCGTCTCCGGGAGGCGGGGGCGGACGTGGTCGTCGCTGACCTCGGGGAGCTGTTGTGACGCTGGGCCGGGCGCCGATCAGAGCCACCGTGCTGCCCCACGACGTCTACCCCATCGATCCCTGGGCAATCGTCGAGAGAGGATTCCACCCCGAGGCTCTCCCACTACTCGAAACGGTGATGGCACTCGGCAACGGCATGATCGGTGTTCGAGGCGGCTTCCACACTGGTTCCCCGATCCATCAACCCGGCGTGCTGATCAACGGTTTCTACGAGACGTGGCCCATCGAGTATCCCGAGTCTGCGTACGGGTTGGCGACCCTGGGTCAAACGATTCTCTACGTACCCGACCCCACCGTCATCCGTGTCACGATCGACGGCGAGCCGATCAATTTCAATCACGCGGAGCTGACGGGATGGTGGCGCAGGCTGAACCTCCGGCGAGGCATCGTCTCGCATCGGTACCGGCTGACCACGGCCTCCGGGGCCGATGTCCGTATCCGTGCCACGCGCATGGTGTCGGTGGCGAGACCGGACATCGTTGCCACACGTCTTCAACTCGTGTCGAGCGCGGACGCACACGTCAAGTTCGACTCGTACCTCATCGACAGACAAGACACCGACTACCTCGGCATCGGCAACGGTGCAGACCCACGGCGCGCCAAGGACTTCGGACGACGTGTGCTCACACAATCACGGCTCACCATCGAGGGGCTGAGGATCAATGCGGGGTATGAGACGGTGCGTTCGGGGCTCGCACTCGGGATCGGCGTCGATCACGTGCTCAACACTCCCCACGAGGTCGACCCGGTCTTCGACGAGGACCGCCCCCATGTCCGCGTTTTCACCGAGGTCGAGGCGGGGCAGCGAATGGTCCTCGACAAGATCAGTTCCTACCGGACCGGAGAACTGGCCATGGAGAGGGCGGGAGAGTCGGTCGACGGCGCCGTCGACGTGGGATTGGTGGGGATGGTGCGAAACCACGCGCGGGCCTGGCAACGGTTCTGGAGTGTGGCCAATATCGAGATCGATGCGGGCGAGGAGACCCAGCAGGCCGTGCGTTGGGCCCTGTTCCAGCTTCATCAGGCTTCGGCTCAGCTACACGAGTCCGGAATCCCGGCAAAGGGCGTCACCGGTCAGGCTTACGAGGGTCACATCTTCTGGGACACCGAGATCTACGTGCTCCCCTTCCTCGCGTATACGCGGCCTGCGGCGGCCGCCGGCCTTCTGCGTCATCGCTACGCAATGCTCGACGCGGCGAGGGAGAAGGCCGAGATGCTGTCGGAGAGAGGAGCGTTGTTCCCTTGGCGGACCATCAACGGTCACGAGGCATCGGCGTATTTCATCGCCGGCACCGCCCAATATCACATCAATGCCGCGATCGCCTACGCAATACGTCAATACGTCTCCATAACCGGTGACGACGACCTCTTGTGGGACATCGGCGTCGAGATGCTGGTGGAGACGGCACGTCTATGGGCCTCCCTCGGATTCCACCACGACGACGGCACATTCCACATCCACGGTGTCACCGGGCCGGACGAGTACACCGCCATCGTCGATGACAACGCCTACACCAACCTCATGGCGAGGATGAACCTCCGATTCGCAGTCGACGCCGTGCAGCGAATGCGCGACGAGCGCTCACAGAGGTGGGAAGAGCTCTCCCGACGCTTGGAAGTCGCCGATGACGAGCCGGACGAGTGGGCGCGGTGCGCCGAGGAGATGTTCGTCCCCTACGACGGCGGTCTCGGCATCACGATGCAGGACAAGGCGTTTCTCTCCAAGAAGCCGTTTCCCTTCGAGAACGTGCCGGCCGAGAACTATCCGCTCATGCTGCACTATCACCCCCTCGTCATCTACCGGTACCAGGTCCTGAAACAGGCTGATGTCGTGATGGCCATGCTGCTCCTGCCGGACGAGTTCGACGCCGATCTCCGCAAGGCCAACTTCGACTACTACGACCCCCTGACGACGGGGGACTCCTCACTCTCGGCGTGTGTGCAATCGATCGTGGCATCCCAGATCGGTTACCCGGATGTGGCCATGCAGTACTTTCGCCGAGCTGTGTGGATGGACCTCGGGGACCTCCAGGGCAACACGACCGACGGTGTCCACATCGCGTCGGCCGGTGGTGTATGGATGGCGATCGTCTACGGGTTCGCCGGTCTGTCCCACAATGGAAAGGGGGTCCGGTTCGATCCTCGACTGCCGGACGAATGGCAAGGCCTGCGTTTTCAGGTCCGTCTCCGCGGCGTGACGCTCTTCGTCGACATCAACCACGAGCGTCTGCGTCTGCGAACCGACGGAGAGTCCATGGAGGTCGACGTGGCCGGCTCGGTAGTCGATGTCACCGACGAGTGGTCGGATGTCGTTGTCGGGTGATCTCAGGGTCTTTCGCCCGACCATGCAACCCAGGTACCTTCCGACACCTTGGTGGGCTGCGATCGGGACAGGTCCTGGACCCAAATGCCCTGTTCGCCCTCTATGTCACCTGCAAGGGCGAACATCGAGGAGTCAGGTGACCAGAACCTGACCGACTGGGCGTACTGAGGGAAGAACGGGAATGTGTCCCGAAGCATCGCCGGAGGTGGCAGGTACCCGGGGTAGTCGGTCGTGTCCCCAGGCCCGCTCCACACCCGGGGCACCACGACCTCCCCATCCGGGGTCAAGACCAGCAGGGACTCGCCGTCGGGGCTCCAGAAGAAGCCTAGGGAGAGGCTCTGTTGGGCCACGTCGACGACCCCGGTCTCCAGATCGATCACGACAACACTCCCGGACGGAGCCCGAGGGACTTCCTCCAACGCGACCTGAATCGCACCGTTCCCTCCGGCCAGCTGAAGTGCCACCCTGGTCCCTTGCGGGTTGGCGATGAACATCGCCAGACCGGAGACGCTCGCAACCGGGGCTCTCTCGCCCTCGTCGTCCTCAATGACCAACTCGTCCCCCACGACGTGGAATGTGCCGCGCGGTGTCCACTGTGGGGCCAGATAGGTCGGTGATGTGGGGACGAGTTCGTGCCGGTCACCGTCCGGTCTGATCGTCTCGACACGGTCCTCGCCGGCGTGGGTCACCACCTGGTCGCCGGAGGGGCTCCACGAGAAGTAATAGGGCGCCGCGGTGTCGACGGCGATGCTGGATCCCTTGCCGACGTCGACGATTCGGAAGTCGATGCCGCGGATGCCGTTGTGGAGCACACCGAGGCTTTGCCCGTCAGGTGACCATGACATATAGAAGGGCAAGTTCGACGTCTCAACGAGGGTCCTCGGGTCCACTCCTGGCTCCTGGATGGCGACTGCGAATCCCTCTTCGCTCAACTGCCCCCAGGCCAGAAGAGAGCCGTCCGGTGACCAGATCGGCTGGGTATACACCGCGCCCTCGCCCGCGTCGTCCGTCACCGACACCCGGTTGGCGCCGTCGGGGTCGATCACGACCACATCACCCGACGAGTCGAGGACCACGAGCCTGCCGGGCCCGATAGCCCTCTCCGGTTTGGAATCGGCGGCAGGCTCGGTAGTCGGGGCATCGTCCGTGCACGACGCGAGAACGAGGGCGAGGGCCGCCATCCAGACGATGGGTCTGCCCATGTCCGGAGCCTATCGGTGGGGTTGGCCTACCCCGGCGGAGCCAGCGCCGGTCTCGCCCCATCCCAACCGTGGTGACGACCTCCACGGATGATCTGCCGCCCGCCCACGAAGACGTCGCTCACGTCGGCGTTGGTCGCGGCGAAGACGATTGTCTCCAATCCGTGTTCCATTTCGAATCCGGCGAGACGTGGGCTATCCAGGTCGACGACGACGAAGTCCGCGGGTGCTTCCTCCTCCAACATGCCCCCGTCGAGCCCAAGTGACGAGGCTCCCCCGGCCGTCATGGCGGACACGAGCTCCGAGGCCGAGTGGACGCCGCGACGGCCCGTGCTGAGACGCTGGTGCATCTCGATTCCCCGGGCCTCCTCGAAGAGGTCGACGACTGCGTGTGAATCCGACCCGACGCACATGCTTGCACCGGCCGAGGACAGCCGAGCGCTCGGACCGATCCCATCTGCGAGGTCACGCTCGGTCGTGGTGCAATAGCAAACCCGGCTGTGTGACAAACCGATCTCCTCGATGTCGGAGGAGGTCAAATGGGTGGCGTGCACCAGCGTCGCCGCCGAGCCCAGCAAACCAGACTCGCCGAGGAGGGCGGTCGGGGTCATCCCGGTCGCCTGCTCGCACTCGAGATTCTCGGCTGGCTGCTCGGAGAGGTGCACATGCAACGGCTCATCTGCGCTCACCTCCGTTCCGACCAGACGCAGCGTCTCCGGGGGCACCGCACGGACCGAGTGGGGGGCGAGTCCGACCCGGACGTCGGCCGAGCCCTCGTAGGCGTCGGCGAGCTCACGGGCCCGACTCATCCATGCTTCCGGAGAGCTGTCGCGGAACCGCTCTTGGACCGGGCTGAGCTCTGTGTTTCCGAACCCTGCGGTGAAATAGCCGGCATCCAACAGGCAGATCCTGATACCCGCAGTCCGCGCCGCCCTGATCAGAGCGTGACCCATCTCATTGGGGCTCTCGTAGGGTCTCCCGTCGGTCTGGTGGTGGACATAGTGGAACTCTCCGACGGCGGTGATCCCCGCCATCGCCATCTCGATGAACACGGCGGTGGCGATTCGCTCGTAGCGTTCGGGGGTGAGCCCGCGCGCCACCTCGTACATCTGGTCCCGCCATAGCCAGAAATCTCCTCCGCGACGATGAGTCCGTCCCCGCAACAGCCGATGGAACGCGTGGGAGTGGGCGTTCACGAGGCCGGGGAGGGTCACCCCGGGCAACCGTGTCGCCCCCGATGCGTCCGCCCCCGGCTCGACCCTGGTGAATCGACCTCCGTCCACCTCGATCACAACGTCGCTGACGAGACCGTCGCCGCCCAGCCAGGCGGTCTCGGCGACCCATCGCACGGGGAGGGTCAGTCCTTGGTCTTGGTTGGGTTACGAATGACGAGGACTGTCGCCGGTGCAAGACGCACCAGCTTGGTCACGGTGGCGCCGAGCTGCCCTTCGTAGCGGCCGGTGCCGTGGCTTCCGATGATCACCAGGTCGGCGTCGAAGTCTTTCACCTTTGCCAGGATCGTGCGCGCCGTCTTGCTCTCCGTGGACCGCCAGTTGCTGTTCGCCGCGATCCCCTTTGCCTTGAGGGCGTCCACGATGGGTTGTGTGCGCTCACTCGCGGTGTTGGCGAGTGCATGCAGCACGGGTGAGTCCCTCTTCGTGGTGTCCTTGGCGGGCATGGTGCGGATGAGACGTTCCGCCGCTCGGTCACCCGCCCCGAGTGTCTGTCCCGCCTCCAACGCGATCTGGGCCGCACCGGTCACCCCGGAGCTGTCCAATCCACGCAGAAACTCGGTGGGGACGCTGAGGACGGTGAACACCGTCACCTTGTCCCCGTCGACGTACCAGCGAGCGACGGCGTCGGCCGCTCGGTCCGGATCGAGAGCGCCATCGGTCGCGACCAGAATGTTCAATGGGTTCCCTTCGCCGTGATTTCGCTCGATCGTAGGGGGTCGAAGCCGACGATGTCGTCTCTCATGGAGTTGGCGGTCTGCGGGTCACCATCGGGATCACCCTGTTAGGTTCACTGGTCGGGCGGCCGGCGTTCGTGCTGTTTTACATGGCTCTTTCAGCGTCCGTCGTCTGGCGCCAAGCGACCAAAAGGAGGCACATGGCACCCGGAGGCGAGGAGATCATCCGACTCGACAACGTCTACAAGATATTTGGGCCCCAGCCCCAGGGCCGGGCCTTCGATCTGGTCAAGGCAGGGTATGGCAAGGACGAGGTTCTCCGGCGATCCGGTCACGTCGTCGGTCTCGACGACGTCAACTTCTCGGTGAAACAAGGGGAGCTCTTCGTGGTCATGGGTCTCTCCGGATCCGGCAAATCAACGGCCATCAGGACCGTCAACAAGTTGCACGACGTCACTCATGGAGAGGTGTGGGTCGACGGGACCGATGTCCAGAAGCTCGACGGCACCGAATTGCAGGCCTTCCGCAGAGACAAGATGGGCATGGTCTTCCAGCACTTCGCCCTGTTCCCGCATCGGAACGTCATCGACAACGTCGGATACGGGCTCAAGGTGCAGGGCGTTGAAAAGGACGATCGCGACGAAGCGTCGATGAAGGCGTTGTCGCTCGTCGGCTTGGAGCCGTACTCCACGAACTATCCGAGCGAGTTGTCCGGCGGTATGCAACAGAGAGTCGGTCTTGCCCGTGCCCTCGCCTCCGACCCGGACATCCTCCTCATGGACGAGGCATTCTCCGCGCTCGACCCACTCATCCGCCGTCAGATGCAGGACGAGATGATGGACATCCAGGCGGCGCTTCACAAGACGATCCTCTTCATCACACACGACCTCAACGAGGCACTTCGCATCGGTGATCGTGTTTGCATCATGAAAGACGGTGCCGTAGTCCAAATCGGGACACCGGAGGAGATCCTCACCAAGCCGGCCACCGGGTATGTGGCCGAGTTCGTCCAGGACGTCGATCAGGGTCGTGTGATCGAGGTCCGGGAAGTGATGCGAGACCCACAGCCGATTGCGGCAGGCTCCTCGGTCCGTGACGCCATGCGTGCCATCGGCGACCGGATGGGTGGCTTCGTCGTGGATTCGGAAGGCAAGCCAGCCGCCGTTTTCACCGCCGCCGCGGGGCTGGAGGCAACCGTGGAGGGTCGTGAGCTCAAGTCCGCTCTCAGCACAGAGTTCGACCGAACGACCCGGGAGACGACCCTCAACGACGTCTACTACGCGGCCGGAAAGGGCGTTCCCATCGCCGTCGTCGACGACGAGGGCAGGCTTGTGGGTGCTCTGGACCCCCGGGACATCATGGAGGAGATGGGACGTGTGGAACGT
>JASFVB010000141.1:0-7050 GCA_050050035.1 Acidimicrobiia bacterium | reverse complement strand
CCAGCAAGTAAGCCCCAGCCAACAACAGAGGCCAGTACAGAATCGGTGAGGATATGACCGGCATCGCCGGGTACAAGCTAGCTAGCCGGATTCAGCCTGGGAAGCCAGGGCCGGTCGTCTCGTCTCGGCAAGAGGGAGCCGGAGACGAAATACGCTCTCGGAAGAATCGTGCTCGTAGGTGAGTGAGCCACCCATCAGCTCCGCGAGCTGTCGGGCCACCGCCAAACCCAGGCCCACGGAGCCGGATGCCCCGATGTTGCCGGTTACGTATGGCTCGAAGATGCGATCCGCATGCTCCGGAGGAATACCCGGGCCATTGTCCCTCACCTCGAGCCAGGCAAGGTCTCCCGAGCTACCGGCGACTATGCGACACTCGGGTCCGCCGTACCGTTGGGCATTGGTGAGGAGGTTCCTGAGGATCTGGCGAACACGGCTCGGATCGGCCTTCACACGCGGGCAATCATCTTCGCTTGGGCAATCGATGTCTATGCCGACGCCTTCGACGGCGGCCGTCAACTCGGCGAAGAGATCGACGTCTGTCGTCTCGACGGTGACTGTCCCCATCTCGGCACGGGCCGCCACGAGCAGATCGTCGACGATGTTGTACATCTCCTGCGCCTGGTCGGCGACGAGACCCATCAGCTCTTTCTGCTCATCAGCGGGGATCTCGGTGCCGGCCATCTCCGTTGTGAGGCCGATCACTGCGGTGAGCGGGGTACGCAGCTCGTGGGACACGGTGGCGATGAACTCGTCTTTGGCCCGGACGAGGTCGGCCATGGCGTCGTGACGCTTCTTCATGTGTGTCACGTCGGTGATGGCGATCACGATCTGACTGCTGTCAGAGCTGTTCCGCATCGACCGAGCCTGCAACCACCGAATCGACCCATCTCTGGTCGTCATGGGAATGTCGGCGTCCCAGGTCGGCGTCCCCTCGTAGAGACGTACGAGAGCGTCGACGAATGGCTCGATCGTGTCTTCGGTGACCACATTCGGGCTCCGGAAGCCGATGAAGCCTTCGGGGTCATCGATCTCGAGAAGCTCGATCGCCGCGTCGTTGGCCCTGAGGATCTTCGCTCTCGCAATCGCATTGCGCACCACGGTCGGGTAGGCGAGCAGGAATTGACGAAGCCGGTTGGGCTTGCCGGTGTACTCCGAGTGGATGTAGTCGATTGCCCCCGACCAGTCCTCCTCGAGAACAGCCGAAGGTGAGGTGTCGAAGAGGATCTGATACCTCGAATCGACCTCGCTCGCAGCCTTCTGGAGGGTGCTGAGTACCAGGTGTAGCAGAACGAAGCTCGCCGACATGATCGTGGCGAACGACAGGACTTCGTAGTCGCCGACGGGCCAGAACAACGGGATGACGAAGAGGGCCACGGCGAGACCGGTAGCCACCATGGCTCGATGTGTCTTCACGAAGAACATCCAGAGGGTGGCGATGAGGATGGTGCTGATGGCTGCGGCCACCAAGGTCACATGGGTACCGAAAAGCGTGAACCAGACGACCGACATCAGCCCGGACCCGAAGAGTGCAACTCCGGCATCTTCTTTGTCGAAGGCGATCTGTGCCGTCATCAGGACGCTTGCCGCCAACGGGGAGACGGCTTGAAGCCACAGCGAGGCATCCACCGTGACCGCCGCGATGGCGGCATAGATGGCGGTGATCACCCAAGCGGCAGCCGCACCGATACGGACGATCGTCCGGTGCAAACCGCGGTCCTCGGCACGCGAGGCAAGCAGCATTCGGGTAGCTCGAACGTGCATGAAGGTCCATCGACACATCCACCCTCGCCCAACATCGGTCTACCGACCCATACCGGCAGGCGCGTTATCGTCAATCGAGGCATGCCAGAAACGAGGATCGAGCTATGGCCATGAAGATCACCTACGCCACGATGTCCGCCGACAACGAAGAGCTCAACGACGCCTACGAGGCGGCGGTAGCCGGAGTTGCGGCCAAGTTGGGCCAAACCCACGGCGTGATCGTCAACGGTGAGACGAGGAACGACAGGGACGTCTTCACCGAGACATCCCCCATCGACAGCGACATCGTGGTGGGGCGGTACGCACAGGCAACCCAAGCCGACGTGGACGACGCGGTGGCTGCGGCGAAGACCGCCCAACCCGAATGGGAGGCCCTCGGATGGGAGGCTCGGCGCGACCTCATGATGACCGCTGCCGACGTGATGGAGACCCGGGTCTTCGACCTCGCCGCCCTGATGACGTACGAGATCGGCAAGAACCGGCTCGAGGCCCTCGGGGACGTGGCCGAGACCATCGAGTTCCTCCGCTACTACTCCAAACAGATGACCGAGCACGCCGGCTTCGTGACCCATCTCGGCGCACTCGGCGAGAACGAGCAGAACGTGTCGGTGCTTCGCCCCTGGGGCGTATGGGCGGTCATATCACCTTTCAACTTCCCCATGGCTCTTTCCGGCGGGCCTTCCGTTGGCGCGCTGATAACAGGTAACACCGTGGTCATCAAACCCTCGAACACCGGCGCCCTGATGGCGCTCGAGTTCTACCGCGTGATGCGTGAGGCAGGTCTGCCCGAGGGGGCCCTGCACATCGTGACTGGGGGCGACGAGACCGGCGACTACCTGGCCCACCATCCCGATATCGACGGTCTCACGTTCACCGGATCGCACCAGGTCGGGATGTACCTCTACCGCACGGTCAACGAGAAGCGTCCCAAGCCGGTGACGGCGGAGATGGGAGGGAAGAACCCCGCAATCGTGACGGCATCGGCCGATCTCGACGTGGCGGCCGAAGGCGTGGTCAGGGGTGCCTTTGGGCTGAGCGGTCAGAAGTGCTCGGCGACGTCGCGTGTGTTCGTCGAGGACGACGTGTACGACGAGTTCGTGGGCAAGCTGGTGGCGCGTACCGGCGAGATCTCTGTGGGTGTCCCCACCGAGAACGGTGTGTTCATGGGCCCCGTGATAGACCGCGAAGCCGTGGACCGGTTCATCGAAGCCGTCGAGGAGACCAGGTCGAGCGGCGGAGAAGTGCTTGCCGGCGGCGACGTGATCAACGAGGGGGACCTGGCTCGCGGCAACTTCGTCGAGCCGACTGTTGTGACTGCTCCTCTCGACTCCTGGGTCTGGGAGAAGGAGTTGTTCGTCCCCTTCATCTCGGTCACCAAGGTGTCCGGGCTCGAGGAGGGTCTTTCCCTGTCGAACGCGAGCGAATTCGGGTTGACCGCCGGTCTCTTCTCACGTGATGACGACGAGATCGACCGTTGGTTCCGCCAGATACAAGCCGGTACGACGTATGTGAACCGGGCTGCCGGTGCGACCACGGGGGCATGGCCCGACATCCAGTCGTTCGGCGGATGGAAGGGCTCCGGCACCTCCGGCGCCGGAGGCGGAGGACCGTGGTACCTGCGCCAATACATGAGAGAACAATCGCGCACGCTCATCAAGTAGCCGAGCGTGTGCAGATGGGTGGGTATTCACCACCCATCTGCACACGCTCAACTGGCAGCCGTGGCTGGTTGCCGGTCATGGACCGATTCCTTCTGGTTGCGCTCTGCGCCGCGGTAGGCCTTACGTCGGCGTGCTCGATTGGCAAGACCGAAGCGACCGGAACCGTGGTTGGCGATGGCTGGTGGTACGTGAGCCGTACTCAGGATCCTCCATTCTTCAGGGCAAGCCTGGGGCACGTCGTGTTGAGTTTCCACGAGGACTCTCATTGCGTGTTGGGCCTCGACCGGCTCGTCGTCTGGCCGGCCGGCACCGAGGTCGATCCGGAGAACCGGGTGGTCCGTTTCCCGAACGGGGTCATCGCCGAGGATGGAGACCTTCTCGCCGGCGGCGGAGGCGAGGCCCCGGCTCCTCCCGCCCTCGATCGGTGTGCCGTCGGGGGTCTCGACGGTCGTGACATGGCGTTCTGGATCGACTCCCCGGACGTCGAGGTCAACCCGAGTCTGTCTCCATAGCCGAGCGTGTGCAGATGGGTGGTGAAAACCCACCCATCTGCACACGCTCAGAAGCTCGCTACTCGAGGATGATCTTCAGCCCGTCGGGGTCGGCGATCACGAGACGGGATCCGTCGGTTTCGGCGGCAACACCGAGGTTGGAGAGATGGTCCTTCCACCGCTCCTGGTTCTCGACGTTGAACACGAGAGAATCGGGTCTCGTTGCGCCACCCTCCACCAGCTCGATGTGCTGGCCCGGGCCCGCTTCGACGACGGCGGCGATGACGCCTTCCGACGGCGATCGAACCTGGTTGAAGCCCAGGACATCTATGTAGAAGTCGAGGGAGTCCGACAATGAGCCGACGCCAACGGGTGTCCTTGTGGTGGTTATGCCACCGGGTGCCCTGGTGGGGCCACCACCCGCGATGGCCTGCTTGGCCTCCTCCACCGTGAACCTCCCTGCGGTGACCTCGCGTCCCACGATGACACCACCCAGGGTGCGGCCGGCCGTCTCGAGCAGCATGAGCTTGCGCAAGTCCTCGAGGTCACGTACCCCGCCGGAGGCGATCACCGGCTCCTCCACCGTGGCGAGCGACTCGGCCAGGATCTGGAGATTGGGTGGGTCGGTCAGGGCATCCCTCCCGGCTTCGGAGACGAGAAAGGCGACAGCGCCGGCAGAGGACATCTCGATGAGGACCTCCTCGAGGAAGCGGCCGCTGTTCTGTGTCCAGCCGCGGGTGGCAATCTCCTCGTTGGGGCGCACGTCGAGCGACACGACGATCTTGTCTGGATTGTCCCGGCACATCTCCCAAACCATGATCTGGTTCTCAATCGCCGCCGTCCCCATGACGATGCGCCATGCGCCACCGTCGAGCAGCTTCTCGGCCTCTCCCTCGGACCGAATGCCACCGGCTACCTGCACCGGTATTTCGACCTCGTCGACGAGACGTCTGATCAGGTCCCGGTTGCGATAGTCGCCATAGGCGGCGGCGTCGAGATCTACGACGTGGAGGTAGTCGACCCCCTGCTGTACCCAGTTGCGGGCGCGCCCGATGGGGTCGTTGTCGAGCGGGATGGCTTCGTCCAATCCACCGTGAGGGAGACGGACCGACAACCCGCCCAGGATGTTCACCCGGGCGTACAGATCCATGACATAACCCTACAGACCCGAGGTGAACGCCGGGAAAACGGCAAATCGCGTTCCTAATGCTGTGCGGACGGTATTTCGTCCCTGCAGCGTCTGATAAACCGCGATCAGGCTATCCCCAGGGTCTCCTCGGCCGCATCGAGGGTCTGTCCGCCGGCGAGGACGGGTGCGAACAGATCGCCGTAGCGCTGCAGTCGATCCCAGATGTTGAGAATGGTGACGTCGCCGTTGGCGACCGAGCCAACCTCGTCCCACGTCAACGGGGCAGAAACCGGGGCACCGGCCCGGGGCCGCACGGAGTAAACCGACGCCACGGTCTGGCCGAACGCGTTCCGGTTGTGGTCCACGAACACCTTCCCCGCCCGTTTCGGCTTGTCCCACTCCATGGTGACGTCATTGGGATTGGCGGCCGCGAGATACTGGCCCACCTCGCCGACGAATCGTCTCACCTGGCTGTGGCTGTGGACCGGGTCGAGGGGCACATACACATGGAGCCCCCGTGACCCCGACAGCTTCGGGTACCCGACCAGGCCCAGTTGGCCAAGAGCGATCTGCAGCAGCCGGGCGGCACCGGTCACCTGCTCCCAGTTCGAGCCTTCCGACGGGTCGAAGTCGAAGATTGCATACGACGGCTTGTCCAGATCGGTGCTCGTGGAATGGAACGGGTGGAACTCGACACAGCCCATGTTGGCGAACCACATCAGGGCCTCCACGGAGTCGGCGAGAAGGAAATCGATGATCCCACCCTGAGAGTCCGAATCGACCGGAGTGGTCCGCATCCAATCGGGTTGGTGCCCCGGCGCCCGCTTCTCGTAGAAGGAAGGGCCGTCGATCCCGTCCGGATAGCGCGACATCGAGATGGGTCTCCCTTCGAGATGTGGCAACAGGACGGACGACACCGAAACGTAGTACTGGATCAGGTCGCCCTTGGTGAGTCCCTCGTCGGGGAAGAACACCTTGTCGATGTTGGAGAGCGTGATCGGTCGGTCCAGCGCCGACGGCACGAATCGATCTCCGTCACTGACCACTCTCACGGCCCCCGGGAACTCCGCGTCGGCACTCGCCAGGAGACGGCCGGACTCACCGGGGGTCACCGAGGCCAGTGTCGACTCGACGTCCTCCCAGATGAGCCCATGACTCGTCATGTCACGGGCCTCCGAGATGAGAACCATCGACATCCCCACGTCCTCGACGGCTTCGACGAGGGGGCCAACCCGGAGGGTCCCCTCACCGTACGGAACATGTTTGATCTCCCCGGCGTCTCCGAACTCGTTGTCGGAGAACTGGACCTGAAGCGGCGAGATCATCCAACCGGGGAAGTGCTCTGTCACGAATCCGAGAACCGAGGCGAACGCCTCCTTGGTGGTCAGCGCACCGCCGGTCATGGCGTGGACGTGTGCCCAATCGACGACTGGTCTTACGAACGAGTACTCAGACGCCAGCTGCGCGATGTCGCCGAGACTGCCGAAAGCGCTCCTCTTGCCGGCCGTCTCCAGCCCGAGACCGACTCCCAGAGACTCGACCTTTGGGCCGATGAAGTCGAGTCGTGAGCGGATGCGATCCATGAGCACGGCAGGGTCCTCGTCGTGGGTGGCGCCGAGATGGACCACAACGATCGGAGCACCGAGCCACTTGCCCAGCTTCATCGTGTGCTCCATCGCGTGGACCGACTGTCTTCCACGCTCCTCGTCGGCGATGGTCAAGGAGACGAAGTAGGGAGCGTGAGCAGAGAGCCGGAGGTCACGCTCTGCCGCCAGGGCGCCGAACGTCTTGCACCGTTTCTCCTTCCAGGGGAACCCTTGCGTGAACGGGAGCTCCAATGCCCGATGGCCGTCGGCGACGAGAGCATCGAGGAACCCTTCGTCGTCGTCGTCACCCGGGAGATGGGAGATCCCGAATCTGATGGTCATCCGAAGACCTCGACCCAAGCTCCCCATGCCGGGCGCTCGTTGCCTTCCTGGTCGACGAGGCCCATGGTCTGAAATGCCGG
>JASFVB010000140.1:0-7067 GCA_050050035.1 Acidimicrobiia bacterium | reverse complement strand
ATGGCGAGACGGCCCAGGTAGTCGGATGCGTCGAGATTGGTGACCAACGCCTGCAGCTTGGCGTCGGGATCACCGCTCGGTGGGGGGATCGTTCCGACGATGGCGTCGAGAAGCGGGCTCAGGTCGGCGTCCTCTGGGGGAACGCCCACTCCCGACATGGCCCGGCCTTCGCGGGCAACCGTGGAAACGATCTCGAACTCGATGTGCTCGTCGGGTGCGTCGAGGTCGAAGAACAGCTGATAGATCTCGTCGACCACCTCAGACACACGTGCGTCGGGACGATCGACCTTGTTGACCACGACGACCGCTGGGAGATGCTGGGCGAGGGCCTTGGAGAGCACGTAGCGGGTCTGCGGCATCGGCCCTTCGGCGGCGTCGACGAGAAGCACAACGCCGTCGACCATCGCCAGGGCCCGCTCCACCTCCCCACCGAAGTCGGAGTGGCCCGGGGTGTCGACGAGGTTGATCTTCGTCCCTCTCCACTCGACCGCCGCCGCCTTGGCCAGGATGGTGATTCCCCGCTCCTTCTCCTGGTCGTCGGAGTCCATGACACGTTCGACACGCTTTTCGTGGGAGGCGAACACGCCGGCCGCCGACAACATGGCGTCGACGAGCGTCGTCTTGCCATGGTCGACGTGCGCGATCAGCGCGACATTGCGAATCGGGAATACGGACACGGACACCGGACGGTACCGGCGGGCGGACGGCTAGCGGATGCGCCGGTGCGGGGAAGACTGCCGGGATCGGCAAGCCGGTGCGGTGGTGCCCTACGATTCTGTTTGGATGACCCAGTCGAAGACCCTGCCCACACCCCAGCCGAAGACAGGCGGCGGCAACGACGACGGTGTCGCCCACATCGTCACCAAGGACGAGCAGATGCGCGGCTATGTGGGTGGTGAGCCGATCAAGGCGTTGTGCGGCAAGGTCTGGGTCCCCTCCCGTGACTACCAGGGGCTACCGGTGTGCGAGGTATGCGTCGCCGAGCGCGAGCGCAGACTCGCCGGTCGCAAGCACCTCAACTGAAGGAGCGGCCTCAGGCCGCGAGCCGAGACGTCACGACCTCCAAGAACAGATCGGGATCGGTGTCCATGGCGATATGGCGTTGACCCGGCAACTCGACGACCTCTGCCGTCGACACCGCCTCGCTGACGAGGGCGGCGGCGCTGGAGAACATCGGAGGGCTTTCCGAGCCGAGGAGCAGCGTTGTCGGGATGTCAAAGCCCGTGAACTTTGGCTGCTCAAACGTATAACGCCGATCTATCGCCAACTCCCGGGCGATGGTGGGCGCCAGCTTGATCCTTTCCGCCCACATCGGCAATTGCCGATACCGGACCAGCTCGGAGTCCGGCATCTCCACGACCTCCCGGAAGAACACTTCGAGGGCTCCCTCGCTGTCTCCCGCAGCTACGAGCTCGTCGATTCTCTCGGGTGAACCGGGAGGGTACATGGGGATGCCGGTCGGGATAGGCGGCTCATAGAGAACCAGCCGCCTCAGGTTGTCCGTCAGCAACGCTGCCTCGAGGCTGCAGACTGCCCCATAGGAGTGAGCCAGGATCGAGACGGTCCCACCGAGGGCGTCGACAACCGCGGCGATGTCCTCGGCCTCCCGTAGCAAGTCGTACTGAGGTCCGTCGGTGCTCGTTCCCCGGCCCCGGCGATCCATGGCGTGGACGGCGAAGTCCTCCTCGAGTCGCGACGTGATGCCCTCCCACCGGCGGTGGTCTGCGGTGGTTCCATGGACCAACAACAACTGCTGCCCATTGCCAGACGTCTTCCAGCCAATCGTTGTGCCGTCAGGCGATTTGGTCGTCTTCATGGCAAGTCCGGGTTGACAACAAGGTCTCCGGACAAACATACAGAAAGAGACCGAATCACCCCGGTCCACGTTGGCTATCCGAGCTCGGCCACCGACAGCTCGGTGGCCAGTGTCACCCACCCGGGAACGTCTCCCCGGCGTGGCCGATCGCCCGACGCTTCACCTCGTCGCCGTCGAGCCTCGAGTTGGTGTGCACCAGCACCAGACGGGACACCCCAGCCCCTGAGGCCATGCGAGCCGCTCGCCTGGCCCCGCTCTCCCGTCGCTCTCCCCGTGGGCCTCCATGTAGTCCTCGTCCCAGAACCGCCACGTCGGGCGCCCCGAGCGTGTGCAGATGAGTGCGGAATCCGCACTCATCTGCACACGCTCACAGCCCCGGTCACGACGGCCGGCCGAGCCGGAAGCGGTGCGAGCCGGACTCGGTTCGCTTGGTGACCTCGGCGCTCTGCCACAACGGCGGTGACTCGAGAAGTGGACGCACAGCATCCCACAGTGCGTCGGGGTCGTCGCCATCCAGGAAGATCTCCCAGATCTGACCGTCGGTGCCGGTTCCGTCGACATGGCCGAGGCCCGGACGGTCCCCCAGCATGCCGGTTATCCGTTCTTCGAGCCCGAGAACCTCGGGCTCATCACGGAACGGCAACCTGATGACCACTGCGTAGGGCCGATGCTCGTCGGGGACGTTCTCCATCGCTCGGGGATCCCACTGACCCACCGGTGCCCGGTCGGTGCGCAGACGTGGAGGCCCGGCCATCGCTTCGTCGGTGATCGATCGCTCCAGGAACCGATAGCCCGCATCGCGGGCGAGGTCCCGGCACCGTCCGTAGAGGTCGGCGGCCGTGGCCGTCTCCCCAGCTTCCCATGCGATCCGAGCGTGCTCCCTGCCCACTTGTATGGGGAGATCCGGCGACATTGACGTGTCGACCTCCTCCAGGAGGTCGAGTGCGGCCCCGGTGTTGCCCACCAGGCGGGCGACAGAGACGTCGATCAGACTCAACGCGGTCTTCAGCACTCTGTCGTCGACGTTGGCTGCGCCCATCCGTGCCCGCGCCCTCGTCGCCAGTGCCGACACGTCGTCGGCAAGACCCAGCTCGGCGAGGACCTCCGCACACCAGATGAGAGCTATGGCTCCGTTCATCAAGGAGCCGATATCGTCGGACTTGTCGCTCGCCAGCCTGAGTGCCGCCGTGTGGATCTCGGCGAGAGCACGCTCTTCGTCTCCGACCTGGAACCAGCGTCGGCCTCGCAAGGCCAATGTCTGAGCGTCGCCGACACCCGTTCCTTGCAGTCGACGTAGGTGCCCCTCGGCCTCAGGATCGTCGGATTCGAGTGCGATTTGTGCCAGCGCCCGTGACGAGGAGTGCCACCACCCCTCGTCACCGTCAGGGTGACCGTCGGCCACGACCGATGAGAGCACCTCTACGGCGCCCGTGAGGTTGCGCTCTCTCCACAGAGCGACCCCCTCCAGGTACCGCGTCTGTAGGTCATCCACCACCCGGTCACACTACGTCGGGCCATCTGCCGTGACGCAGGAGTGACTCGGTGGTTGGGGCCCCCGAGCGTGTGCAGATGAGTGCGGATTCCGCACTCATCTGCACACGCTCACAGGTCCGGAGATTCCCATCGGGGTCCGCCGTATGAGGTTCAGCACGCAGACGGCGGGCCTCTCGGCGGCCGGTTGGGTGTGCCGGTTGAGGAAGCCCTCGAGCCGGTTCGGACCTCGGGCCCTCCTATATGGTTCCGCTGATGGACGAGTTGCCCGACGGTGTAGTGACGTTCGTCTTCACAGATGTCGAGGGCAGCACGAGACTCTGGGAAGAGGCCCACGATGCCATGTCCGACGCCCTCCAGGTATTGGACCGTTTGGTCGACGATTCGACACACGACCACGGCGGGATCGTGGTCAAGCCGCGTGGGGAGGGTGACAGCCACTTTCTCGTCTTCAAGAACGCCTCGGATGCGGTGGCGGGGATCGCCCATTTGCAGACGAGTCTGTTCGGCACCGACTGGCCAACACCCCGTCCTCTCAGGGTGAGAGCGGCCTTGCACACCGGCGCGGCTGAGTTGATTGCAGGTGACTACTACGGACCGGCCGTCAACCGGACGGCCAGGCTGCGGGCGATAGCTCACGGGGGCCAGACGGTCATCTCCCGGGCCACGAGGGAGTTGGTGGCCGACATGGCCATCGACGGGGTGAACATCGAGAATCTCGGCGAGCATCGGCTCAAAGACCTCACCCGCCCCGAAGAAGTCTTCCAGTTGCTCGTCGACGGTCTCCCCTCCGTCTTCCCACCCTTGGTCTCGCTGGAGAGCATCCCCAACAACCTTCCCGAGCAGTTGACCGACTTCATCGGGCGCGATCGAGAGCTGGCGCGGGCCAAAGAGCTGCTGGCGGAGAACCGCCTGCTCACGGTTCTCGCCCCTGGCGGCACTGGGAAGACCCGATTGGCGATACAAGTGGCGGCAGATCTGGCTCATGAGTCCCGGGATGGTGTCTTCTTCATCGCCCTGGCCGATATCAGCTCGAGCAGCGACATAGTCCAAGCAGTCGCCGAAGCCCTCGGCGTGGGCCTCTCGGCCGACGATGACATGCAGAACCAGCTTCTGAACTACCTCTCCACCAAGCAGCAGCTCCTGCTATTCGACAACTTCGAGCACGTCAAGGACGGGGCCGCGATCGTCTCGGCCATCCTCCAACGCGCCCCGAAAGTGAAAATCGTGGCGACTTCCCGTGAGAAGTTGAACCTGAGCGGTGAGACGGCCATGTCGATCGCCGGGCTCGAGACCACGTGGGAGACACCGGCCGAGGCCTACCAAACCAGCGGTGTCCGCTTGTTCGTCGACGCGGCGACTCGATCGAACCCCGGTTTCGACCTGATCGATGACGATCTCGACGGTCTGGCACGCATCCTCCGGCTGATCGACGGGATGCCCCTGGCGATACTCCTCGCGGCATCGTGGGTCGACATGCTCGGTGTGGACGAGATAGCAAACGAGATAACGACGAGCCTCGACTTCCTGGAGACCGAGCTCGGAGACGTCCCCGACCGCCATCGGAGCATCCGTGCCGTCTTCGATTACTCGTGGGCAACGCTCGATGAGGACGAGAGGGCTATCTTCTCCCGGCTGAGTGTCTTCCGTGGGGGATTCAGCAGGGAGGCCGCACAGACCGTGGCAGGCGCGAATCTGCGCAGCCTGTCGAGACTGGTCTCGAAGTCTCTCGTCACGGCCGCCGTGGAGGACAGCCGCTACTCGGTTCACGAGATGCTGCGTCAGTTCGCCGAGGAGGAGCTGGCCAAGGATGACGACGAGTGCGAGCGGGTGCTCGACGCCCATGCCGAGTTCTACTCGAGGTTCGCTGACGACGCCGCCAAACTGGCGATCTCGGCCGATCAAGTGGAGATGTCCCGTCTCATCGAGACCGACATCGAGAATGTCCGCTCCGCATGGCGAAGATCGCTGAAGACCGGCGACGGCGCAGGAGGGCTCAGGTCCCTCAGAGGTCTCTATTGGGTATATGAGTGGCGTGGTTGGTATCCCTCTGCGGTCAGCCTGTTCGGAGAGGCGCTCGAGCAGCTGGGCGAAGAGCCCTCCGACGTCGACGTCACCCGCTTGCGGGCCATGGCGATGGCGGTCATGAGCTGGTTCCGGGCCCTCATCGGGCAGGCCGAGATTGCCGCCCAGGATGCCGTCAGAGCCAAAGACTCCCTCCCCGAGTCGACCGAGCTGATCGATCTCTGGGTCGCCCGTCAATGCGTGGCCTTGGGTTTCGGCTACACGGGTGCGATCGACGAGATGGTCGACGTCACCCAAGAGGGGATCGACCTCACCGCGTCGATGGACGACGACTTCTTTGCAGCCGGGATGAAGAACTGGCGTTCCTTCGCGGCCGTCATCAACGGGGATCTGGAGACGGCCAACACGCTCCTTCAGGAGGGTATGCAGGTCTTCGAGCGCCGCCACGATCACTACTTCATGACCTGGAACCTCTGGCTACAGGGCCTGGTTGCTCTCGCCCAGGAACGGCCACTCGACGCGATCGAGCTCTTCACCCGTCAGGTCGATGTCACCGAAGGCATCGACTACCTGCGGGGGCGGGTGGTCGCATTCGAGGGATTGGGAGACGCCAACATGGCGGCAGGCAGACATGACGATGCCAGCGTCGCCTACGCCCGGAGCATGGTCACGGCAGACCAGATGGCGATGGTCGCCGACATCCTGGGGCTGATGACCAAGATCGGCGGAGTCTGGGGAAGCCACAACCGTCGCATCGAGGCGGTAGAGCTGTTGTCCACGGTTTGCGCCGAGCCCATGAGCAGCCACATGACCTTCTCCTACACCTCCCCGATCCGAGACACCGCGACCGGCCATCTCCAGATGCTGGAGAGCGAGTTGGACGAGGCGGAGTATCTCGAGGCAGCCACGGTCGGAGCCGCCCGACCGTGGGACGTCGCCGCCAAGAAGCTGACGGACTCTCTTCTCGGAGCCTGATCAGAGAATGAGGCTCAAGCCGCGGGGCGGCCAAGGCCGATGAGATCTTCATCACGGCGTCGATGAGTGATCTCCTATTGGGCTCGGATCACCAGTTCGCAGATGCCGGAGAACACGACCTCAAAGGCTTCGATCGATCGTGGCGGCTGTTTCGAGTGGTGCCGACCACCTGAGGAGTCCACCCCTCCATTCACATCTGAGGGATCGACGACCGAGTATGCGACCGGGCGCGAGCCGGGACGGTGGGCATCTGGTCGCGGTCCCGGCGTGGTGGGGACGGCATCGCACCAATGCCGACTCGCCGTCGCCAACTCGACGTCCTAGGTTCCGATCGTGACGTCCCAGTCGAGTGCTGCCAAACCCGGGGTCGCCCGAACCCTCATCATCGGAGACCTCCTGGCACTGTTCGTATTCGGGGTGGTGGGGCGGATGACTCACGATCTTCCGGCGTCGGAGGTCGCCGGGGTCCTGGAGTCGACCCTCCCCTTCGTGGCGGGATGGTTCGTTGCCACACCCTGGTTCGGGCTGTTCAGGGAGGAGGTTGCGACGTCACCCGTCGGGGTCGTCACTCGTTCGCTTCTGGCATGGGTGCCGATCGGCTTTCCGGTCTCGATCGTCCTCTGGGCACTGGTCCGTGGTCGTGCGATACCCGACGAGATCGCCCCTGAGTTCGTAGTGGCGGCGTTGGCGGTGACCGTCCTGCTCCTCGTCGGTTGGCGTCTCGGCTACGCCCTCGTCCAACAGAGACGACGCGAAGACT
>JASFVB010000139.1:0-7250 GCA_050050035.1 Acidimicrobiia bacterium | reverse complement strand
GTGAACCGAGACGGTACGCGAACCCTCACAGAACGGTTCAGACGCGGTAGACCTCGACGAGGGTCTTGTTGCGGGCGCCCCTGCGACGGCCGATGACAAAGGCAGCCGCCACCACACCGGCGACCACGATCGCGCCGATGACGGCCATGTTCTTGACGGACTCCTTGGTCTCGTCGACCGCGTCGACCAGCTCGAGGGCCTTCCGCTCGATGTCGTCTCTAGTCAGCGTCAACCTGCATCCTCCACACCACTATCCCGGCCGCCGCGGCAGCCGCCACCGCTGTCAGGAACCTCGACAGGACCACCCACCACTCCCCTTCGGGCAACAGCATCTGGATCCCGTAGTACGAGCCCCATGCCAGGCAAACCGCGCCGATCGACATGACGATGGCGCCACCGACACCCATCCCTGCCTGTTTTCCGAGCTGTTTGGCGGGCTCCACCGTCTCCTGACGCAGGTACTCCCGCGACATCTCGATCAGTTCGTTTGTGATCTGAGGAATCTCTGCGGCGTCTGGCATACAAGCTGAATCTAACAAGCGCTGGACACACTGCCACCCGAAAGTAACGTGCGGGCCGGTGCGTTTCATCAGTTCGCTGCGATCCCTGGGCCCCCGCTACTTGGCCCTTTGGACAGGGCAGACGATCAGCCAGTTCGGCACATACGTCGCAGTCATCACCATCCCGTTGCTGGTCCTGCACATCCAGGAGACGTCGGGCAGCGAGCTCAGCACCGTGGAATTCGCCATCGCATACGCCGCCGAAACCGCCCCGACCTTGTTCATCGGGCTCTTGGGCGGAGTGCTTCTCGATCGGATCCACCTGAGACCGGTGATGATCGCCACCGACCTTCTCAGGGCGTGCGCTTTCTTCTATCTCGCAGCCGGGGTGGACGACTTCGGGGTTGGAACCGTGTTCGCCATGGCGTTCCTCGTCGGTTCGATGACGACCCTCTTCGATGCGGCCCTCTACGCGATGATCCCGTCACTGGTGCCCGAGAACCGCTACTCGGACGCCAACTCGTTCGTCACAGCCTCCATCCAAGCCAACTTCGCCATGGGCCCGCTGATCGGAGGAGTGATCGCGTTCGCATTCGCCGGACCGGCGCTCGGGCTCTTCATCAATGGGGTCACTTTCGTGATCTCCGCCGTGACGTTGAAGTTCGTCGGCCGGGTCGCGCATCACACCGACATCACGGCGGAACGCCCTTCTGTGGTCGCCGAGTTTCTTGCGGGCCTCCGCCGGCTGTGGGAGGAACCGCGGCTGCGTGTTTCCACGATCTCCGCCGCGGTCCCCAACTTCGTGATGGGATTCATCGAAGGCACGTTCATCGTGCTCTTCACGGTCGTCACCGGGACCACCAACGAAACCCAGATGGGGGTTCTCCTCTTCTCGATGGGATTGGGCGGTCTCGTCGGAGCTCTCGTCGCGCCATCGGTCACCCGCCTGTTGGGGCTCGGCCGGGCTATGACCTCCGGTCTGACCCTGGCAGGAGTGGCGCTGCTCGTCTTCATGTTCACCGGGTACGGGGTCGTGGCCATGCTGTTGTTGGCTGGATTCATGTTCGGCGTGTCGGTGATCAACATCCCACTGGCCACCATCCGCCAGTACTACGCGGGCGAGGAGATGCTCGGGCGTGTCGTGTCCGCGGCCAGGGCAGTCGGATGGGCGACGCTGCCCCTGGGCGCACTCATCGGCGGTTGGCTGGGCAATACGCCAGACACCTATCCATGGATCGCACGGATCTTCCCGCTGATCCTGATCGCCTGTGCGCTTTGGCTGTCAACGACGGTCATCTGGAACGACACCTTCGGGCCGGAGTATCGCCGGGGCAGTCACGAAGCCCCTTCCGGTGGTCCCCGCAGCCGTCCCGGCCGAGTCAGTGGCGGCCCCACTCTCGACTTCGACCCGTCTTCGGAGGACTCCTCTCCCCGATAGGTCATGAAGGCTCCGCCACGTCTCCGAAGACTCGCGATGGTCTTGATCGGGGTGATCGTCCTCGTGATCCCCACCATCACGGCCCGTGGCGGTGCCGGTCTCGACTCCAACCTCGCCTCGGCCTTTGGCCGACTCGGTCTGACCGAAGTCGACATGGTCGGGATCTTCGCGAGCTCTCTCGAGATCACAGATCCCGAGCTGTACCGTTTCGCAGCCGCTCTCGAGCCCCCTTCGGTCGACCCCGCAGACGCACCGTGGGGTGTTCCCGCCAGGATCGGGGTCACCCGGGCCGTTTGGCCCGATTCGGATCTGGTCCCGTCGTTCCCCGGGTCACCGGAGGTCGTCGAGGGTGCGCTGTTCCTGCCACATGGCGGTCCGCTACCGGAGACCGAGTACTTCTTGATGTGGGCGCAGATGAATGGGCCAGTCCCCGTCGACCCTCCCGATGGCCAATTCCAGCAGTGGTCGTTCCCCTTCGCATCGCCCGGCTCGACGATCTGGCAGCCGCTCCCCCAGTTTCCCAACGACACCTGGGCGAATGCCTCGGCCATTCCCCACATCAGCTATGGACCGGGTCCCCATGCCCTCTCGATGAGCATCGTCGCTGCGGATGGAGCGTTGCTCGACCAAGACTTCAACGGCTTCGGGCTCGTGTCTGGCGACACGATCATCATCGGCGTCGACACCGATACGTTGTTCCCCAACGGAACCTCAGGAGTGACATTTGGCTTCGCTGGCCACATTCACGACGGGGGCTTCGGAGCAACACCCGAATCCGCTTCCTTGATCTCCTATGCAACAGGATTACCCGGCACGCTGGTTCCGATCCCTTCGGGCTCCCTCCTCGTCGTCGGCGCGCCACAGCCAACCAGCACGACGATCACGACAACGACGACGACTCCGAGCTCGACCACGACCGTCCAACCGACGACCACGACCACCGACGTCTCAGTGGTCGATGAGTCGCCGGACGAGTCGAGTGGGTTTCCTTGGCTACCGGTGCTACTCGGAGCACTCGGGGCGATCGTCGTCTTCGTTGGCGGTCGCCTCTACCTCCTCAACGCAAGGGACCCATGTGCAGAGGACCTTCTCGTCTGGAACGAGGCAGAGAAGGCATGCGACGAGGCTCGCGAGCTGGCGTCGAAGACGAGAAGGGATTGTGAGAAGGCGGCTCAACGTGTCGCCGACCTGGAGAAGCTGCATCGCGATTTGTGCACGAAATGGCCTCCGGCTTGCGAGGGAGAAGGCTCCAGCGCGGAGGGGGCCGGACTGGACGGCATGAGGGTCACCACGCGAGACCTGCATGCGCGACGTGTCGCACTGGGCCGTCTATGGGACGACTATCAGTCGGGCAGAGTGAGTGCCCAGGATGTCCATGCGGCCTGGGAGCATGCGAACACTCCGGAGTTTCGGGAGGAACTGCGTCAGAAGACGACTCAGAAAATCGCACAGCGGGAGAAGCTCGAAGCCGACGTCGAACGAGCCCGGGGTCGACGGGACGATCTGTGTCGTGACGTGGACAAGACCGAAGAGGCCGCGCAAATAGCCTGCGACAAGGCTGCGAGTGCCCGAGCCAAGTACGACGAATGTGTCGAGGAGCAGAACGCCGAGACGTTTGTGAACGCGCTGTTCAACCTGGGATCGAGGCCACCGCAGGAGGCGGAACCCCAGTCGCCGCCGGTGCAACCAGAACTGCCCGAGCAGTCCACCCCCGAGCCGCCAAGACGCAAGGTCGACGTGCCGGTTACGTTCGAGATCGACAAGACCGGTCACACGGGGGCAGAGTTGTCGCGGGCCGAGAGGCTGGAACGGGTCTTCAGACTGCGACGTGGGACAGGTGATCTCGCGCTCGTGGCCAAGGATCTGTGGCAGTTCAACAACTGGCACATCGCCACGTTCGGCGAGCCATGGTTCACCTGGTCGGCCTCAGGAGGCAATCCGAACAGCGTCACATCCACGAGCGGGAGCACCGAGCGCTTCATGCAGACGCGTGTCATGGCCTGCTATGAGTTCGTGCACTTCTGTGCCTACATAGCCAGCGACCAATTGGGGAGACAACGCACCGCCGGTGACCCAGGCGAAGAGGTGTTCCTCGACGAATACTCGGTCGACTGGGGCTTCAGTGACTCGATAAGCACGGACGCTGCGTCGATCGACGGAGAGGCACCAAGCGGCACGGTTCTCACCGCCAGCTTTCGCTGGGGCGAGTACGACAACTCGGCCGGCTACTACCACACGGGAATCAGCATTGGCAATGGCAAGGTGATCAGTCTCGGCTCAGACGGGTTGATCCTCGAGGACGCCACGGGGATGGTCGACGCCTGTTTCCCGAGTGTCGCCTATACCGACGTCAGGTTCGGTGACTACGCATGGGGAAGGACGAACCCGGCTCCGAAGTGACCGGGTCGTCGTCGATCCAGGTCACTACTGAGCGCACAGCTGCCAGCCACGTTCTGCAAGGGCGGACACCGGCCGACAGACCCACCCGGCGCCAAGGACCTCTCCGGGGTCCGGGTTGGTCGTCACGGCAAAGACAGTGCTGCCAGCTTCTCTCGCCTCCCGGGCACGCACTTGGTTCGATTCGACGGATTCGCCGAGAGAGGCACCACGGCAACCCGACGCGAATGACACCCCGGGGAAGTTGATCGGGCTCATGAAGAAGCAATCGTCGGCGGACTCCTCCCCGATGGCCTCACCCAGGGCGAGAGCCGTCTCCGTGTTCCGGTTCTGACGGTCACTCCAGTCAACAAGCGCCGGGATGTTCCACACGAGAATGACTGCCAGTGCGACGGCGAGGACGGTCACTGCCCATGTCCGGTTCCCGAGGCGTGACGCCAGTGACGTCACGCCGACACCCGCCGCCACCGACAGGAGAGCCAGGCCGGGCAGCACGAATCGCGGGATGACTGGCTCCGTTGCGAACAAGTACGGCGACACGAACATCACAGAGGACGCCAGGGCCACGAAGCCCACGCGCCGAGTCCGACGCTCACCCCCCAGCAGTCCACCGACCCCCAGGGCGACCAAGACGAGCAGGTTCACCGAGGCCCCGCGATTGACCGGGCCCGGCGACCCGTCCAGGGCGTGGAGGTAGTCGGCGACGTTGTTGTAGAGACCCCCACCGACGGTTTGACGGGCCAACTCCAGTCGCTGCAATGGGTCTCCGAAACGTGCCCAGCCCTCTATCGCCCATGGCAAGGCACCGACTCCCAGTCCGATGGCCACGGTGAGAGCGAGATGGGACAGTCTGGGACCCCTCGTGATCAGCCCAACGACCATCAGCGACATAGCGAGTATCAACGCGTCAAGGGGCCGAACCAGTGCGGCAAGGGTGACGAGGCCGGCCAACACCACGTAGACACCACGACCAGCGACGTCCTCGATCCAGAAGGCAACCCCGATAGCAGCCACCGCCAGTAGCGCCGAATAGAGATTCGGATACACCGCAGAGCCATAGAAGACCACAAGCCAGCTCGAGCCGAAGATGGCGCAGGCAATCGGAGCGGCCCAGCGAATGGTCCGGGTCCACACCGCGAATGCGGCATAAAGGCCAAGACCTGAGACGACGGCCAGATAGACACGCAGGACGGTCATCGAATCGCTGACGAATGCGACGGGCGCGACCACGAAAGTCGTCCCCCGAGCCCGATGGGCACCCATCCCGATCGCCTCGACGTGAGGACTCACCTCGGAGAGATACACGGCCTCGTCCCACGTCAGAAACCGGCTGGAATCGAGAATGAGCAGCTGTGCGAGACAGAAGGCTCCTGCCACCACGAGGACCCAAGAGCCCGGATTCCGCAGCAGCCGACCCAGTCTCGAGGTGCGGCCATCAACCCTGGATGACGTTTCCGGTATTCCCGTCATGAGAGACGGCGCTTCAATCGGAGTGGTTTGCTCTCAACACCTCCGCAGTCTGGCAAAGCCGAGACGACACACCTCACCCCCGACGATGCGGATGAGGCGTGTCACTCTCGACTGTTCGGTTCAGAAGGCGGAAGCCCTTCTAGCTCTGAAACGGCGCCAGGTACCCTCATTGGCCCTCTTGACATCAGTCTTCTGCTCCCGCCGAGCCGACTTGTAGTCCTTCGAGAGCTGCTCCCTCTTGTATGCGGCCTGTACCTTCACCATCTGCGTGTCGACGAGCATTCTGTCCTCTTTTCTCGTGTTCGCGTCTGATGAGGAACGTATGGGGCGTCGCCCCTCCTCAGAATCGGTGACATATGCCCAAATCGGGCCATGACCGGCCTGCGGTCGTCTCTAGGTATGCCTAGACGGACGTGCTTTGTTCGGCGGCGATGCGGACGGCATCGGCACGCGACTCCGCACCCAAACGGCCGAGGATCGCCGATACGTGGTGGTCGACCGTCCGTGTCGACAGGAACAGACGATCCGCGATCTCTGCGTTCGTGAGCTCCTCCGCCAGCAACGCCAAGACTTCTGCCTGGCGGGCAGTCAGACCCAGGTCGTGCTCACGTGTGGATCTCTGTGGTCCCCTCGGAATGCCCTTGACGCCCTCCGCTTGAAGCGAGCCACGAAGCCGGGTTGACAAAGGAACTGCCCCGAGACCGTCGAGAATGCGCAGCGCCTCGATGCGGGCCTCGACATCACCGAGACTGAGAGCCACCGCTTCCTCGTAGGGAAGCCCGTGGTCGGCCCACCACGCCGCGGCGGCGCGCCAATCGCCGTCGTCGAGACTCCGGAACACATCGGGCACCGTGTCCGGCATCTCCTCGAGGTCACCGGAAAGGCGCAACCACTGTGCGATCTCGCCGGCAAACCATCTGTTGCCGCGTTCGAGGCACAGATCCATCACTTCCAGGGCTCGCTGGAATGGCGCGGAGTCACCTCCGAGCCAATGGTGCTCGGCCACAGCGGCATAGGCGGGCCCCAGACGTTGCGCCTCGTTGGCGACCTCGGCGCGCTCGACGGCCTCATCGATCAGCACTCCGACCTGGGGTGATCCTCTTCGAACAGAGATCCGGGCCAGGAGATATGAGCAATGCGATTGCGCCGTTCTCAGGGACCCACTCATCTCCAGTATCTGGTTGCTGATCTCCTCGCTATCCGCCCATTCGCCACGCATCTCGTGCCACCAGGCCTTCTCGGCGTGGGTATAGCTCTCGAACGAAGGCATCTCGGCGCCTTCGGTGATGCGGAGTGCCTCCTCGACCCAGTGGAGAGCCTCGTCGAGCTCTTTGTGTGTGAGGAGGTTCCAGGCGAGATTCACACAGGCTCGGGTCTCGTCGTGAAAGAGACCGAGATCGACGGAGATCCTCCGGCTTTCCATGAGCTCGTCACGACCCTCTTCG
>JASFVB010000138.1:0-7256 GCA_050050035.1 Acidimicrobiia bacterium | reverse complement strand
TCGTCGATGTCCAACGCCCATGCCGGCTCACCCGCGGCGATGCGCAACGACTCATAGTGCTCGAGATCGCCGATCGTCAGGTCGGGGCGGTCCCCGATGACCAGGTGACGCGGGGTCGTGGACCACGAGATGTCGTACCCGTCCCAGTCACCGACGACCACCCAGCGCGGAGCGGTCTCGACCTCGATGTCGACCTCGACCCTGATCCGGTATCGGCTCAGCGTCGCTTGGAGCAACTCCCCGCGGCCCCCTTCCGTCACGAGACCGACCCGGTCCTCCTCGGCAATCACCCACAGGATGTATTCGAGCTTTCCCTGTGGGCCGAGAAGCATGGAGCGTCGCACCTCACCAGCTCGCAGGTCGGATATCTCCTGGCTGATCAAGTCGTTGAGGAAGCGAACACGGTCGGCACCACGGAACCACACCACGTCGGGTGTCTCGGGAGCGATGAATGGTCGATCAGATGTCGGCGAGCCCACGAAGGAATGGTACGGAGTCGAAGATGTTCACGAACCACGTCGAGATGCGGAACAGGTTCCCTGTGACCATCACGACGCCAAAGGCCGCCAGAAGTAGACCCGAGACGATGTTGATGGGTCTGAGGTATGGCTTGAGCTTCCCGAAGAACTTGAACAGCCCCAGACCGGCGAGGAGGAAGGGGACCCCGAGACCCAAGGAGTAGAACACCAGCAGCACGATGCCCTGACCGACGGTCTCCTGGAACGAGGCGGTTGCCAGGATGACGGTCAACACCGGGCCGATGCAGGGAGACCAGCCGAACCCAAACGCGGCGCCCATCACCGGAGGCGCCCATTTGCCGAGACGAGATGGTCGCACATGGACACGACGCTCCTGGCTCATCGTGGCCAGGAAGCCTCGGTTGGTGGCCGCCATAGCCACCATGAGCAGACCGAACACGATGATCACGACGCCGGCGACACGAGTGAGGAGATCGAGGTTGTTGCGGAGGAACTGCCCGAATCCCGTCGCAGCGGCGCCCAGGGCGGCGAAGACGACGGTGAAGCCGAGGATGAAGAGGAGAATCACCCTCGTCATCCTCCCCATCGAGATTTCGCCCTGCTCGAGTTGCGACGCCGAGTATCCGGACATCATCGAGAGATAGCCGGGGAGCAACGGCAGTACACACGGGGACACGAACGAGATCACGCCTGCGCCGAAGGCGATGACCAGTTGGACTATGTATGCGGCGTCACCGACGTTGTCGAACATCCCTGCGCTCCCAAACGGATGGCTAGGCCGCGATCTTCCCACGTCCGACGTTTACGCTCGCTAAATGCGGCTCCGTCGAGCACTCGAGCCTCTGCTCCCGGTGGGGCGGTTCACCGCTCGGGATCGCCGCGTCGTATTCATCATCTGGCTCGCCGGAGTGGTCCAGGGGTTCGCCCAGTCACAGGCCAGTGCGAGTCTGCCCTTCACCCGCGACGGTCTCGGTTTGACGGACGGAGAGATCAGCCTGCTGCTCGGTTTGGCCAGGCTGGCCGCGTTTGCCGCCCTGCCACTCGGATGGCTCGGTGACCACAAGGGGCGACGAAGACCCTTCCTGATCGCCATGACCATCATCGTGATCGGCGGTACTCTGGCCGGGCTCGCCGTCGAGGCATGGCAGTTCGGATTGTTCCATGCCATCTTGAGAACCGGCACCGCAGCCATGTCGGCGCTCGCCGTTGTGATCCTCGCCGAGACCGTCACACCGACGATCCGCGCCTATTCGATCTCCTTCTACGGAGCGGCCGTGTCGCTCGGAAGTGGGATGGCCCTGATGGTGTTACCCCTGGCCGACGACGGGGGCTCCGCCTGGCGGATCCCACATCTACTCACGGGGTTGGGCTTCCTCCTCCTCCCTTTCCTGATTCGGAACGTCCCCGAGAGCCCTGTCTACCGTCGCGACCCTGACGGCGGGCATTGGCGAGACCTTCTCCTCGGCGAGTGGTCCCCACGGTTCTGGACGATCATCGCCATCAACTTCCTCTCCTCGGCATACGGGGCCATTGGCGCCGCGTTCTCGACAGATCGCCTGATCAACTACGTGGGCGTCTCGACCGGCAACACGGTGTTGATCCTCCTTGCCGGCGGGACGATGGGAGGTCTCGGGTTCTTCGTCGGGGGCCATCTCGCCGACGCCTGGGGCCGGCGAAGCACTTCTGTGACAGCACTCCTCCTGACCATCGTCGGCGGTGTCACGCTCTACACCACGACGTCGATACCCATCGTGTTGGTCGCAGCCCTGGTCTCGGCGTTCGGGACTTTCGCATTCGTCCCCGCGGGCGGTTCTCATCGCGCCGAGTTGTTCCCCACCAGACTGCGCTCCTCGGCCAACACGGCAGCGACCAACGCAGCCACTGCCGGTTCGGCTTCGGGTCTGATCGTTGGTGTCTGGACGATCGATGCACTTGGCCTCTCCGAGACGATCTACTTGCTTGCCATCGCTGTCGGCATGGCTGCGCTCCTGACCCTCACGCTCCCGGAGACCCGTGGTCAAGACCTGGCCGCCGTTTCGGCGGCGGGTCGGTAGGCAAACAAGAAGACGAGCCCGCGCACGACCAACATCGCCATCAGGGCCCACCAGATGCCCGACACCGTGTCCCCGAGCGTCGTCGCGACCATGAGCAGGATTGCGGCCAGGGTCCCGGTCGCCGTGGAGGCGACCATTGCACCGAGGGCCAGGAGCCCGAGAAAGATCCCGTCGGCCACGAAGAGGAGAGCCGCGATCGGCTCCGCCACGGCGACAACGCCCGCGGCATCGATCGCCATATCGGCTACCTCCGGGTCACTGGCGAGCCAGTCGAAGACATAGCGTCCCACGCCGACGGTGACCATCAGCACGAGTCCGGCGACGAGCCCCCATCCCACCAACCTGCGATTGAGCGCATCGAGGGCATGTCGGTCACCACGGGCGGAAGCCTCGGCCGTCATCGCCTGCGCTGACACGGCGAAGGAGTCAGCGAGTAGAGCGGCGAGGATGAACAGTTGGGCCACGAGTTGATGGGCGGCGATGGCCTCGGGCCCGATTCTCGTCGCAACCGAGGCAGCAACGGTGAAGGCGGTGAGCAGGAATGCAGTCCTGAGCGTGAGCAGCGCTCCGTTCCTCCCCAAGGTGAGGAGAGTTGGCAAGCTGTCCGCGAATCGCCTCGGTCTGGTCACCATCTCGCGTTTGACCATCAGACGGAGAAACCAGAGCGCCCCGAGACACTGTGCTGCGAGCGTGGCCCCGGCCGCCCCGGCGAGACCCCAGCCGAGCCCGAAGATCAGGAATGGGTCGAGGACGAGGTTTGCCAGATTGACACCAAGGGCCACCTTCAGGGGCGTCTTCGTGTCCTTGTGACCGCGGAACGCACCGTGTCCGGTGGTGACAATGAGCACCGCAGGTGTGGCGAGGGCGCGAATCCGGAGATAGGTCACCGCGGGCCCGGCTACCCCGTCGGTGGCACCCATGAGATCGACGAACAGCGGCGCCAGAGCCTGAAGCAGGATGGTGACCAACACGCCCAGCGCAACGGCGAGCACGAGGGCGTCGCCGACCCACCTCCTCGCTGCGACGCGATCGCCACGGCCGAGTGCGCGCGCAACCAGAGGTGTCAGCACGTAGGCGAGGAAGTTGAAGGCGAAGAATGCGAAGCCCAGGATGGCCGTGTCCACACCCAGAGCGGCCAGCTCCGTCGTGCCGAGCCTCGCCACGAAGCCCGTGTCGGCAAGTGTGAGCAGAGGGTCGATGGCGAGGGCCCCGAGTGCGGGTATGGCGAGCCCGAGAATCTCCCTATCGGTGCGGCTGAGACGTGAGGTCACCCTGGGCTCTTCCCGGCTGCTTCGAACCTCCCTTCCCACGCACAGAGCTCGAACATCTCACATCTCCCGCAGACGGGTCGCTGTGCATCGCATATGTCCCGGCCAAACTGGATGAAACGCATCGACAACCCCGACCAGGTAGAACGCGGATAGAGAGCCTTCAGGTCCCCTTCGATGCGCACCGGGTCGCTCTCTTTGGTGAGACCGAGTCGAGTGGTGACCCTCTTGACGTGCGTGTCCACGGCAATGGCCGGCACGTCCCACACCTCGGCGAGCACGACAGACGCGGTCTTACGCCCCACGCCCCGCAACTTCACCAACTCGTCGATGTCCGCAGGCACCTCTCCCCCATGGCGCTCCTCGAGATCCTGGCTGAGGCTGATTATCGACTTCGTCTTCTGTCGAAAGAAGCCGGTCGAGTACACGATCCGCTCCACGTCCTCCGGATCGGCATCGGCCAGTGCACTCGGATCCGGGTAGGCGTCGAAGAGTGTGGGGGCCACTTTGTTGACGTTCTCGTCGGTCGTCTGTGCCGACAGAACGGTGACAACCAGCAACTGCCAGACACTGTCGTAGTCGAGGGCTGTCTTCGACTCGGGGTAACGCGCCACCAGCCGGTTGAGCACAGCGCGGGCTTTCCCGCGATCGCCTGCTGTCGGTGTCGATTCGTCGGCTCTTGGTCCTGGCATCCGGGGCAGGGTATCGACCATCGGCGCTCCCGGCCGATGGGGTGGTTGCCAGCCGTCAGGGACCGGTGATCCTCGAGCTCAGGACCTGGTGATCATTGCGTGACTTGATACGAATCGTCTTGGAGACGTCTGGCGAGCCGCATCAGCATCCGGATGCCGAACACGGCCAGGAACAGCCCGAGAGTGAGGACGACGATCAGCTCAGCGCCCGTCGAGTAGGGACGCTCGCACAACTCGACGCCGCCTGGGCAGAGACCCCAGCCGGTGCCGCCATCCAAGAGGTCGATGATCACCAGGATCGGAACGATCCCGATGGCGACGGCGGCCACCACCAACACAAAGACCCCGAGCCTGACGAAGAAGACCTTCACTGAGGGTCAAGGTAATCGAGAACACGCCCAACCTGGCGAATTGGGCATTGGAGGTCGCCGCGAGATGTGCCCGTGGTGAGGGCGTCGTCAGCGTGTGCAGATGAGTGCCGATTCGGCACTCATCTGCACACGCTCGGGACCTCAGCCCGGCGGATCAGGTCTGGCGCGTTCGTAGGTCACGAATGCAAAGCCGGGGTGGCTCTGCCGAGCCACCTCACGCCAACATGCCCAGTCGACGTCGGGAAACCATGTGTCCCCCTCGGGCTCGGCATCCACCTCGGTCAGCTCCAATCGGTCTGCCACATCGAGTGCGAGACGGTAGACCTCGGCCCCTCCGACGACATAGGCATCATGGCCCCGTGAGGCAGCCAAGCTGAGGGCGGAGTCCAGTGAGCCAGCGACCTCGACACCGTCGTGGGACCAGTCCGCGCGACGGGACAGGACGATGTTCGCTCGTCCGGGCAATGGACGCCCGATCGACTCGAATGTGGACCGGCCCATGACCAACGACTGCCCCATTGTGATCTGCTTGAACCTCGCCAGGTCTTCTGGGATTTGCCACGGGAGCCGACCGTCAACTCCGATCACACCGTTGCGGCCAACGGCTGCCACGATCACAGTCGTCATCGAGGGTCAGACCGCTATTGGAGCCCGAATCAACGGATGCGGGTCGTAGCCCAGCACCTCCACGTCGTCGATTTCGAAGGAGTCCAGTGCCCGACGGTTGGAGTTCAGCCGAAGCGTCGGCAGAGGTCTTGGCTCGCGCTCGAGTTGTAGACGGGCCTGGTCGATGTGATTGAGGTACAGATGGGCGTCTCCGAGAGTGTGAACGAAATCACCTACGCCGAGATCACACGTCTCAGCGATCATGTGAGTCAGAAGTGCGTAGGAGGCGATGTTGAAAGGCACACCCAGGAAGACGTCGGCTGACCGCTGGTACAACTGACAGCTCAGCCGACCTTCGGCTACGTAGAACTGGAACAACGTGTGGCATGGGGGCAGGGCCATGTCGTCCACGTCGGCGACGTTCCATGCGCTGACGATGTGTCGCCTCGAGTCCGGTGTCTCCCGAATCGACCTGACTACACGCTCGATCTGGTCGACGTGGCCTCCATCCGGAGTCGGCCAGGATCGCCACTGGTGCCCATAGACAGGGCCCAGCTCGCCATGCTCGTCGGCCCACTCGTCCCAGATGGTGACACCTCGCTCCTGGAGCCAGGTGACATTGGTGTCGCCCCGTAGGAACCAGAACAACTCCGCGATGATGGATCGCAGGTGGACTTTCTTCGTGGTGACCAGAGGGAAGCCGGCGGTGAGGTCGAAGCGCATCTGGTGGCCAAATATCGACAGGGTCCCCGTACCTGTCCGATCGGCTTTCTCGACTCCATCGCCCAGGACCCTGGTGAGGAGGTCGTGGTACTGAAGCACCGCGCCATCGTATCGACGCGGTCGCCCGACACGGTGTCAAAGCCTCCGCTCGTTTTCCCGTTCCGCGCAGCGTTATGGTCTTTTCCATGGCCCAATTCGACGTAGACGCCATGCTCGACCGATATCGCGACCGGGCGGCTGCCGTACGTGATCGTCCACTCCCACCGGTTGCCGGCGAGGAGCGACAGAAGTTCGTCGACCAGGCCCGAACCGACTACACGGATTTCGCTCTCCTTGCCAATGCCACCTGGGAGATCGACGAGGCGCACTTGGTCCTGAGGATTCCGCTTCAGCGGAGTGACTGAGACCAACGCGGGGATGCTCGATCAGCGTCTCGTGATCGTGTCGGGGAAAGGGGGTGTGGGAAAGTCCGCGGTCGCCGCCGGTTTGGCCCTCGCCGCCCAGCGAAACGGTCAAAGGGTGTTGGCGGTGGAGATGGAGACCAGCGGTGGACTGGCCGCTCATTTCGGTACGGGCCCTCTTCGGTTCGACCCACGTGAGATCCGGCCTGGCATGCACGCCATGCACATGGTGCGCTCGGAGGCACTACTCGAGTATCTATCCCTGCAGCTTCGTCTTCCCGGGATGGGTCGCTTCGGCGCCGTTGCCCGCGCCTTCGACGCGTTGGCCACGGCGGCACCGGCGGTGCGTGAGATCGTGACGATCGGGAAGATCCTGTGGGAAGTCAAGGAGGATCGGTGGGACACGGTGATCGTCGACGCCGTGCCGACGGGTCAGATCGCCTCCTATCTCCGGGCACCGACCAGCATCACCGAATTGGTCTCCACCGGTCGAGTCAGAGCACAGGCGGAGTGGATGGCCGGCACGTTGGAGGACCCCGCCGTCACGAGACTCGTCCTGGTGACCCTTCCCGAGGAGCTGCCAACCACCGAGACGGCAGAGACGTTGAGCTGGGTCGAGGCGAATCCGGTGGTCCCACCTCCAACGCTGATCGCCAACCGTG
>JASFVB010000137.1:0-7289 GCA_050050035.1 Acidimicrobiia bacterium | reverse complement strand
GCGACCAGCATCACCGAGCGGACGATGTAGGGAACGCCGAGGTTGATCTGGGCGAGGAACCCGCCGGAAACGGTGCCGACGAGCATGGCCGCACCGCTCACCGCCTGACCCCGCCCGAACACGGTGTCGATGTCGTCGGTGAAGCCGGTCGCCTCCAGGGCGTCGACCAGCCAGGCCTCGGTGGCGCCGGAGAAGAAGGTGAACCCGAGCCCGATGAGCGCCGAGACGATCACCCACCACACGATGCCCACCTCCCAATACCACAGGCCCAGATAGGCGAAGGTCGTGACCAGGAGCGTGACCGCACCGAGGATGAACGAGGTCCGCCGGCCCGCCGCGTCGGCCACCACGCCGGTGGGTACCTCGAACAGCACCATGCCCGCGGTGAAGGCTGCATTGGCGATGAACGCCTCGGTGATGCTCAACCCGGCGTCGAGGAGGAACAGCGTGTTGACCCCCCAGATGAACGCGGCGGCGAGTGTCTGCAGCAAGAGCAGTATGAGGTACGTGCGCTGCACGCTCTCGGGTGTGGGGGTGACCTCGGGAGTCGTCAGAGCCAGGTAGCGTAACCGTCCGGATGTACACGCCCTATGACGACCGGAAATCCGAGATTCCCTTTGCGTCCGCGGAGTACATCTCCTTCGCCTCCCGCAACTCCTTCCTGGGGTGCCCGGCCGTCACCATGGAGGAAATGGGCGACGGTGACGTGGTCATCGTCGGCGCCCCTTTCGACTGGGGCACCACCTACCGGCCAGGGGCCCGTTTCGGCCCTTCCCGCATTCGCAATGCCGACTACGGGGCCATGGACGGCTACCGCCCTCACATTCCCACCGGTCTCGACCCTTTCGAGGTGCTGGGTGTCGTCGACATCGGCGACGTCTACGTGTTGCCGGGCCAGTTGGAGATGTCGATCAACCGCATCGCCGACGTCGTGGAGGCCGTCGCTCGGGCGGGGAAAGTGCCCGTCATCCTCGGTGGTGACCACACCATCACCTGGCCCGACGCGATGGGCGTGGCCAGGGTGCACGGTTTCGGCGAGGTGGGACTGATCCATTTCGACGCCCACGCCGACACCGGGTTCATCCAGAACGGTGGGCTCATCGGCCACGGGACGCCGATGCGCCGGCTGGTCGAGTCGGGTGCGGTGCCCGGGCATCGCTTCGTGCAGATCGGGCTTCGGGGCTACTGGCCCGAGCCCGAGGTAATGGAGTGGATGCGGGAGAACAAGATGCAGGCTTACCGCATGGACCAGATCGTCGATCAGGGTCTCGATGCCGTCGTCGACGAGGCGGTGGACTACTGCATCTCCGGTGGGGCGAAGGGTGTGTTCATCTCGGTGGACATCGACGTGGTCGACCCGGGTCTGGCCCCGGGGACGGGGACACCGGAGCCGGGTGGGCTCAACTCGAGGGAGATCCTCGACACGGTGCGCAGGCTGTCGAAGGAACTGACCGTGCTCGGTGCCGACGTGGTCGAAGTGTCACCGCCGTATGACGGTCCCGGTGAGCAGACCGCCTACCTGGCCAATCGGGTCGTCCTCGAGGTCCTCAACGGCATGGCGGAGCGCAAGTCCGGAGTCTGACTCAGGTCGGATATCGACCCGGTCGATAAAGGGGGCATGCTCGACTTCGTCATCGGATATGCCGCTGGATCGCAGACCGCCAGCCGCGCCGCCTCCCTGGCCCGCAGTGCCGCGGTGGCCGACGCAACGGTTCACACCAACCGGGTCGAAGACCTCAACGAGCGCATCGACTCGATGGCGATGATCATGCGCGCCATGTGGGCGTTGCTGGAGGAGCGAGGGCTCACCAAGGAGCAGCTGATTGCCAAGCTCGACGAGCTGGACATGGCAGACGGCGTCGACGACGGTCGGATGCGCCGGGGCGCCGTCGACTGCCCGTCATGTGACTCGAAGGTGGCTCCGGGTCTCACCAAGTGTCAGTTCTGCGGGGCAGAGGTGGCACCGCCGGACGACCACCCACTCGGTCAGCTCTAGCTAGGGCATTTGCCACACGGTCAAGTGTTCAGACTGGCCCGGCTGGCTGATGTCGCGATCCGATGAAAGTTCGGAGAAGTCCCGACAGGGAAGGCGTGCGTTGCCGACGCGCCAGAGGTAGGACCCCGGGTGCTGCCTGTCGCGTAGGTTGGCTCCGGTCTCCCAAGAGACCCGTTGTGACTGCACCGAATCCCGACCCAACACGAGGCAACTGCGCGGCCGCGGTATGACGTACTCGGGCGTCGACCGGCAGTTGGCACAGACCCTCCGCAGCCCGGCTCTCGAGAGCCTGTTGAGGAGTTTCCGCGAGTTCGTCTCGTGGGCGAGAGACCAAGACGACACCGACCAGGCCTGAAATTCCCGCGCGGGATAGCTGCGATGTGGACTACTCCTTCGCCGTGGTTGCAGACGGACAAGGACCGCGGCTAGGGCATCGCCGGGTCCTTGCTTTCGGTTTCGGGGAAAGTCGCTACGCCTGAGCGTTCTCGAACACGACAGATCGAGTTGCGCTCTTCCTGTCAGTGACGTTCAAGTAGGTCAGCAGTCCGGTTCGTAGTCGCAGATCTCGCTGAGGGGGCCTTCCGAGGGCACGGCCAAAGTGCCCTGTCGAGAGCTGGGGGGTCACAGCTCTCGATCCTCGGGGTCTCCTTGTATCCATCTGAAAGCGTCACGCATTGCCGGGTTCTCGACCACGTCCTCGGGTGGAGTCTTCGACTGCTTGAGCTTCGGGGCCGGTGGTTGCCATGGCGTGATTTGTTGAACGACGTCACCGTAGAAGTTCTCGATGAGATCCAGAACCGTTGCTATGAACCCGCGTGAGCGGCTGCCTGTCTTGCGTCCCATGCCCATATCGGTCCGCATGATGACCTTGAACCTGAAGGGTTCCTTTTTGTCTGTGTCGAGGCACGCGTAGCGGTCCTCTCGGGTCTGGCTCAGGGTCGCTGCACTAGCGGTCCGGGCGTTCTTCGCATAGGCCTCAATCACGAGGTCTCCGGGAGCGTCGGCAAGTTGGCCCACCAGCCATGAGACCCGACCTTTGGCTCCTTTGTCCTGGGGCGCGTTCATGTCAATTGACGCCGTGAGTCGTCGTGCTCGAAGATCTGCGTCGACCATGAGGTCACCCGCCGTGTTGGGAATGTGGAGACCTCCGACAAGAGTCCCATCGTCTGAAAGTGAGTCGACCAGAGCTGTAGTTCGATGCTGAGCATCCCGCTGACCACGAGGCAGAACCAGAGAGACGTCTTCGCCGATGTCCGCGCTGAGACGCAGAGCACCGAACCGGAGCAGCTGATCCCACCGTCCGACGACGTCTTCAATACCGTCGGATTTCCTCGATATGGCGCCTTCTCGCGCGCCGTCCCGTATCGAGACCCAATTCGATCCCATGTCGGAAAAATCGAGAGCACCAGACCTTTCGTGTTGGAGATAGCGAATCAGCTCATCGAGAAGCCAAGCCTGTTCGGAGTCCTCGATACCCTTGTGCTCCTTGATGCGGAGCGCCGAGCTGACGATTGCGCTCCACGAGAGATGAGAGATCTGGACCTTGCTGTTGGACCTGACTCTCAGGCCTTCCGTGGGATGTACGCCTTGTTTCGGGGCGATCTCGTTGGAGATAGTCAAGACATGGTCTATGTCCCACTCGCGGGCGAGATCCCAGTATGCGTTTACCTGATCGGCTGTGAGGTTGTTGTCGCCGGTCTTCACTTCTACAAACGAGGACCAGGATGACTTCCCAAACTCGACTCGGATAAGTCCATCGGGTCTCAGCTTGCTCTTGGGCATGATCACTTCGACGAAGGTTTCGACTTTTGCACGCTGGGCGCGTGAGGCTCCGAGTGGAGTGAGCAACTCAGAGGAGAGGTCGCGAACTACTGAAAGAACTGCGAGGAAAGCGGATGTCGCCCTCTCTTCAGCCTCGTGCGCAGAACCGATTCCCGATACCGGGATAAGGCGCGCCTTTGCGAGTACAGGTTCGTTCACAGTTGGAACAAACTAACCCGTGCCAAACCGAAAATGCCCCACGCTGTGAGTTCTACGTCCTCAGGTCGATTGATGCGGATGTCGATAAGTGTCAGTGGATCGCAGATGGACGCTCCTGGTGTTGGGTGGTGTTGCGCTCCTCGTCGCGGTGGTGATGCTTGTGATCCCGGTGACGGCGGTGATTCCCTTTGGGTCTCTACCGTCGACCGTCGTTGAGTGTGGCTCAGTGGTTTCGCCTTCGACTGCGCCGAGCGCATTGGAGCAACTGTTGGGTGACGATGCCCCCAGTTCTGCTCAGGGGCTCTACGACGAGGATTGTGCCGACGCGCGACGTGTACGGATGTTCGTGAGCGGCGCGCTAGGAATTGCGGGGTTGGGAGCGCTTCTCTTCGCTGGACCTCGAAGTCCGTCGGACAGTTCATCTCATGCTGAAAGTGTCGCGAATGACTCCTCATCCATCTCTCCCAACTCGGATGGATGGTGGAGGCGGCTGGTACTCGGCAAGAACTACAGGAGTCCGTAGATCGGAGATTCCGACGACGTTCGCTGCGGCAATACTGGCGAACGCGTATAGTCGCGCCGTCGAGGCTGAGACGGTCACACGTTCAGCATCGACAGAGAGCCCCGGAGGCCCGACCGTCCTCATCAGACGAAGGTCACCGGGGCTTCTCGCGTCAACCGCCGAGTCGGTCAGGAGATTTAGTCACGGCTCCACCGTCGAGCACGACCTGTGGCCCGATCACCTGCCCGCACCATGACGACCACCCACGCCACCAGCTCGACGAGCGCCCTGACGACGAAGAAGCCCCACACCGCAATGGCGGCAATCCAGGTGGTGATCTCCTGGACGGTCATGGTGAGAAGGTACGGGGAAGGTCTGACAGGAATATGAGAGGCGGTTCGACCGCCCGCATCACGGTCAACCTGGGCTTTTCGCTGTCTCATACCTGGACCTTTCCGCTCTGATCGGTAGCTTGGGATCGTGGAAGAAACCGACGTCGAACTCATAAGAGACGCGTCACTCCGAGGCGTGGTGGGTCGGTAAGTCGGCCCGACGACACCTACCTCGCCGTCGCGATCCTGGACTCGGATTGGATGTTCAACGGCCGGGCCAATTGGGTTGATCCGGGTGACCCCGTGGTTCGTATGGCAGCGTACCTGGCGGTGAATGAGCCGGGAAACGAGGAACCGAGGTTGAACGTCACCGTCAAGGGTCAGGAACACTATCGAGTGGACTCAGCCTACTTCGCAAAGGCGGAAGCTCGGCTCACTGCGTAGTCGCCTAGATACCGACTCCTCTAACACCACGGGAATCGAGGGAGAGAGGCGCGGTCCTCGTCAGCCGAGCGAGCCCAACTAGCCTCTGGATGCGGTTGGCGGAGGAGACTAAATGACGGCTGTCGCTGGCGAAGGAACAATGACAGAAGGCAGGACACGACGTGACATTCGAGCCAGAGTGTCATTCGCTCGGATCGAGCCTCTGGGCTTCATCGACAAGGAGGCTGACTATCGAGAGGCCCTTAAGCAATCGCTTGTTCCTGGAACCATGATTGAACGCTACGGCCGCCGGTGGTACATGGGGCAGTGGAGCCAGCACGCCAACCAGGATGTGCTCCTGGGGAGGATCGGGTTCGAGCGACGCGACACGACGGAACTCTGGGACAAGAGCTCAAATGACTTCGAGCCGAGCATCTTCCGCATGGGTCAGACATCGCCGTTTGGTATTCGCTTGTCTGATTTCAATGTCGTGTTTCAGCTCCGGTCCAACCTAATCCGACCCACGACCTTCACATCCAATCTTCAGGCCCTATTGAACGAGGCCGCGCCTATTGGACGGTGGCGAGTATCCGCCGACATCCAAGGCGATGTTGAGTGGTCTGATTGGAGTTCGTCGGTCGACCGGATTGTGGAATTGGCAGTTCGGGTAGACCGGCCCAACCCCTCGTACCCCAGCAAGCGCGTGCGGGAGCTGGTGGAAGGAACGAATGCTCGGATGGCCAAGATCATATTGCAGGCCGACGCTGACGACCTACAGGGAATTGACATCACTGACGAATTTGTCACGGCGGCGATAGACCATGGCCTTGAATACGGTTGGATTCATGCCAAGGGCGAGGTATCGGTTGATGGTGAAACTGAACAGCTCGCGTGGAAGTCCGAGTCTCAAGGGAGCGTTCCTACACGCGACGTGGCTGCCGACCCTGCGACCCGTGAAGCAGCCGAGGAAGCCTTGGTGGACGAGCTCCAAGTGGGTCCTGAAGGGCCTCCAGGAGGCGATAACGACAATCCTGCCGATCTACAATCCGACTAGACAACCGGCCTGGAACTGATGTCTCAGAGCACAAACCCAAATCAGTTCGTGCAGACCTGGGTGCGCCCGATCGTCTTCTCGGTTGACCTTTGGCTCGGCGCGATTGCAGGCACAGCAGTCGGGCTGTCAGCCAACGTGTGGTCGTCAATCAAGGACGAGGTTGTTGGGCTGAGCCTCGCTTCACTCGGCCTTGGTGTAGCCATCCTGGGGGTCACCCTCACAGCCCTCGCGATCCTGGTCGGTTTGCTCGATGATCGGTATCTCAATGTACTTCGCAGAGCACCGGGTGGTGTCGCTGGAGTCCTAGCGCAATACCGGATTGTCGGAGTTGTATCTCTGCTTACCATCCTCTCGGCCGTCACGACCTTGATTGTCTGGGGAGAAGTGGCTTCCAGGACACAATCGCTGTTCCTTGGGATCACGGTCGGATGCGTTGTCTGGGCATCGGCTGGCGCGGTGCAACTCGTCAATCTGACGGCCTTCCAGGGGGAAATGCGAGCCCAGTTGATCACCGGCCTTCAAGACGCTCGGGATCTGTTAGAGCAGAGGCGACGAGATAACGCGCAGGCCAACTAAGCGTGCTGGAGGAGGGCTGTCTAGCGTCGATCGCGATCGTTGCTGACCTGCATCACTCGACGCCATCACCGATCCTGATCCCATTCGGGCGTCTGGCGGAGCTGGTCAACGTCAACGTTGGGCCAGGCACGCAGGGTCTCAAAGAGGATCCGCGTCGCTGGGGCGAGTGGCGTGCGGGGCATGGGTTCGAACATATCGACTCGGTCTGACAGGTCTCGGTAGGCTCCAACCGTGGGATGGTTTCAAGGTCTGTTTGGACGACCAAACCGAGTCCCGAAATCAACTCGTGATCTCGGAGTCGGCTTGTGGCAGAACCCGGCGTTCTGGGAGATAGTCAGAGTTCTCCACGACCCGTTTTCCGACACGTTCTATTTTGCAGCGCGTAACCACGTCTACGGAGCAGCGGTTGGCGGCTACGGGAAGCGT
>JASFVB010000136.1:0-7416 GCA_050050035.1 Acidimicrobiia bacterium | reverse complement strand
ACACAGAGGTGTTCGATGCCATCGCGACGCTGATTCGCCGGTCACGCTCGGAGGGACGTGAAGTGGTGATGCTCTCGGCCTTCCCCGCAGACGACCGATGGGTCATCGACATCATGCGGAGAGCCGGCTCGCCCGACCTGGAGTACGTCGCCGGATACGCCGACATCGACGAAACGATGCATCTTCTCGCCTCTGCCGAAGTCGTCGTGGCCGAGAGACTGCACGCGGCGATCATGGCGGCGGCGGCGGGCACCCCGTTCGTGGGTCTCGAGTACCGCCCAAAACTGAGGGACTTCGCCAGGTCGATAGACCAGGAGGCCGCAATCGTCCGCACAGACCAGATCGAGGAGCTGGGGCGTGTGTTCGACCGGGTCACGGCCAACCGCGAGACGCTGGGGGAGAAACTGGTCGCCCGCGTTTCCGAGTTCCGAGCCCTGCAAGCGGACGCGGCCGAGCGTCTGCGATCCGCTTTGGACACCCGCTGAGGCTCGTGTCCAACGTTCTTCTGGTCACCAGCAACGGAACGGGAATGGGCCATCTGACGCGACAGGCGGCAGTGGCGCTGGCGCTTCGATCACCGCACCGTGCGACCCTGTTCTCGCTGTCGCTGGGTCTTCCCCATGTACTGGGTCTCGGCCTCCAGGGCGAATACTGTCCCAGCTACGACCGCCCCTGGATCGCATCTCGTGAATGGCACAGGTACCTGTGCGATCGTCTGGTGGCGATCATCGACGAGACCGGTGCCGACGCGGTGCTCTTCGACGGCGTCGCCCCCTATCCCGGGATCTACCGGGCGTCCCGCCAGCGGAGGGGGATCCCTTTCATCTGGCTGCGACGAGGCATGTGGCAGAAGGGGGCGAACACTGCCGCCCTCGACAAGACGGCCTACTTCGACCTCGTCATAGAGCCGGGTGACCTCGGCTCCGAGGGCGATGAGGGGCCGACCGCCGGACGGGGCGACGCCGTGGAGACCGGGCCCATCAGCATCCTCGAGCCACTCGAGATGAAGACGCGCAAGCAGGCTCGGGAGGAGCTCGCGCTGCCACCCGACGGCCCGATCGCATTGCTCACGCTCGGCTCCGGACGGTTGGGTGACGTGGCCGGCCCGGGCGCAGCGGCGTTGGCCTCACTGTTGGAGAACACCCCGGAGTGGCATGTCGCGGTCACCCGTTCACCGGTGGCGCTGAACGAGATCCCCTTGGATCAGGCAGACCGTGTGACGGAACTGAGTGGGGTGTATCCCCTGGCCGCCTATCTGCCCGCCTTCGACGCGGCAATCTCGTCCGCCGGCTACAACGCCGTGCACGAGCTGATCCCGGCGGGATTGCCCTCCCTGCTCGTCGCCAACACCTCAACGCGCACCGACGACCAGGTGGCCCGGGCCCGTAGTCTCGAGCGACAGGAGCTGGCTCTTGCCGCGCTCGACACCGACCCCGATTCCGTCGCCGCAGCGTGTGGTCAGCTCGTTGCCGAGCGATCTCGTCTACGACTCGCGGAGCGGGCCGAAAACGTCATGTCGGTGATGACCGGCGCATCCGAGGTTGGCGCCATCGTCTCGGGGTCGCCGGACGGTTTCGAGCCGAGGAAACGGACGCTCGGCGAGCTGATCGCTACGGCGCGGATCGAGACGAAGGAGCGAGTCAAGGACATGCTCGGCCCCGAGGGCACCGAGACCGTCAAGCGGTTGCTTGGCCGCGGTGAGAAGGCCCATCACGGGCGGTCCAGGGTGAACCTCGTGTTCTCTGCCGACCAGACTTCGGATGACGCGCTCGATCTGGTGATGGCCGAGTCGGTCACAGGTGAGCTGCTCGCCGCCGACCACCCGGTCGAGCACGTGCTTCCCGGGAGCTCGCCGGGCTATGCATCACGTCGGCGTGAGATTGTCGATCACTACTACGACGTGATTGAAGGGCCCGACTAGGCCTAGCTCACGGGTCCAGGGAGCGATGGAGGAAGGCTGCCATTGCTCCACGCGATACGTCGTTGTCGGGACAGAACTCGTCGTTGGCCGGGGGGTTGCACCCCTTGGTGATGCCGGCCGTGCCGAGCTTGTCGATGTCCTCCTCGAATATCGACTCGTCGTCATCGACGAAGAGGTCACCACCACCGTCGTCGGAGAGACCGAGTGCCCGCACCAGAAATGCCGCCATTTGGCCTCGATTCACTATGCCGTCGGGGCAGAAGAGCGTGTTGGCGGGTGGGTTGCATCCTTTGGTGACGCCGGCTTCGGCGAGCTTGTTGATGTCGTCCTCGAAGGTCGACCCGTCATCGTCGGTGAAGTAGTCGGTCGTGGCTGCCGGCAGACTCAGAGCCCGGACCAAGAAGGCGGCCATGACCCCACGTGACACGTCGTCGTGGGGACAGAACTCGGTGTTGACCGGGGGATTGCACCCCGTCGTGATCCCTTCGTCCGCCAGCCACTCGATGTCCGCCTCGAACTGGTTGCCGAGAGTGTCGATGAACTTGTGGGTGAGGGCTCGCCCGGCGTTGAGTCGGCCCGATTCCACCTTTCCCACCACGTCGGAAGGTTGATCGGCCAGAGCCGTGAGCTTGTCAATGACACCTGCGTAGCCGAGGCTCGGTTGTGATGACAGGAGAAGTGCAGCCACTCCGGCGGTGAGAGGCGCGGAGAAGGAGGTGCCGTCGACGTAGGAGTACGACCCGAGTGACGTCGTGAGGATCGAGACCCCGGGTGCGGCGAGGTCGATGTTCTCCGAGTAGAAGCTGAACGACGCCATCTCGTCGTTGCGATCGGTGGCGGCGACGGCGAGGTTGTTGGCATGGGGCAGCTCGGCGGGGACCATGATCTCGTCGGGAGCGAGTAGATCGGGCGGGGTGTTCCCGGCGGCCGAGACGACGAGCACCCCGTTTTCCTCCGCATAGGAGATCGCCGACTCCAGGAAGACGTCACCCTCGTCGACCGGGACGGGACCGCCAAACGACAGGTTGATGATGTCGGCGCCCATGTCGACCGCATAGAGGATGGCGAGGTAGGCGTCGAGGGTCTCGCACGATCCGTTGTCACACGCACGTAGATTCATGATCGTGGCGTCAGGGGCCACCCCGGTGACACCGGTCCCGTTGACCTCGGCCGCGATCACCCCGGCCACGTAGGTGCCATGAGCGTCTTCGGGGCTGGATCCGACGGGACTCGGGTCGTTGTCGAAATCGATGGTGAAGTCCCAACCGACGACGTCGTCGGTGTAGCCGTTGCCGTCGTCGTCGATGCCATTCATCGTCTCACCCGGGTTCACCCAGAGCCGATCGTCGAGCTCGGGGTGGGTCGGTTCCACTCCTGAGTCGACAACGGCAACAACTACACCACTACCGGTGGCGACACCCCATGCCTCCACGGCATCGACATCGGCGTCAACAGTCCCACCGCTCTGTCCGGCGTTCTCCAACGACCATTGCTCGTCGAACAGAGGCTCGTCCTCCGCCGCCAACAAGGGGTAGGAGCGGTTGACGTGGATGGCCAGCCCTGTCTCGTCTGCCAGGAGGGCTGCCGTCTCGGCGGCGGTCCCTCGGCTGGGGACCTCGATGACCTTCCAGCCACTTCCGGGTCCTGGCCGGGTGAGTTGGCTCGGCATTGACCTGTGGTCCTCCACGATCAGGCTGACCGTCGACGTCTCACCCTCCTGCGCCGCCGACTCGAGTGTCGGCGTCATCGCCACGATCAGTGAGACGATGACCACATATCTCATCCAGGAATGGTGCCAGAGCATGGCTGATTATCGGAAAGGACCGCCGGTTTCCTGAGATGACCGGGCTACGTTGGTACAACCGGCCCGGCGCTATTGTTTGGGCGGCGGGCTTTGGGGCAAAGCAGTTCGACACGAGGACGTCACCACTTCGATGCCAGGCCCGGATCACCGCCATGACGAGGCACCCGCCCCCGCCCCCAGACTCTTCCTGACCGTCGCGCTCGCAGTGGTGATGATGACCACGTTATTCCCCGCGATATCCGTCCGGGCCTCCGACACGTCGACACGATGGGAGAGTTTCTCCGAGTCGTCCGGCTGTGCAGCTCCCTACACACGGACACCGTTTGCCTCCAAGACGGGGCCGCTGGGGAACAGCGAGGCGATCCTGGGCCCGTACGGGACCTACTTCGGTCGCAGCATCTCGGAGGTGCGCACTCATCTCGTCTACTGGGATGTCCCATACAGTGGAGGTCGGCGTGTTCTCGTGCACGAGGCGATGCTTCCCGCCCTCCAGGAGGTCACGTCGAACCTGGCCGCCCACGCCGCCCAGGGCCGGGTCTACAACGTCACCTCGGTGGGGTCGTTCGTCCCTCGCACCATTGGTGGCAGCCATCAGATCTCACGACACGGCATGGGCCTGGCGATCGACGTCAACCCGCCGCAGAACCCGTATCGCTCCGACGGCACACTCATCACCAACATGCCCCAGTGGTACGTCGACGCATGGACGAGTGAGGGGTTCTGTTGGGGTGGGTACTGGCAGAACATCAAAGACCCGATGCATTTCAGCTGGATGGGGCCGGCGGCAACACCTGCCACCTCCGACTTGCTCGACCCGGCAGCGCCCAAGACGTCGAAGACGAGCTTCTCGGGCGTGGCGAGCCACACCAGTGAGTTCGCGGGTGCCAACGCGAGCTATGCCCTCAACCTCGCCGACGGCACCGGAAACGGTGTCACCGACGTCGTCGGACTCCGCTCGCACCCCAACGGTGCGGTCATCGACGTCGCCTCCAGCACCTTTGGCTACGGCTACTGCTCGGTGTTCCGGTGGTTCATCGAAGATGAGACCGTCGACGAGGCGGATCATGTCGTGTTCATGGACATCGACGGCGACAGTGGCCAGGACCTGGTTGCCCTCACCGCATCGGGGGCGGGTCTGGATGCCACGACGGCCACCAGGGGAGAGAGCTTCGCCGATCTCATCACGTCGGGGACAGGGGCCTCCTCCGACTCGGTGGCGTTCGCCGGCGCCGACTTCGACGGTGACCATGCGGCCGACCTCTGGGAGGCGACCGCAACGGGGACCCTTCGCATCTGGAGTGGGCCCGCTTTCACCAGCCTGCTCGATGAGCATGCCATCCCTGGCGGCACCCCCACGCTCATCGCTGCCGGCGACCGCGACGGCGGGGACACTCCAGAGCTGTTCGCGTTGTACCCGGGTTCGAGTGTCGAGGTGCTTTCGTTCGACGCTGGATGGGCTCAGGAGTCGACCATCTCCGTGGGCGCATCCACGTCGAATGTCGATGCGCTCGGCTCAGGCGACTACGACGGTGACGGCAGGGCCGATCTCCAGACTCTCTCCGGAGGCGTCGTGGCCGCCTACGTGGGTAACAGCTCGACCGGGATACCGGTCAACCGCTGGTTCCTCAACCCGGACTGGGACTGCAGCAGCGAATACCCATTGACACTGTCCTTTGACGGGTCATTCTTCGACGACGAGGACAGCATCTTCGCGGCCAACATCGAGTCGATAGCCGCCGCCGACGTCACGAGAGGGTGCAACCCACCGTTCAACGACGTGTTCTGTCCAGACGACACGGTGAGGAGAGAGACGATGGCTGCGTTTCTGGTCCGGGCACTCGGTTTGACCGACAACGATCATCCCGGTTTCGTCGACGTCGCAGGTGGCTCCACGTTCGCCGAGGACATCGGGCGGCTGGCGACGGCGGGAATCACCATCGGCTGCAATCCTCCCGCCAACGACAGGTTCTGCCCAACGGACCCGGTGCGGAGAGAGACCATGGCAGCTTTCCTCGATAGGTCCGGTTTGGGAAGCTGAGCGACAGGCAAAGGAGACATCATCGTCATGCTGCGGAGAACCAGGTGGGCCGTATTGGCGGTCGTTGTGCTGACACTCCTCCCCGCTGTCGCGGTCTCGGCCGCACTGCCCCCGGGTGGGACATTCACCGATGACGACCAGAACATCCACGAGGGCAATATCGAGGCAATCGCCGCCACCGGGGTGACCAAGGGATGCAACCCGCCCTTCCGTGATCGGTACTGCCCTTCGACCTCTGTGGATCGGGGGGCCATGGCCGCCTTCATCCGTCGTGCCTTGAGCCTCCCGGCTTCCGCGACCGACTTCTTCACCGACGACGATGGATCGACGTTCGAGGACGACATCAACGCCATCGCCGAGGCCGGGATCACCATTGGGTGCAACCCGCCGGCCAACGACATGTACTGCCCGGGCTCGGTGGTGTACAGAGGTCAGATGGCGGCGCTTCTTCGAAGGGCGCTGAGCCTGCCCGCCTCGGCGACCGACTTCTTCACCGACGACGACGACTCGATCTTCGAGGACGACATCAACGCCATCGCCGAGGCCGGGATCACCCTTGGCTGCAACCCGCCGGCCAATGACTTGTTCTGCACCGATGACGTGGTGAGACGGGACGCCATGGCCTCTTTCCTGGCCCGGGCATTCGGGTATCCCGAAGATGTCCCACCGGCTCGCCCTCCTCTCGACTGGGAGCTGGTGGTCAGCGGGTTGTCCAGCCCGGTGCAGGTGTTGGCGCCACCGGGGGAGGACCGTTTGATGATCGTCCAGCAAGGCGGGTTGGTCAGGGTGTTCGAGAGCGGGTCGGTCAACTCGACACCGTTCCTCGACATCACCGGAGACGTCATCTTCAGTGGTGAGCGTGGGCTCCTGGCCATCGCCTTCCATCCGGACTACCCAGCCGACCGAAGGATGTTCGCCTGGTACGTGGGCAACGACGGTGACACCTACCTCGTCGAGTACGACATCGCGGCCGATCTCGAATCCGCCGCTTCACCGAGGACCGTCCTCGAGATCGATCAACCCGCGTCCAACCACAACGGCGGCTTCCTCGCGTTTGGAGACGACGGGTATCTCTATCTGAGCACGGGTGACGGGGGAGGAGGCAACAACTCCCATCGCACGGCGCGTGACCTGGACAGCCTGCTTGGGAAGATCCTCAGACTCGACGTCGACGGCGGATTGCCATACGACATCCCCGGGGATAACCCCTATGTGGGCGCCTCCGGCCGCGACGAGATCTGGGCTTCGGGTCTGCGCAACCCGTGGCGGTGGTCGTTCGGGGACGGGTACATGTTCATCGGCGACGTGGGCCAGGGGTCTCGCGAGGAGATCGACGCAGTGCCGATCGCACCCGTCGGCTACGACTTCGGCTGGTCCCGATACGAAGGGAGTGTCTGCAACCCGAATGACTTCGACCCGAGTTGCTCGACGTCCGGTCTCACTTTCCCGGTCGCCGAGTACTCGCATTCGGTGGGCCAGACCGTCATCGGGGGCATCCTCTACGAGGGCCCCACGGTGCGGTCGCTCACCGATTACTACCTGTATGCCGACATCTACTCCGGCGTGGTTCGAGGGTTTCGCATCGATGACGGTGATCCCGTGGAGGCCGTCGACCTGTCGTCCGAGATCGGGATGAGTGGGATCGTCAGCTTC
>JASFVB010000135.1:0-7437 GCA_050050035.1 Acidimicrobiia bacterium | reverse complement strand
TCGTCCTGGGTGGCGGAGGAACGTGGATTGCCCCAAGCGTCCCGATTGATCTCGATCGGACGACGGCCTCGAGGCTGTTCCGGATATCAGAAACCGACACGGAGTCGGCCCCCGGCTCGCCGGTCAAGGCACGAGACGCCTGGCAGGAGATTCGGGCGAAGTGGTTTCCGGAGTCCCACGATTGGCCACGCCGCGACGTCACCGACCTGGGCCCAGACGAGATACGAGAGCTGGAAGCGCGGCACTACAACGCCACGATCACCGGATTCGACACCGCACACAATGAGCTCTGGCGGATCCGGGTGAGACCCGACAGGGAGTCTGCGGCGCATCTCGCCGGTCAGTACTGCTCGCTTGGCATAGGGTTCTGGGAGCCACGCGCAGACGACGCCGTCGAAAGAGCACTCGACTCCAAGCGCCACAAGCTGATCCGGCGCTCCTATTCGATCTCGAGCCCGATATTCGACCAGCACGGCTACCTGGTCGATCACTCCGAGATGGACGAGATCGAGCTGTACATCGTCTGGGTGCGAGCCGATGGCCACCGTGTACCCGAGCTGACGCCACGTCTCGCCCTCAAACACGTCGGAGATCGCCTCTACCTGGGTCCCAAGATCACCGGGCGCTACAACCTCAGATCGGTGGCAGACCCGGGAGCCCCGCTCCTGTTCTGCGCCACCGGGACCGGAGAGGCGCCACACAACGCCATGGTCGTGGAGCTTCTGAGGAAGGGGCACCACGGGCCAATCCTGTCGGCGGTGTCGGTGCGCTACCGATCAGATCTGGCCTACCTCGAAGAGCATCGACTTCTCGAGGCCCGGTACGACAACTACCGGTACCTCCCGATGCCGACCCGGGAGGGTGAAACCCCAAAGCGGTATCTACAGGAGATGCTCGTGGACGGGACGCTGGAGGACCGCCTTGGATCCCCTCTCGACCCTCGATTCGCCCACGTGTTTCTCTGCGGCAACCCGAAGATGATCGGCCTGCCCGACTGGGACGGAGACGAGCCCCGGTTCGGAGATGAGACAGGTATGACCGAGCTCCTCCACCAACGTGGGTTCACCCTCGACCGACGGGGGTGGGGAGGAAACGTTCACTATGAAGAGTATTGGTAGACAACGAAGGAGAGAACATGGCTGCCGGCAACATCCACCTGGGCATCGACGACGGTCTCGCCACGATCACGATCAATAGGCCCGAGGCCAAGAACTCCCTGAACCTCGCGGCGCTCCAGGAACTACACGCGGCACTCGGAGTCATCGAGGATCGGCCAGATGTCGGTGCCCTCGTTCTGACCGGGGCCGGAGACGCTTTCTGCGCCGGAGTCAATCTCAAGGGCTACGACCTCGACGACAGGGAGGCGTTCCGTGCGGGTTTCCGTGAGGTGGCCATGTGGTGGCATCAGATGCTCCATCGTGTGGTCCGGCTGCCGATGCCGGTGCTCGCCGCCGTCAACGGCGTGGCCGTCGGCGGAGGTCTGGGACTCACCCTCGCCGCGGACATGGCGATATGCAACGAGACGGCCCGGTTCTATGCATCCTGGATGTCAAACGGCATCGCGAACGACGGCGGTTCCAGCTACAGCCTCACGAGAATCGTCGGCTTTCGTCGTGCGATGGAGCTCATGCTCAGCAATCGCACTCTTGACGCCGCCGAGGCTTTGGAGTGGGGGATCGTCAACCGGGTCTACGAGGGCCCGCTCTTCGCAGAGATGCGGGATCGAATCGGGCATGAGCTGGCCCAAGGCCCCACCCATCTCCAGGCGATGGTGAAGGAGACTCTGCACGATGGATGGCGACGCTCACTGGAGGAGGCGACAGAGCACGAGTGCATGAACATCCTCGACTCCTTGGACGATCCGTATGCCGCGGAGCGTCTGGCCGCTTTCGCTCGGGGAGAGCGCACCGATTCGATCCAGGTCGTGTTCTAGATCGCGTCGATCTCAACGTGGTATATTCTCAGTATATATTGATGACGGGTGTGATTTAGTTGAGCGGTGGAGCCTTTGGGCAGTGGGTTGGCCAAGCCGTCCTGCGTCATGAGGACGGTGCCCTCCTCACCGGTCGTGGGGAGTTCCTCGACGACATCCCCATGACGAACGTCGGTCATGTGGCCATCGTGCGCAGCCCGTTCGCCCACGCCCGCGTGCACTCCGTCGACCTCTCCGCCGCCCTCGCCCATCCAGGGGTGATAGCTGCGATGGAAGGCAAGGAGGCCGTCGAGGCGACAGCACCCTTCCAGGCCGCGACGACCCAACCCATCCGCTACCACTGCATGGCCGGCGACAAGACCCGCTACCAGGGAGAACCCGTGGCGGCGGTCGTCGCCACAGACCGATACATCGCCGAGGACGCAGCCGAACTGGTCGACGTCGAGTACGAGTTGCTGCCGCCGGTGGCGAACATCGAGCAAGCCCTCGCGCCAGACGCAGCACTGGTTCACGAGACCATGGACTCCAACGTCGCGGTCCATCGGCAGATGACCTATGGCGACCCGGATGGCGCGTTCGAGTCGGCGGACCTCGTGGTCACAGAGGAGTTCGCCTGGGAGCGCTACAGCTCCACGCCTATCGAGACCTTCGGCGTGATCGGCTCGTATGAGCCCGTGTCGGGGGTCCTCACACTCACCACCAACTTCATGGGCCCGATGACACTCCTCACGTTGGTGTCGCGGGCTCTGAGGATCGACGAGTCGAAGCTCAGGCTCGTCGTCCCCGACGACATCGGGGGCAGCTTCGGGATCAAATGCGCCATCTTCCCCTACATGGTCTTGGTGGGGCTGCTGGCGATGAAGACCGGACGCACCATCAAGTGGGTCGAGGACCGCCGTGAGCACCTCATCGGGAGCTCCCATCAACCGGACAGGAAGAGTGTCAGACACCTCGCTCTCACCGAGGACGGCGAGATCCTGGGTATGCGTGTCGAGATCATCGACAACCTCGGCGCCTACGTACGGGCACCCGAGCCGGCATCGACTTTCATGCCCATTGGTGCGGTGGTGGGCGGCTACCGCACGCCGAACGTCGCCCTCGACTACATCGACGTCGTGAGCAACCGCGTGCCCACGGGCCCCAACCGCGGGTACGGGCGACAGCAGGTCTACATGGAGCTGGAGCGCACTCTCGACACTGCGGCGAAGAGACTTGGCCTCGACCCGGCGGAACTGAGGAGACGAAACCTGATACAGGCCGACCAGTTCCCCTACACGACGCCCACCGGGGCCATCTACGACAGCGGCGACTACCCGGCCGTCTTCGAGTTGGCGTTGGAGCGCGCCGGCTACGACGAGCTTCGCCGCCATCAGGCCGAGGCCCGCGAGGAAGGCAGGCTGGTTGGTATCGGTCTTTCCACCGCCGTCGACTCCTCGGTCTCCAACATGGGGTACATCACCGTGGCACTTCCCCCGGAGGTGAGGGCCCGACCCGACTACCTCCCCAAATCAGGCGCCATGGATTGGGCTCAGGTTCGTCTCGATCCCAGGGGCAAGATCATCGTGACGATGGGCACCGCTCCGCAGGGGCAGGGGCATCGAACCGCCACCGCACAAGTGGTGGCGGACGCCCTCGGTGTCACCCCCGACGAGGTCACCGTGGTGGACGAGTTCGACAGTCACCGGTCGATCTGGTCGATCTCCTCCGGCACGTATGCGAGCCGTTTCGCCTCCATTGGGCTCAGCGCCGTCCAGAAGACGTCGAACGTGGTGCGCGACCAGATCGTCCGCATCGCAGCCCACCTCCTCGAAGCGTCCGAAGCGGATCTCGAGTTGCGAGACGGCCAGGTGTTCGTACGCGGCACCGACCAGTCGGTGTCACTCAAACGGGTAGCGGGAGCGGCACACTGGGACACGAGCAGCCTGCCTCCGGGGATGAGCGCCGGGATCCAGGCCTCCGAGGTGTTCAACTTCGAATTCTCCAAGCCGCCCACTTTGGACGACCGGATAAACGGGTTGCACACATATGGCTTCATCGTCGAGGTGATTGCCGTCGAGGTGGACCCCCGCACCTGGCAGACAAAGGTCCTGCGACACTCCTCGGTGCACGACGCGGGGACGATCATCAACCCCAAGCTGGTCGAAGGCCAGGTATACGGGGGTGCCGTGCACGGGTTCGGCGGCGCGATCCTCGAAGAGTTCAGATACGACGAAGAAGGGCAGTTTCTCTCCGGGACCTTCAGTGACTACCGGTGTCCCACCTCTGCGGAGGTCTGGCCGATCGACCTGGCACACATCGAAACCCCATCGCCCCACACCCCACTCGGCACCAAGGGCGCCGGAGAAGCGAGTGCGATGAGTGTGCCTGCCGCCCTGGCCAACGCCATCACCGATGCTCTCGATCCGCTGGACGTGAAGCCGTCGCATCTGCCGCTGACACCCCCTCGGCTGTGGGAGCTCGCATCCAAGAACGCAAAGACCGACCGATGAAGCCGGCTCCATTCGACTACCACCGACCTGAGACCCTCGAAGAGGCTTTGGGTCTGCTCTCCGAGCTGGGAACGGACGCCCGGCCTCTCGCCGGAGGCCAAAGCCTGATCCCGTTCATGAACTTCCGGCTCGCACGCCCTGCCGCCCTGGTCGACCTCAACCGCGTGGATGGGCTCACAGAGATCTCACAGAGCGGCGATGTGCTCACCGTTGGGGCGATGGCACGCCAATGGGACGTCGAGCACTCCCCCGTCGTCGGCCGTGTCTGCCCGATGATCCCCGCCGCGCTGGGATGGGTAGGGCACACGGCGACGAGGACACGAGGGACGATCGGGGGCTCCCTGGCGCATGCCGATCCCGCCGCCGAGCTGGGAACGGTCGCCGTGTCTCTCGGGGCCGAGATGACCGTCGCAACCGGCGGTGGATCGACGAGGACCCTGTCCGCTTCCGAGTTCTTCCTCGGCCACTACACCACCGCCCTCGCCCACGACGAGATCCTCACCGAGGTGCGCTTCCCGACGATGCCCGACTCGACATCGTGGAGCTTCCGCGAGTTCTCGTTTCGGTCGGGTGACTTCGCCATCGCATCGGCGGCGGTCACGCTCACCGGGCACACCGGCGAGATCGACTCCGCCAACGTGACGCTGGGGGGCGTCGGCGCCACTCCGGTTGGAGCTCGCGAGGCAGGAAACGTTCTCGAGCGAGCAGAGCCGTCCGATCGGCTCTGGCAGGAGGCAGGTGAGGCGGCAGCCGCCGAGATCGAGCCCATCGACGATCAGGTTCCGTCCGGCTATCGGAGACAGATCGTCGCCTACCTGGTCGAGGATGCGGCCCGCCGTGCCTGGGAGTCGAACGGAGGTCACAGTGGCTGACACCGCGAACGTCGAATTGACGGTCAATGGCGAGACCCATCGGCGCGAGGTTCCTGTGCGCCTGCTGCTGTCGGACTTCATCCGTGACCACCTCGGCTTCACCGGGACACACGTCGGCTGTGAGCAAGGAGTCTGCGGGGCATGCACGATCCTCTTCGACGGCCGTCCTGCGCGATCCTGTCTCATGCTCGCCGTCCAGGCCGACGGCGCTCACATCGAAACCGTGGAATCACTCTCACACGACGGAGAGCTATCCGACATCCAGCAGGCATTCCACGAGAATTTCGGGCTCCAGTGTGGATTCTGCACCCCCGGCATCCTGATGAACACTGTCTTCTTCCTGGGTCAGAACCCCAGTCCGACAGAGACCGAGATCCGGGAAGATCTCGCCGGCCATCTGTGTCGCTGCACCGGGTATCAGCACATCGTCGACTCGATCAAGTCGGCCGCGGAGAAGATGTCGTCCGAGGAGGGCTCAGCCTGAGGTCGAAATCGGCTCTTCGGTGATCTGCCAGATGTCGTCGCTCAACTCAAAGCCACCGATGGCGTCGGAGGCCAGGTAGGTCTGCACCCGGCTGCGGAATCGATGCACATGCTCCTGGGCTCTGGCCACTGCATCGTCCAAGTCGTGTCGTCTCAGGGCGTCGTGGAGGGCGCGATGGTCTGCTACCACCCCCTGGAAGTGACGCTCCAGGTCCTCTCGGAAGTCGACGACGCCGCCGAAGCAGAGATACGCCAGACGCTGACCTTGATCGTGGATCATCGTGGCCATCTGCTCGATGTAGGAGTTGCCGGCGACCTTCGCCTCCGCGATGTGGAGACTGGCGTTCGCCGCGGTTATGCCGAAGTAGTCACGATCGGCTATCGCCTTCTCGACGACCTCGCCTGCGCGCTCCAGTTCGTCGAGCTGAGTGTCCGTGGCCCGTCTCGCTGCCATGCGGGCGACGGCCGTGGTGATCACGTAGTGAGCTTCGAAGAGACTCGCGGTGTCCTGCAACCCCACGGGTTTCACCAGAAAGCCCGGGGTGGTGTCGATGTCGATGAGGCCTTCCGACCCGAGACGGAAGAGCGCCTCTCTAACCGGGGTCCGGCTGATCGAGAGCTCGGCGCTCAGCTGGTGGTCGTCGATGCGCTGACCCGGTCGAAGCTCGAGGGTGACGATCTTGCGCTTGATCTCGGTATAGGCCTCTTCACTCAGGACCCTTTGTTTTCTGGGCAAATCACTCCAGCCTGCGGTCTCCGGTGAGTCTAAAGCCCGCGCTCAGGAGAACGTGTCTCCCAGCTCGAGGGTCACTCGACCGAGATTCGAGCGATCCATCAGCATCTGGTGGGCCTCACCGGCGCGATCGAGCGACAGACGATCGCTGATGATCGGCCTCACCCTCTCATCGCGGATCAGGCCGAGCAGCTCGGCGAGCTCGCCCACGTTCGGGCTGGCCACCCCCACGATCTCCGTCTCCTGGTACAGCATGCGTGGGACACTGAACCGAGCCTGCTCCACACCCACCGCCCCGATGTAGACCAACCGGCCACCTGGAGCCAACGACCTCAGACTGAGGCTCGTGGTTGGCTGACCGACGCACTCCAGGACGATGGAGACGCCGCGACCGTCCGTCAGCTCCATCACCCGTTCCAGGATCTCCTCCTTCGTCCCACTCAACACCTCGTGGGCGCCTTCGGCACGTATCGAATCGGCCTTCTCGACGGAGGTGGTGACGGCCAGCACTCTCCCGCCACTCAACGCAGCGAGCTGGACGGCATGGAGACCGGCGCCACCGCTGGCGCCCGTGATCATCACCGTGTCCCCAGGTTGGACGTCTGCCTTCTGTGTCACTCCCTTGTACACAGCCCCTAGCACGCACCCGGCGATGGATGCGTCCTCGTCGCTGACGCCGTCGGGAATGATCGCCAAGCTCGATGCATTCAACGCGACGTATTGGGCGTAGCCGCCGTCGGCCTCCACACCGGCCGATCGCAGGTTCTGGCAGAAGACACTGCGCTCGTGACGGCAATACCAGCAGTGCCCGCATACGCCTCGATAGGTGCTTGCCACACGATCCCCATGCCGTAGCCCGCGAACGGCCGATCCGGTCTCCACGACCTCGCCGGCGATCTCGTGTCCCAGGATCAAGGGGACCTCGGT
>JASFVB010000134.1:0-7451 GCA_050050035.1 Acidimicrobiia bacterium | reverse complement strand
GCTGCTCGCCGCAGACCCCGACGTCGACCTGGATCCGGGCGTATTGGAGACGTGCTTCTCGCTGACGCGTTTGCTGGAGACAACGGCTCCCGTCTTCGAACGTCTGGAGACTCTCCGATAGGGGTCAAGTCTCCATTCCACCGTCCCGGGGCCACCGGACGGGTTCAATCGAAGTCGTAGACCTCCGAGAGTTGCTGTTTGAAGGAGGTCGCGGTGAGGAGCACCTGCGCACCGTAGGAAGTCCGGTAGTCGTGGACGGAGACCGAGAAGCGGTGGACATCATCCTTGGTGATCCCGCGATAGCGCCAAGCCGTCCCCACCGCCTCGGCGAACGACCAGGAGGAGTCGAGCCGTACTGACGACGCGACCGCCGAGAGCTTGTTGGTGAGCGTCGTCGGAGACGAGAAGCCCGCGGCGCGGCCGGCCAGTTGGAAGAGGACGTCTTGCTGACGACGTTGACGCGTGAAGTCGGACCCGGACACGGCGACCCAGGTGTCGGGCCCCACCAGCTCCTCAGGATGTCGTGACCGAACCCACGCCAACGCGGTCTCGCCATCGACACGATGACACCCCGAATGCTCGATCAGCAGATGTGCTTTCTGATCGCGCGTAGGCCGGTTGACACAAACGGTTATCCCACCGAGCACGTCGACGACCCGGGCGAACCCGCTGAAGTTGATTCGAGCGAGATGGTCTACCGGGATTCCCGTGTAGTCCTCGACCATGACGGCCAGGAGCTCCGAGCCGGTTGCGACCCCCGTGCAGCCTCCGAGACCACTATTGAGCCTGGTGAATGTCTGCTTGCACAAGTTCCACACGTACAGGTCCCGGGGCAGGCTCACCATGATCGGGGGAGCGCCGGTGCTCGGTTGCAGAGCCAGGATGATCGCGTCCGCGAGAAACCCCGAGGCGTCGGTCCCCACGAGCAGGTACGCCTCGAACAGCTCGTCATCGATGGGCTCTCCATAGGCCGCCAGATTGAACGTCCCCGTATCGGGCAAGGACGCCATCTGCTCGGCGATGCGCTCCAACTCGGTGTCGACGTCGTATGTCGGCTCGTCGTAGAAGTCGAGGTATGTCGAGGGAGGAGTGCCGATTACGTTCGACGAGGACTCCGACATCGCCACACGGGCGGCCTCGGGGTTGAAGTCCTCGACGGCTACGGCTCCCAGGGCAGTGCTCACCTGATAGGCGTAGAACGCACCGAGACCGAAGACGGTCCCGACCACCAGGATCGCCGCTGCCCGCCATGGATGGAAGACGACGTACCTGACCAGAGACAAACTTGCCAGAATCTACCGCGAGAGCACCTTCTAGCCCTGGTTGATGTAGACGGTCCCGGTGAACAAGGCAACCAGACGCCCATCTCCACGCGTCACCTCCGCCCGATAGGTGCCGAGCGTCCGGCCCCTGGTCATCTCGACGATCCTCGCCTCGAGGCGATCTCCGGGTTGCGCCGAGGCGGAGTAGACCATGTGGGTGTCGATGGCGACCGCCGTGCCTGCCGAATTGGAGGCGAGGGAGAAGGCGCAGTCGGCGAGCGAGAAGACGACACCTCCGTGAGTCGAGCCGAGGAAGTTGGCGTGGTCCCCGGTCAAGTCCATGCCGATCACGACCTCGGTGTCGCTCACCGAGACCAAGTCCACTCCCAATCCCGCTGCGTACGCGTCGGCAGCGAGCAGCTCCTCAATCCTCTTCCGATCGAAGCTCATCGGCCGGAAGGCTAGATCCGGAACCGGCTCACGATGCCGCTACGCTGCCGCGGCGTGCTCACTCTCCCGCACCTCGCCTCCGGAAAAGTCAGAGAGATATACGAGGTCGACAGCAATCACCTGCTGTTCGTCGCCACCGATCGGATCTCGGCCTACGACGTGATCCTCAACCAGACGATCCCGGACAAGGGTCGTGTCCTCACCGGGCTCAGTCTTCACTTCTTCGATCTGCTCGACTCACCCAACCACCTGGTGACCACGGACCTCACGTCGATCGATGGGCTGACCGAAGTCGAGCGGGTGGACCTGTCCGGACGAGCGATGGTTGTCCGACGCGCCGAGGTCGTGCCGGTGGAGTGCGTCGTACGCGGATACTTGTACGGGTCATCATGGCGGGAGTACCGCGATGGCGGAGGGCCCACCACGGAGCACCTGCCTGCCGGTCTTCGCATGGCGGACAAGCTCGACGAGCCCATATTCACGCCAGCCACCAAAGCGACCACCGGCCACGACGAGAACATCACGGAAACCCAAACGCGGGAGATACTCGGAGATGACCTCTACGAGGAGCTGAGACGTCGATCCATCGACATCTACACGAGAGCCAACGCCTACGCAGCGGAGCGAGGTGTCATCCTGGCAGACACCAAATTCGAGTTTGGGCACGCAAACGGAGAGCTGCTTCTGATCGACGAGGTGCTCACACCCGATTCATCCAGATACTGGCCCGCCGACGAGTACGAGCCCGGAGGTGAAGTCCCTTCGTTCGACAAACAGTACGTGCGTGAGTGGCTGGAACGTCAGCCGTGGGACAAGAGCCCACCGCCGCCGGATCTCCCGGACGAGATCGTCGCCGGCACCCACGATCGCTATGTCGAGGCCTATGAGCGCATCACGGGCAAGAGCTTCGACGAGTATCTGGGGGCAGCGTGAAGGTGACCGTGACCATCGACCGGCGACCCGAGATCGCCGACCCCGAGGGGACAACCGTGAAGAGGGCGCTGCACGATCTCGGGTTCACCGAGGCGATGTCGGTGCGAATGGATCGGGTCATCCACATGGACGTCGAAGGTGACGATCCTGCCGCGGTGAGGGCACGGGTCGAGGAGATGTGTCGTCAACTCCTCGCCAACCCTGTACTCGAGGACTTCGAAGTCGACGTGACGACATGAGGACCGCCGTCGTCGTGTTCCCTGGCGTCAATTGCGAGCACGACGTCGTGCGCGTCGTGCGCTCCCTCGGAGGCGAAGCCGACCTCGTGTGGCACAAGGAGACCGATCTCTCCGACTTCGACGGCGTGATCCTCCCTGGTGGATTCGCTCACGGCGATGCCTTGCGCACCGGGGCAATCGCCCGGTTCTCCCCGGTGACGAGGGAGATAGCTCGCCTCGCCGGTGACGGTGCCCCCGTCCTCGGCATCTGCAACGGTTGGCAGGTGCTGTGTGAGGCCGGGCTGGTTCCCGGTGCGCACATCGCCAACCGCGACCTCTCCTTCATCTGCCGATTCGTAGACGTCGAGGTGGTCGACACAGACTCGATCCTCACCCGCGGGGCCGAGATCGGGCAGCGTCTCCGCCTCCCCCTCAACTCCTACGAGGGGAACTGGGTAGACCCTTCGCGGGCTGGACGCGTCGTCATCCGGTACGTCGACGACCCGAACGGCTCCCAGGACGCCGCGGCGGCAGTGGCGGACGACAACGGCAACGTCGTCGGGATAATGCCCCACCCGGAGCGAGCATCGGACCCTCTCCTCGGCTCGAGTGACGGACTGGTGCTGCTGGAGAGCTTTCTCCTCTCGCTGGTCCCGGCATGACCGTGACCCCGCACACCACATGACCCCAGCAGCAACCACCCAGCCCACACACCGCCAACTCGGCATGACCGTGATGAATGAGGGGGGGCGACCCCCCTCAGACCCCCCGCACACCACATGACCCCAGCAGCAACCACCCAACCCACACACCGCCAACTCGGCATGACCGATGCGGAGTACGAGTCGGTGGTGGAGATCCTGGGCCGTGACCCATCGATGGCCGAGTTGGCCATGTACTCCGTCATGTGGTCGGAGCATTGCTCGTACAAGTCATCCCGCAAGCACCTGAGCCGGTTTCCCACCGAGGCGCCGTGGGTGGTCGTCGGTCCCGGAGAGAACGCCGGCGTGGTCGACATCGGCGATGGCTGGTTGGCGGCTCTTCGCATCGAGAGCCACAACCACCCGTCCTTCGTCGAGCCATATCAAGGAGCCGCCACAGGCGTCGGAGGCATACTCCGCGATGTCTTCACGATGGGAGCACGGCCCATCGCCCTGTGGGACCAGATCCGATTCGGGCCTCTCGACCGGCCCAAGAACCGCTACCTGTTCAAGGGTGTGGTCTCCGGCATCGCTGGCTACGGAAACGCTGTCGGGGTGCCGACCGTGGGTGGTGAGATCGAGTTTGACGACTGCTACGACGGCAATCCCCTGGTCAACGTGATGTGCCTCGGCATCCTGCGCCGAGATCAACTCGTCCTGGGGACGGCAGGAGAGCCCGGAGCCGTGGCGGTTCTCCTCGGCAAGGCAACCGGACGCGACGGCATCGGTGGCGCCAGTGTTCTCGCCTCTGCCTCCTTCGACGACGAGTCGGGCGAGAAACGCCCATCGGTGCAGGTGGGTGACCCCTTCGAGGAGAAGAAGCTGATCGAGGCCTGTCTCGAGCTATACGACAGAGGACTGGTCATCGGGGTCCAGGATCTAGGAGCCGCCGGTCTCTCGTGTGCGACGTCGGAGCCTGCGGGTCGTGCCGGCGTCGGGATGGACGTGGACCTCGACGCCGTCCACACGCGAGAGTCGGAGATGACGGCTCCGGAGCTGTTGATGTCGGAGTCACAGGAGCGCATGATGGCGTTCGTCTCCCCGGATTCGGTCGACGACGTTCTCGCCGTGGCCGCCAAATGGGAGATCGACTCGGCGGTGATCGGCGAGGTGGTGGCCGGAGACACACTCACCGTCCGGCACAACGGCGAGAACGTGGCCGAGTTGCCGGCCGCATCGCTGGCGGACGACGCACCTCTATACGATCGCGCCGCGGCGAGACCAGACTGGCTCGACGATCTGCAGGCGATCGAGTTCGACGGCTCGAGAGTCGACATCGCCGAGACACTCATGAGTCTTCTCGCCGACCCTGCGATCGGCTCATCGGCATGGGTTCACAGTCAGTACGACCACATGCTTTTCCTGAACACCGTCGTGGGGCCAGGCTCCGACGCCAACCTCCTTCGGGTCGAGGGGACCGACAAGGCCCTCTCCGTCTCAACAGACGGGAACGGAAGGCTCTGCTATCTGGACCCAAGGATCGGATCAGCCCGACTCGTCTACGAAGCGGCGCTCAACGTTGCCATGACCGGTGCCCGCCCACGCGCCGTCGTCGACAACCTCAACTTCGGCAACCCCGAGAAGCCCGAAGTGATGTGGCAGTTCATCGAGACCGTCGAAGGGATGTCCCAGGCCTGCGAGGCCCTTGGGATACCCGTCGTCGGCGGCAACGTCTCCTTCTACAACGAGACCGACGAGATGGACATCCACCCCACCCCGGTTGTCGGCTTGCTCGGTCTCGCCGACCCGATGCCGCTCTCCCCACCTCGTCTCAGCAGGGCCGAGGGCGGCATGGAGATTTGGGAGATCGGCCCCCTGGCAACGGCCAACCTCGCAGGGTCGAGCGTGCAGCGGCTGAGCGGGGATCTTTCGGGGACGCCAACGGCTCCAGACCCGTCGGCGGCAGTCCGAGTCGTGGAGTTGGCGGCGCGCCTCGCTCACGATGTCCCGGTCCTTCACGACATATCTGACGGTGGTGCCGCGGTGGCACTCGCCGAGATCTGCATCGCCTCGGGGGTGGGTGCGAGCGTCGAGGTGAACAACCCGTTCTCCGAGGATCCTCATCGCTTCTTGGCCGCCGCGGCTCCAAACGCATTCGAACCAGACCCCGACATTGCCCGTCGCATCGGCGAGTTTGGTGGCGATGAGATACGCATCAACGGGTCGACGCTGGCACTGGACGATGCGTCTGAGACCTGGCACAACGCCCTGGCACGAGCCCTCGACACCCATACTCCCGACTGACGTGCGATGTCGTGAATTGACCGTCGACGGCAAGTGAGCGGGCGACCGCGTTGCGCGACGACTCTCCACCTCCCATGAACCTCCAACAACGTCTGAAAGCCGACCTGACCGCTGCGATGAAGCGTCGTGATGATCTGCGGGTCCGGACGATTCGGGCGCTGCTCGGGCTGATCGACAATGCGGGCGCGGTCGAGGTCGAGCATGACAAGTACGAGGTGAAGACCGGGTTGAGCCACGACGTGGACCGTCGCGAGGTCACCACGCGACATATGACAGAGCTGATCGAAGCCGAAAGAGACGACCTGGCTGCCGCAGCGCGTGAGTACGAGAGTCTCGGGGAGACCGATATGGCCGAGGAGCTGAGCAAACGCGCCGCGATCGCCGACGAGTACCTGGGTTGACGACGGTCTAGCCTCGATCCCGTGACCGACTCCCCACTCGGCGCCGTCCTCACCGGCGGGCGCAGCACACGGATGGGCCGTGACAAGGCCGACGTCGTCGTGGAAGGCGTCGGCATGCTCAACCGGGTTGTCGCCGCCCTGGAGCCGTGCGTTGACCACATCGTGCTCCTCGGGCCGGACCGCGAGGGATTCGAATGCTGGCCGGACTCATTTCATGCCGAGGGCCCCTTGGCCGGCGTTGCCACTGCCTTGAGCCGCATGGACAGCCGTCATGTACTGGTTGTGGCCGTCGACCATGCGTTTGCCAGTGGCACAACCCTCTCGCGACTGGCGTCGCTGGGTGACGGTCTGCCGGTGGTACCCGTGGATGAATCGGGTGTGCGGCAGGTGACTTGTGCGATGTACCCGGGCTCGATAGCGGACATCGCCGCCGACGAGGCTGCCTCGGGAGGGACGATTCAGACACTGCTCGATCGGGTCTCATTCCGGCCTGTCGCCCCACACGAGTGGGAGACATGGGGAGAAGACGGCCGCTCCTGGTACAGCGTCGACTCCGCCGATGCTCTCGCCACCGGTCTCGAGCTCTTCGGGCCCTAGATCGACATCGACCCCAGACGTGACTCGATGAGCCTCCGCTCGGCGTCGTTGGCGCTGAGTTGGAGAGCCCGCTCCAGCTCCCTTCGAGCCTCCGACTGCCGGCCCGCCCGTCGCAACAGCTCTCCCCGGGAGGCGTGGAAGGCGTGATAGCCGTCGAGGTCTATGTGTGCCATCGCAGCCAGCCCCGCCTCAGGGCCCTCTGCATGCCCGACAGCCACGGCACGATTGAGAGAGACCACCGGTGATCCTGTCAGGGGCACCAACCGGTCGTACAGGGCGACTATCCGGGACCAATCGGTGGCGTCCCAGGACTCCGCCGTAGCGTGGCAGCCGGCGATGGCCGCCTGAAGGACATACGGCGAGTCGTTGTCAGCGTGCCGGGAGATGAGACTCAACCCTTGTTGGATCTCGGAGCGGTTCCACATTGCCCGGTCCTGATCCTGGAGGAGCACCATGTCTCCGTCTTCATCGACTCGGGCGAAGCGCCGGGAATGGTGGAGGAGCATCAGTGCCAGCAAGCCGGCTGCCTCTGCCGAGTCGGGCATCAACTCGACGAGCATCTTGCCCAGGTCGATTGCTGACGACGCGAGATCGTCACGGAGAACGGTGTCGCCCGATGATGCGAAGTAGCCCTCGTTGAATATG
>JASFVB010000133.1:0-7454 GCA_050050035.1 Acidimicrobiia bacterium | reverse complement strand
ATCCCGCGCCAGCTCTTCGACGTGCCCATCCAAGCCGCGATCGGCGGGAAGATCATCAGTCGTGAGACGGTGAGGGCAACCCGCAAGGACGTGACGGCCAAGTGTTACGGGGGAGACATCAGCCGCAAGAAGAAGCTGCTTCAGCGGCAGAAGGAAGGCAAGAAGCGAATGAAGATGGTGGGCTCGGTGGAAGTCCCCCAGGAGGCGTTTGTGGCCGCCCTCCAAGTCGACGACGACACATGACACCCGCCGACGCCGACTCCTTCGCCACGTCGCCGGCGGCCTACGTGCACATCCCGTTCTGCTCGGCCGTTTGCCCGTATTGCGATTTCGCGGTCGTGGCCGGCCGAGACGACGAGGCATCGAGATATGTAGACGCTGTAATCCGTGAGATCTCGATGTCCGAGCCGTGGCAGCCACTCGAGGCGGTGTACTTCGGAGGGGGCACCCCGAGCCATGTGGACGTCGGCTTGCTCGGCTCGATCCTCGAGGCTCTCGACGATCGGCATGGGCTGTCGTCACGAGCCGAGGTGAGTATCGAGGCCAACCCGGAGGACTTCAGTGCCGTGAAGGCGAGAGGTATGAGACGTGTCGGGTTCAATCGCGTTTCGTTCGGTGCACAGAGCTTCGACGCCGAAGTCCTCTCCTTTCTCGGAAGGCGGCACGAGCCGGTGGATATCACTCAATCGGTGTCTGCGGCTCGGGACGCCGGTTTCTCCAACGTTTCGGTCTATCTGATTTTCGGGACACCGGGGGAGAGGGACGAGTCGTGGCGTTCGACTCTTCATCGAGCGACTCGGCTCGAGACTGACCACGTCTCCTGTTATGCGCTGACTGTCGAACGGGGCACGCCTCTCGGACGGGCCGTCGCCGGAGGGGCGCCCTCACCCGACCCGGACACACAAGCAGACCGCTACGAGACCGCTGCCGACGTTCTGGCGGCGGCCGGGCTCATCCGATACGAGGTGTCGAACTGGGCACGACCGGGCAGCGAGTGTCGGTACAACCTCGTCGTCTGGGCGCAAGGCGAGTACGAGGCGTATGGGAACGGCGCCCATGGCTTCCGGGATGGTGTCCGTTTTCGCAACCACCGTCGGCTCGATGCGTACCTCTCGGCCCTCGAGTCCGGCCGTGCCCCACGTGCCGGCACGGAGAGGATCGAAGGGTGGGACGCCGAGATCGACAGGTTGTTCGTTGGTCTCCGCCGGATGGTTGGCGTGGCGGGTGGTGAGGGAACCAAGGCCCTTCTCACATCCCGAGAAGGGGGGCAGCTCCTCGAAGCCGGAGTCATCGAGAGCAACGATGGGCGTCTGCGGGTGAGACGGCCGCTTCTCACCGACGCCGTCCACCGTTCCGTTGTGGCACAGACCCCTCCTATCGTCGGGGGTGATGACGATGCTTGAGGATCGCCGCTCCGAAGTGTTGCGGGCGCTCGTTGAAGAGCACATCGAGACCGGCAACCCGGTCAGCTCGCGTGCCATCCTCGAGAGGTCCCGGCTCTCGGTCTCGGCCGCGACCGTTCGAAACGATCTGGTGGCGCTCGAGAACGAAGGCTTCGTGTCGCAGCCGCACACATCCGCCGGGCGGATACCGACTGCGCTCGGATACCGCTATTACGTCGACCACCTCGGACAGTCCCGGATGCGGCGAGCTGCCCACGAGAAGGTGGTGAGCTTCTTCGGCGATGTCCATTTCGAGTTGTCCAAGCTGCTCAAGGCCACATCTGACCTCCTCGTGGAGATAACCGACCTGCCGTCGATCGTCGTTGCACCCGGTGTCTCGAAGGAGAGTGTGCGATCGGTCCACGCCGTCCAGGTGGGCAGTGACCAGGTGTTGGTCATCGTCGTGACCGAAGGTGGGAGAGTGGTGCAGCAACGAGGACGTGTGCGCGTCCCGGTGACTCCGCTCGAGGTGGACGAGGCCCAGCGTCTGGTGGCCGAAGCGGTGATCGGAGGAGAGCTCGGCTCGGTCCCCGACTTCGACGACTCCTATATGGAGGCCCTCTCTCGGCCGGTAGCGGAAGCAGTCCACACGATCGCGGACTCGCTACATCTCGCCGGAACCGGGGGCTCGGAGATGTTCCTCGGGGGGACACAGAGGATGGCGCAGGTCTGGCAAGACCTGTCGACGGTTCATCGGGTCCTGGAGATCATGGGGCGAGAGGCCGAGATGTTGGATCTTCTCGCCGCCGATCTCGGCACCTCGGTCCAGCTGGGCGACAATCTCGACATGGCCGTCGTGTCAAAGGCTTACGACAGTGGGGGAGAAGCGGGCTCTGTGGGAGTAATCGGGCCGATGCGCATGAACTACAAGCGGGTGATATCCGCAGTCGAGGAGGTCACTCGCGAGCTCGAGGGACGGATAGGGACCAGGTCGGACTGACGTGGCCCAGGACTACTACGCGACCCTCGGAGTAGATCGCTCGGCGACCACCGAGGAGATCAAGAAGGCCTTCCGACGTGTTGCGCGGGAGACCCACCCCGATGCCAATCCGGACGATCCGGCGGCGGAGGAGCGTTTCAAGAAGGCCGCCGAGGCATACGAAGTCCTCTCTGATGCCGACCGCCGTGCCCGCTACGACCGTGGCGACACGATCGACCTGTCGGGTCTCTTTGCCGGCGTGGGAGGCATCGATGATCTTCTTCGCTCGGTATTCGGCGAATCCGGGTTGTTCGGCAGCCGCCCGTACCGGGCCCCACGGGGCCGGGACGTCCTGATGAGGGCTTCGGTGAGTCTCGCCGAAGCCGCCTCGGGCACGGAGTCGGTGGTTTCGTACGAGGCGCACGTCGACTGTGTTGTCTGTGCCGCTTCCGGGGCCCGCTCCGGCACCGACCCGGTTACCTGTCCCGACTGCGGCGGGGCGGGTCAGGTGCGCACCGCACAACGTTCGCTGCTTGGGACGATGATGTCGGTGTCCACTTGTCCCACCTGCAGGGGAGAAGGGTCGCTCATCGCCGATCCCTGCCCCGAATGCGACGGCTCCGGGGCGGTCGTGGGGGCGGTGGAGGTGAACGTGGAGATCCCCGCAGGGGTGATGTCCGGAACTCGGCTTCGGCTCACCGGCAGGGGCGAGTCTGCCGGCCGGCTCGGCCAGCCCGGAGACCTCTTCGTGGAGGTCGACGTCGTGCCGGACCCGCGTTTCGAGCGAGTCGACGCCGACCTGATTCATCGGGTGTCGGTTGGCATGGCCGAGGCCGCGTTGGGCACCCAGATAGAGGTGCCCACCGTCGATGGCCATGCCACGACCGTCGACGTGCCTCCCGGAACCCAGCCTGGGACACGGGTCGAGTTGGATGGTCTCGGGATGCCCGTCCTGGGCCGACGTCAGCGGGGGAATCTGCACGTGGTCATCGACGTGGCCGTCCCCGAGACCCTCACCCCCGACGAGGAAGATCTCTTGCGGCAGTGGGCCCGGCTCAGAGGGGAACGAACCGACCGGCCGGCGTCGACGCCGTGAAGCACATCCCCCATGTCGTCGTTGCCGCTCCTTGGGACGGTGAGTCCCTGAGTCTCTCGATCGTCCAATGGCGACATCTGACCAAGGTGCTCCGAAAGAAGTCAGGCGACGTTGTCACCTACACCGACGGTCTCGGCACCACCGGCTCGGGCGAGTTGGGGCATCAGGAGATCGTGCGTGGCGAGGAGACCAAGCACTCACGAGACCGGGAGGTCACCGTTGCCGTTGCCCCGCCCGCAAACAAGGACAGACGCCGGTTTCTGGTCGAGAAGCTCGCCGAGTTGGGCGTCGCCAGGCTGGTATGGCTCGAGACCAGGCACGGCAAGAACCGCACATCCTCTCCACAGAAGGTCTTCTCCTGGGTTTTGGCGGCCGTGGAGCAATCGAGGGGTGCGTGGCTCATGGAGACCGGGTCCGACCTGATCGCGCTTTCTGATCTGGTCGGCAACGTGGTTGTTTGCGAGCCCGGCGGCGAGACAGATCCTTCGCTTGATGCCGACATCGTGGTCATCGGGCCAGAAGGTGGCTTTGCCGAAGACGAGATCCCCGTGGGACTCCCCAGGTGGGAACTGGGGTCCAACGTTCTCAGGGTGGAGACGGCGGCCATCGTCGCGGCGACACGAATAATGTCGAGATAGGTGCAATCGGGGGGGCCGCCGGATAGGATGTTCGGCGGCGAATTCGGGAGCGGACTACTTGGTCGAAGACTTCAACTACGCGCTTGGTCAGAGGCTGCGCGCCGCCCGTCGTCACCGGGGGTGGTCCCTCGGAGACGTCGAGAACCAAACCGGCGGCGAGTTCAAGGCCTCCGTGGTCGGAGCGTACGAGCGCGGTGAGCGCGCCATCTCGGTCCAACGATTCGCCAGGCTCTCCGAGATCTACGGAACCCCGGCGGCCGACCTGCTGCCGGCTCCTGCCGACCCCGATCTGGTCATCGACCTGGATGCACTCGCAGCCGATGACGGGGACCTCGTCGAGCGGTATCTCGCCGCCATCCAGATCATGCGAAAGACCCCCGGCGTCGACGAGGTTCGCGACTCCGACCGGGCCGTCATCAGCTCTCTTCTCCAATCGGTCAAGGCACCGCAGCCCGAGTAACTGCATCCCCGGCCGCCGGTCACATCGACGGCCGAGTGATGAAGAACCCGACGTTTCTCGGTAGAATGTCCGTTCATCGGCCTGAATAGGGCGATCCCCGTGTCACCTGACCCCATCGAATCGCGGTTACGCGTACCCAGCCATCACCTGCTACTCGACCTCATAGGAGAGTCGGATAGACATCTGCGGCAGGTGGAAGACCTCATCCCCGAGGTCCATTTCGTCGCGCGCGGAGACGAGATAGTGCTGACCGGTTCGGCTCCTGACGTGGAACGGGCGCGCACGGCTCTCGATGAGTTGCTCATCCTCGTCCAGGAAGGCCAAACACTCGACGAGGGCCGGGTCACCGAGGTCGTGAAGATGGTGACCGACCAGATCCCGAGCCCCTCAGGTGTGCTCACCGACGGCATTCCCGTTGGCCGCGGCCGGATGATCCGACCCAAGACGCTCGGCCAACAGAAGTACATGGAGGCCATCCGGGAGAACACACTGAGCTTTGGTATCGGCCCCGCGGGCACCGGCAAGACCTACCTGGCCATGGCGGCTGCCGTGGACAGTCTCATCAACGGCTCGGTGCGGCGCATCATCCTCACCCGACCTGCAGTCGAGGCGGGTGAGCGGCTTGGCTTCCTTCCCGGGGATCTCACCGCCAAGGTCGACCCATACCTACGACCCCTCTACGACGCACTTTGGGACATGCTCGGCCCGGAGGAGACCGCATCGCTCATCGAGCGGGGAACCATCGAGATAGCTCCGCTCGCTTATATGCGTGGAAGGACTCTCAACGATGCGTGTGTCATCCTCGACGAGGCTCAGAACGCCACACCTGAGCAAATGAAGATGTTTCTGACTCGTCTCGGGTTCAATTCGAAGATGATCATCACCGGGGACGTCAGCCAGACTGACCTCCCAACCGGGAGACGGTCGGGATTGCGGATCGTGCGGAAGATCCTCCAGGGGATACCTGGCGTCGCCTTCGTCGAGTTGGGGTCGCGTGACGTGGTGCGGCATCGGATCGTGGCTTCGATCGTGGAGGCCTATCAGCGATTCGAGACGGACGAGGTGTCATGAGACGCGCCTGGATAGTCCGGAGCGCCATATTCCTCGCCACAGTGGCGGCGACGTGGGCGGTGCTGTCGATCGGGTCCGTGTCGGAGCTCCCCGATCTGGTGCCCGGGGACGTCGCACAGGAGGACTACTTCGCTGACAAGTTCGCGCGCGTGGTCGACGTCGACCGAACGGAGGCCCTCAGACAGGAGGCCCGTGACTCGGTGCCCGAGCCACTGCAACGGGACGCCGAGGTCGAAAGCCGGGTCATGAGCAACGTGGTCGCAGTGTTTGATGACTTGACCTCTCTGGTTGTCGGGGAGCGTCCGGCTTCGGAAGCGTCGATACCGGAGCTCCCAGAGGAACCAGAAGCCACTGAGACGACCAACCAGGCAGGTGAGACGTCGATCCCGCCTGCTGATGAGCCTGCCATCCTCACCGGTCGACTCTTCCTCGACGTCGACGGGGATTCTCTCTTCGATCCGGAGACCGGAGATGAACGCGCCGATATCGGTCTCGAGGGGGTGACGATCGATCTCGAGACGTACGACGGCACGGACTCGGTGGTCACCGACTCCGAAGGGTCGTGGAGCTACGAGTACGCCGGTGGGCCGGTCGTTGTGTCGGTTGCCGCCGGTGACTCCGACATTCCGTCGGGCTATCTCGTCGGGACGGACAACACGGGTCAGTTGGTGGAGTGCGAGGCGGGCGAAACCTGTGAGACCGAGGACGTTGGATTTCAGGTCAATCTGAGGGACGTCTCGGAGGTGGTGGGCAGGGTCACGAACGACCACGTCATACTCGAGGACACGATCATGTATCTCGCCACCGTGGCGGGCGATGACGTTGTCAGGGCAGCGCTCGGTGAGCCGTTGCATCTTCCCAGGATTCAGAGCGTCGCCCGGACGGATGCGACTCTGGCATTGTCCGCCGGCATCCAGGTCGACGGAGTCGAAGAGGCCCAGGTCAGCGTGAAATCGAACCCGCAGCTCGTGTACCAGGACGACACGGGTCTCGACGCCGAAGGCAGTGCCGCGGCGGCCGAGGTCGTCGCGTCCAAGCTGGAAGCGAACTTGCTCGTCAACGAGGCGCTCTGGGTGCAACAACAGAGCGAGGAGGCAGCTCAGGTCACTCCGGTCGAGGTGGATTACCAGGAGGGTGAGGTCATCGCTCGTGACGGCGACTCCTTGACTCAACTGGATATCGACGCGATCCAGGCGACGACCATCCCCACGATCGACGAGCAACCCTCGGTGGGGCTCGCCGCGCTGGTCGTGGTGTTGATCGCCCTGGTCGGCCTGTACCTGGCCCGATTCAGACCGGAGTTCTGGGCTCGGCCACGCATGATCGCCCTGCTCGGCATCATGATCGTGCTGGCAGCTGCTGCGGTGCGGGGCACCGTCGCCCTCCACGACTCTTTCGGCTGGTATGTCATGCCCGCGGTCGCATTCGGCTTCATGACGGCCGTCCTGTTCGACCAGCGCATCGCCATACTCATCGCCCTCTCCGTCGGTGTGCTGACGGCGGCCGGGACGCTCGATGTCGGGGTCACGGTCTATGCGTCGTTGGCCGCCTTGGCTCCGATTCCCTTCGTCTCCTCGCTCAGCTCCCGAGGGGCCTTCCGGAGTGCGGTGGTCTACTCGTCGCTGACGGCGGCGGCGATCGCCGCGGCAACCTCGTGGTTCTTCCACGTCGGGTCCGACCAGACGATCATGGAGGTCGTCAGCGTCTCGGTGGCCTGGGCGTTTGGTGTCTCCGCTCTCTCGTCGCTGGTGGGTCTGGCTGCGCTCCAGTTCTTCGAGTCGGCTTTCGACATCACCACGACTCTGAGCCTGCTCGACCTGACCGACCG
>JASFVB010000132.1:0-7469 GCA_050050035.1 Acidimicrobiia bacterium | reverse complement strand
TCTGATAGGACTCGAAGATCCGCTCACGGTCCACAACATGTATGACGAGTCGCCCGGCGCGCCCGAAAGGACTCGAACCCTTAACCTTCTGATCCGTAGTCAGACGCTCTATCCAATTGAGCTACGGGCGCGGGATACCGATTATCGCAGCGGCCATCGGTGAACCCAACCCCCGACAGACCGTTCTGGGCGTAGAAAGCCTCGCTCAACGCTGCTTTCTACGCCCAGAACGGATCATCCGGGGTTTGGGCGACCTCTCTGACGGGTATCAAGCGGCCCTGGGACACCTCCCATGAACCCAAATCCCAGAACCGGCCAGGGACGGCCAGCCGGCTATCCCCGATCGGACGAGGAGGCGCTTGCGGAAACTGACCGCCCCCTGCCCCCGCCGGGGAGGATCGCCCTAGCGGCGATTTCCTCCCCGACCTCCTCGTTTCTCCAGCGTCTTCCTATCCCGGCTCGTCGTAGGCGAAGACCTCGTCCAGGGCAACGTCGAATACATGGGCGATCTTGAAAGCCACCTCCAACGACGGCGAGTAGCGGCCTTGCTCGATGGCAATGATCGTCTGTCTCGTCATCCCGATCCGATCCGCCAGCTCGGCCTGTGTCATCTCGCCGGCCTCGAATCGGAGTCGTCGGATGTCGTTGCTGACCCGGGTCCGCTTCGCCACTCAGATGCCTCGTCGGTAGAGGACGATCTTGCTCGCCCCGGTGACGACCTCGGACAGCACGAGTGCGAGAAGGATCGCGTTGGCGATCCAGAAGTGCTCGACTTCCACCATGGCGAGAGCGAGAGCCGCCAGCGCCCCGGTGCCCAACACGTATCCCCCGATGAACTCGCCCCGGCGATTGATCTCGCGGTCCCGGTCGTCGGACTTCTCCACCTCCCTTGGGTTGGCCAGTGCGACCACCACATTGCCCACGATGATGAACACCACCAAGGCGCCGACCGTCACCAGCATCATCGACTGGTAGCCGATGGCACCGGCGTCCACTGAGTCGACCTGACCGAACACGTTTGCGAAGTACCAGCCGTAGACGACGATCATGGCCGCCGTCGTGATCCAGGTGCTTTTCTCCTGAAAACTCATCTTCCCACCTCGATGTCACAAATCTTTGACATCGCCCAATGTAAGCAATCATCGACACCATGTCAACTACTTTTTACATTCAACAGGCCTTGGCCGATGAGAATCGCGAGCCCGCTCTCGATGATGTCGTGGGAACGCAGGTGAGCAGACTCCTAGCATCACCTCAGCCGACGCGAGCTAACGAGGGGAGCCCCCGTAGGATCAAGGGGATGCCCAAGGAAGCGGCGCTCACCCTTGACGCCACCCCCCGGTCGGCCGCCGCAGCCCGAGCGTTCCTGCGGGAGCACGCCACTCTCGACTCGATGAGGCACTCCGAAGCCGACCTGCTCGTCACGGAGTTGATCGGCAACGTCCTTCAGCACTCACCGGCCGCCAGCGAGGTCACGGTGTCCGTGACCCAGGACAACGAACGGGAGTTGACCATCTCGGTGTCACACGAGCACGTCGATCCCGTGGACCTCGGCCCTCCCGGCGTGGGTCATCTGCTTCTCGATCGTGTGAGTAGGAGTTGGGGCCACGAGCACGAGGACGGAACGTTGACATTCTGGTTTGTCGTGCGCACACCAGGGACGACGGCCATCTCGGATGATGTCTCCGACGACACGCTCTTTCGTCGGATGGCCGACGATCCGGCCGCCTACTCCGACGAGTTGGTGCGCCGCCACGGTGACCTCGCGGCATCCATCGCACGGAGATACCGGGGCAAGGGGCTCGATGACGACGATCTCCGTCAGGTGGCCAACATGGCGCTGCTCAAGGCGATTCAGCGGTACGACCCTTCGCTCGGGGACATACGCCCATACGCGGCCGCGACGATCTCCGGTGAGTTGAAGAGACTCCTGCGGGATCGAGGGTGGTCGGTGAGGGTTCCGCGAGCTCTCCAGGAGAGGAGCCTCGAAGTGGCCCGGGCCTCCGAGGAGCTCGCACAAGACCTCAAGCGCCCGCCCGACACCTCCGAACTGGCGGAACGCACCAACCTCACAGAGGGCGAGGTGGCTGAAGCCATGGACGCTCGGCTCGCGTATATGTCGAACTCGATCGACCGTCCCGACGAGGGGACCGGGCTCAGCATTGCGGACGTCCTCCGCGCCGAGGACAGCCAGCTCCTGGTGGCCGACGACCGCCTCGTAATCGCCGATGCGATCAGGGGGCTTCCGGAGCGAGAGCAGAGAATCCTCCATCTGCGGTTCGTCGAAGACCTGACGCAGAGCGAGATCGCAAGCGAGGTGGGGATTTCGCAGATGCATGTCTCTCGTCTGTTGGCCAGGGCTCTCGAGACCCTGAAAGAGACCATTGCCGAGACAGCATGACCCCACGGTTTAGTGTCGCCGAGCCACGGGTATCGAGCGGATAGCGAATCACGATGAGAGAACTGACTCTCCAAGTCGAGTCAAGCGTCCACGCTCCCGCCCTCTCGCGTTCAGCCATCGCTCCCATAAAGGCGTCCCTCGAGCCACGCTACGAGGACGTTCTCCTCTTGATCTCGGAGTTGGTCAGCAACTGCGTGCGTCACAGTGGCACAGACGGCATCGACGTCCGTGTGGAAACCGCCAACGGTCGGATCCGGGTCGAGGTCAGCGACGACGGACCCGGGTTCAGCACCAAATCGCCTCGCGGTGACGGCTTGGGCCTGACCATCGTCGACAAGCTGGCCGACGAATGGGGTCTCGTCCCAGGGGATAGGTTCACCGTGTGGGCTGAGTTGAGTTACGACGCCGTCTGAGCGTCACTCAGAAGCGGTCAACTCGTCGACACTGCCAACGGTCTGAATCGTCGTGTTGACGCCACTCAAGTCGAGCAACCGCGATACCGGGCCACCACTCACCGCGATGGCGAACGGGCGGTCATCGGCGCTGAACCTGCGATGTGCCATGACGAGAGCCTTCAGCCCGGTCGAGTCCATGAAGGAGGAGGCCGTGAGGTCGACAACGAGGCCCGCGGTGTGCTCGTCGTGGACGACGGCTATGGCCTGCTCGAGATCCTCGACCGTGGCGAGGTCTACCTCGCCTTCCACGGCGATCGACACCCACCGTTTCGACAGTTCCGCGTTGTGAATCTTCAGTCCCCTCATCCGACGGGATCGTATCAGGCCCATCGCCAATGGCGACAGACGGTCTGACTGGCTCTTCAGTGGCGTTGTACCCGCCGACCACAACGGTGAAACTCAACGAGACCGTCTGATCACGACCACTGTCTGATCGTCCGCGGTGTCGGCCCCCCCGAACGCGAGCACGAGATCGGCTGTCCGGGTGGCCGCACTCTCCTCGGCGGCGAGAAGAGTCGCCAACGACTCGGGCTCGGTGAGACCGTCACGTGTCCGCTGCACGTCGGCGACGCCGTCAGAGAAGACCACCATCGAGTCACCGACGTCGAGAGCGAACTCGTGCTCTTCGTAGAGCAACGAGTGCTGGAGGTATAGAAGGGGGCCGGTTGGCGCCTTGAGAGTTGCCTGCTTCCCGCTGACGACGATGGCGGGCGGATGGCCGGCCGAGCACAGCCTGACCTGCCCGGACTCCGGTTCGAGCCGCACCACGATTGCCGACGCCAGAACGTCGTCGGGCACCGACCACTCGACCAACCCCATCGCCTCCGTCGGGGTCCTACCGGCCACGAGCGTCTGGAGGAGCAGGTCTCGAACTCTGATCGCCCAGACAGCCGGGTCGGCACCGTGTCCGGTCAGGTCGACGAGGACGGCGCCCAGGGAGCCATCGGGAAGGGCGAACACGGCACTGGAATCGCCGGCCACGGCTCCACGTCCCGGACGGAATCGGGTCGCGACCTCCCATCCTTCGATCTCAGCCACGTCGACGATGTGGAACATGTCGGCCATGCCGCTGACGATCGGGGCCTCCTGTGCCAGCCCGGTCTGGGCACGCTCGGCGCGTGCAGCCAGTGTCGCTGCCTCGATGGCGGTGTCATCGAGCGCCTTGACGAAGAACGACAGCAGGATGAGGAGAAACAGCCCCAGCCCGACGGACACGAAGGCAAGCACGTCGACACGCTCGGTAAGCGGCACAACCTCGGTGACCAGGAGCAGCAAGGCGGGTACGAACAGGACGACGGGGCCGAACCATCGCAGGAGCCGACCTCCGGCCCCCGGGCTCGACGCCGTCGAGAGCAGACCGCTTGCCGGTCGGAACAGGAAGATGCCACCTGCGGTGAGCACGGCGACGATCGACGATTGGAAGGAGATCTCGGGGACCAAGAAGAGACGCCCGACGGACGGGTCACCGTAGGCGTAGCCGATGTAGATCACCGCAGCCAGCGAGAAGACCAGAAGCGCCGCGACCTGTCCGGCAATGACCCGCCCGTCACGTCGACTCGCACTCATCGGCACGGCGACGCCGAGCACCACGAGCACGACGCCGACGCTGAACGACGGGCTCTCGAGCCACTCGCCCCAGATCTCCATCATGTCCGCAAAGAAGACATAGATGGTGACGGCCCCGAACGATGCTGCCGCCAGGGAGAGCGTGATGCCGGCCCGGCGCCAGAAGAGGTTCGACCCGACCGGTTGGCTCACCTCACCTACCAGCAACGACCCGAACGCCAGGACGCAGAGCGAAATGGAGGAAACGGCGGGGATGTCCCTCACGACCGCCGGGCCCGGCGGGATATTGCGGAGAGCCGGCAGCCACAGCCCGAGGAGGGCGATCAGCGAATACCCGAAGGCCGTCCAACGGACCAAACGACCGGCAGTGGTGAGCCTGGACTCGACGGTGGGGTCTACAGCGGTGTGTCGGCCCGGCGCAGCTACGACTTCGGCCATCCGGCAATCGACGGTACTCGCATGGGGCGAGCATGGAAACCTCGCCTCGTCGGGCGGAGAGGGAGGGATTTGAACCCTCGAAGAGGCTTTAAACCCCTTACTCGCTTAGCAGGCGAGCGCCTTCGACCACTCGGCCACCTCTCCGTTCAGTGCCAGCAGTGCTGTCACCGGGTACAGAGTATTGACTATGCGGTACCGGGCGAAGTCAGAGCTCGCACCAGGACCTGTTCGGAGCAATCGTGGTGGCAGCGGCGGTCGTCTATGCCACAAGGCTCATGCCGGCTCCAACGTCGTGGGTTAGCTACAACAAACGATGCCGTGGGATGAACGGTCGTCGGCTCGATTACACGACAGACGGCGAGGGGGCGGGATGTCGCTTCGCCCGCATCCGGGCGCCCATCGACCCCACGACGTTGAGGGCGCAGTGCGCGACGAACGGAGCCAAGAGCCCGCCGGTGACCACCCGAAGCCAGCCGAAGCCGAGGCCGGCCACCATGGTGGCGGCCACCGAGATGAGAACCCACTGCACTACTCCTGTGCCCAGGTCGCGTCCCTGTCGAGCCGAGACAACGACGTGCCAAAGGCCAAACGCGACAGCGGTCACGGCGAGTGCCCAAACCGGTCCGGCGATCGAGTCGATCGTGAACCAGAGCAGCCCGCGGAAGATCGCCTCCTCGGCCAGAGCTGTCGCAATCGGAATCCTGAGACCCGCATGTAGGGCGAACTCCCTCTCACTCATCTGCGCGATGCGTCTGTCCTCGAGACGTCGCGTGAGAGTCGGCATTGCGTAGAACGCGACCAGTGCGACTCCGCCAACCCCGAGGATGATCGCCGAGGCCAGGGCCGTGGCGCGGAGATCGGCAACGCCCAGTTGCCCATTGATCTGAAGCCAGATGAGACCCGCGAATCCGGCCATCGATGCCCCAATGGCCGTCGAGATGTCACGCACTCGCGCCGGCAACAGAAAGAGAAGGTTGTTCGACAATGGGGCAAACACCGAGAGCGCTACTGCCAATGCCACTTCAATCCTCAGATGTCGCTTCCCCGGCGGTTGGGCGTTGAGCTCATTGACTGTCAGAGATATACCGCTGTTCGACCCCTGGCAAACATACCTCCTCTGAACTTCTGGATCGAGGACCGCATCACATGCGGCAATGGAGTATGCGGGGCATACTCCGTAAGCGATCGAGCCCAGCTCGATCGCGACGCGGAGGGGGTGGGATTCGAACCCACGAGACCCAAAGGGCCCAACGGTTTTCAAGACCGTCTCCTTAGACCACTCGGACACCCCTCCGAGCAGGTACAGAGTATTGGGTATTCGGACTAGCTCGTTGGGAAAGCCCGACCAGCCGCTAGGTTCATTGACGTGAACCCCGAGAACCTACGTCCGATCGAACGACGAGTGCTCGAAATGCGGGCCGATGGGATTGGCATCGAAGAGATCGCTGGCCGAATCAAGAAGAGCCCGGAGTTCGTCGAGCGGATGATCGAGTGGACCAAGATCCCGAGGACCGGGCGCACCACCGAACGCCATCTCACTCCAAGACAACGAAGAGTGCTCGATCTACGCGCCGATGGTGAGACACATCGCCAGATCGGCGAACGTTTCAAGAGGGGCGAGGCCTATATACGTCAGATCGAAGGCCTTGCCCACTTCAAGGAAGCCCAACGCATCCTGACTCGAGACTGACGGTTCAGGGCATCGGTTCGTCACAAGTGATCTGTGACGAACCATCAGACGTGAACCCGTCCCAGAGTGTGTACGAGGCCAGGCCGTACTCGAACGTCGGCATATCCGATGTGGTGGTGAACTGACTGGTCAGACCCTTGATCGTGCCGTCGTCGGCCCTCCACTCGAGGCTGCCGAAGAGAGTGCCCTCGAGGTCGCCCGGGATGGCAGTGCGATAGATCCACACGCCACCGCTGCACACCTGGATCGAGGCCGTGTCGGTGGGGAAACCCTCACACGAGCCGTCCTCGACAGGAGTGTTGGAGATGTGCATGAAGTCCGGAGTCGCTATGGAGTTTCCGGGGCACAGACTCATTCCCTCCGCTCCTGCCACACCTGGTCCGGTGTAGAGGGCCAGATAGCTGCCTGCAACCGCATCGCGATACCAGTAGAGGAAGACATCGCCAGCCGTGACGTTCTCGTCGGAATAGGGCACGAGGGTGACCCCGGTCGCGGGATCCGGGATCATGCCATCGGCCGATGGAGCGGCTGTCGTCGAGGTCGTCGCGGCGACGGAGGTGGTTGTCGTTGGGTCCACTGCGGCCGTGGTCGTCGTGGCGTCCGTGCCCTCTTCGGTCGTCGTGCTTTCCTCGGTCGAACCTCCACCACAACTCGCTACGACCAAAGCGATCATCACGGCGGACACCACCTGACGGCTTCTCATACTCCACCCCCTCGCTCGATTGGGGAGGAGCACGCTAACCGGGTTTGCCCGACTCGCCGGTGCACCCGGCGAATGTTGTCGACCGCAAGTGCGGAGGCCCGAATGGAGTTCTCGAAGAGAACTCCCACAAGCGATCGAGCCCAGACATCGCGACCCGAGAATGGAGTTCTCGAAGAGAACTCCCACAAGCGATCGAGCCCAGCTCGATCGCGACGC
>JASFVB010000131.1:0-7697 GCA_050050035.1 Acidimicrobiia bacterium | reverse complement strand
CAAACGATCGCTGACAGGACGCAACTCCTCCGGACCACCTACGAAGGCAACCTGACGATGCCCCCGCTCCAACAGGTGCCCGGTGGCTTCGTGCATTCCATTGGCGTGGTCAAAGAAGACACTGGAAGCACTCGAGCCGCTCGGCAGATCGCGATCGAGGACGACTGCCGGGACTGTGGAGCTCTCCAAGACACCCTCGACCTCCGAACCGCTGTCGGACGTCAGGAGGATGATCGCATCCACTCTCCGTCGAAGAAAGAGCTGGAGGTTCTCGGCATCGTGTGCGGGGTCTCCCTCGGAGTTGGTCAAGAGAAGGCCGTACCCACGCGCCCTCGCGGAATCCTCGGCGCCACGTATGAAACTCGAAGAGATCGGATTGTCCAGATCGGCAACCAAGAACCCCAGCGTCCTCGAGTTACCGGTCCGAAGGGTCCTTGCGACCAGATCTGGCTCGTAGCCCAGTCTCTCGGCAGCCGCGAGCACCCTTTGCCGCATTCCTTCGCTCACGTTGGGATGGTCGGTGAGAACACGTGATGCGGAGGAAAGGGCAACATTGGCCGCTTCGGCGACATCCTTCACGGTCACGTGCCTCGAGGTCTTGTCGCTGACGGCCATTCGGTAACGCTACCACCAGGGATCGCCGAACATGTTATGTTGTGAATGAGAAATTGGAAACGTTACCTTTTCTATGACCGAAGACATACAAACCTCGATAAAACGGGGCTGGTACCGACGGATGGTCGAGATCAGGCTCTTCGAAGAGCGAGTGCAGGAGTTGTTCGCCGAGGGATTGATCCCGGGGACCACACACCTGTGCCAGGGCCAGGAAGCCGTGTCCGTCGGGGTGATCGACGCTCTCGGGGTGAACGACAAACTGAGCGTCACGTATCGCGGCCATGGCCACGCCCTGGCATTGGGCATGCCTCTCGAGTCGGCCTTCGCCGAGCTTCTCGGACGCCGAACGGGGTGCTGTGGCGGCGTCGGGGGCTCGATGCATCTGGCCGACCTGTCACGTGGGCTCCTCGGCTCTTTTGCCATAGTCGGAGCGAGTCTCCCCGTCGGATTGGGGGCCGCCATGACATCACGTCTGACCGACTCGGGCTATGTGTCCGTCGCCTTCTGCGGTGACGGCGCGACGAACATCGGGACTTTCCACGAGACCCTCAACGTGGCGAGTCTCTGGAATGCGCCCGTCGTCTTCGTCATCGAGAACAACCTCTATGCCGAATACACCCCTCTCCAGGAGGCAACCGCAGTCGAGGACCTCTTCGTCCGCGCCAAGGCCCACGACATGGTTGGTGTCCCGGTCGACGGACAGGACATCTTTGCGGTCCACAGTGTGGCGTCAGAGGCGGTCGACCGGGCCCGGCGAGGCGATGGTCCAACCCTCATCGAAGCGAAGACCTACCGATTCAGGGGCCATTCGAGGACCGATCCGGCGAAATACCGGAAGGAGGGTGAGCTGGAGGATTGGCTCGCCCGCGACCCGATCGACCTCCTTGGAGAGCGTCTCGTCGAAGGAGGACGAGAATCGGACGCTGGTCTGCTTGCAGTGCGTGAGGAGGCCAGGACACGCGTGGACGCGGCGGCACAATCCGCGATCGACTCCCCGTACCCCTCGATGGAGGATGCTGCAGGGTGGGTATATGCCTGAGGGGGTCGACGGAACAGAGATGACCTACCGGGCCGCAGTCATCGCCGCCCTCTCGGATGAGATGGAAGCGGACGACCGAGTTTTCCTCATGGGCGAGGACGTGGCCGCGGCTGGTGGGGTGTTCAAGACGAGTGATGGGCTACACGACCGCTTCGGTGATCGACGGGTGTTCAACACACCGATTGCCGAGAACGGTTTCGTGGGAGTTGCGTTGGGAATGGCGGTCACCGGTTTGAGGCCTGTCGTCGAGATCATGTTCAGCGATTTCCTTCCCTCGGCCGGAGACGCAATCGTCAACGAGCTGCCGAAATTCCGGTTCATGTCCGGCGGACAGGCAACCGTCCCGGTGACGGTCCGTGCCATCGGCGGAGCAACAGGCGGGTTCGGCACTCAGCACTCGGCCACGGGCGAGTCCTGGTACCTCCAAATGGCCGGGCTCAAGATCGCCAGTGTCTCCACGCCGGCCGCAGCGTACGGGTTGCTGAGGGCGGCGATCCAAGATGACAACCCGGTCCTCGTCCTCGAGCACAAGGGCCTGTACAACCGAAAGGGCCTTGTAGTGCGTGGTCCGGATGGGATCGCCGAGATGGGCAAGGCACTCGTCGCCAAAGAGGGAACCGACCTGACGATCGTCGCCAGCATGCTCATGCTGGACAGGGCTATGCGGGCGGCCGACACGCTCGCACAACACGGCGTCGATGCGGAGGTGATCGATCTGAGATGGCTGCGGCCGCTCGATCATGAGACCATTCGCCGATCCGTCGACAAGACCGGACGGGTCCTCGTGGTTGCCGAGGAGTATCACGACGGCGGCTGGGCCGCGTCGGTCGTGTCAAAGCTGGCTGTCGAGGGCTGTTCGCTCATCACACCGCCTCGGATACTCGGCCTGCCGGAGGACATGCTCATTCCGTTCAGCCCGCCCCTGGAGGCGGCGGTGGTTCCGTCCGAGGAACGAATCGCCGAAGCCGCCCTGGACGCGCTCTCGGTTCGCTGACCGGTGGACCGCAATCCGGACCACGGTCCGCTCGCCGGGGTGCGCATCCTGGCCGTCGAGCAGTTCGGAGCCGGCCCGCTGGGCACGTTGTTCCTCACGGACCTCGGCGCGGAAGTCATCAAGATCGAACACCGGGAAGCCGGTGGAGACGTGGGACGCTACGTACCACCCGGCCAGGAGGGCACATCGAGTCTGTACTTCGAGACGTTCAACCGTGGCAAGAAGAGCATCGACATAGATCTCAAGTCCGAGCGTGGTCGTGAGCTCTTTCTCACCCTGGTCGAGACGAGTGACGCTGTGTTCAGCAATCTGCGCGGAGATCAGTCGAGACGCCTCGGGCTGGCGTACGACGACCTCAAGCGACGCAACCCGACAATCGTCTGCGTTGCCCTCTCCGGCTACGGGCAGGATCAGCCGGACCGACCGGGATACGACGCTCTGGTACAGGCGGAGGCGGGCTGGGCGAGTCTCACCGGAGACCCAGAGGGGCCACCCGTCCGAAGCGGCCTATCGCTGGTTGACTACGTCGGCGGGCTTGTGTCTGCGGTGGCCCTGCTGAGCGCGCTGGTCGAGGCCAGGGCAACCGGGCATGGCTCGGATGTACTGGTCAATCTCTATGACTCAGCGCTGGCCATGCTGGCCTATCAGGCGACATGGTGGCTGACGTTGGGAGCGGAGTCACCGAGACGGCCCAACTCCGCTCACCCGTCGATATACCCATTCCAGTTCTTTCGCACCACCGACGGCTATATCGCTGTCGCCTGCGCAAAGGAGCGCTTCTTTGGGGAGCTACTCACCCTGATGGGGCTCGATCGGCTCCGCCACGACCCTCGTTTCTCGTCATTCGAGGAACGAGACCGTCACAGAGCCGAGTTGTCGGCGATTCTCGACCCGCTTTTCCTCACCGCTTCTACGTCAGACTGGATCGAGAGGTTCGGGTCTCGTGTCCCTGTCGCACAGGTGCGCACCATGAAGGAGGCGCTCGACATCGAAGAGCTGACGCGGCGCGGATTGTTGGCTGAGTACGAACATCCGGCGTTTGGCACCGTCAGATCGGTCGGGCTGCCGATCAGCGTGACCGGGTACGCCCCTGAGTACCGACCGGCTCCCTCGATTGGAGCGGATCGACAGGGGATCCTCGAGGAACTCGGCTACGACGACGAGGAGATCGACCGATTCAGGCGCGACGGGGCATTCGGCCCAACAGACGACTCTTCAACGTCGGACCCCGGCTAGCGAGATCCCCTCGATGAAACTGCGTTGCGTCAAGAGAAACACGATCAGCACGGGCGCCACGACCATGGTCGATGCGGCCATGAGGAGGTGCCATTGCGTGTTGAAGAGACCCTTGAACTGGGCGAGACCCAGTGCGAGCGTGAATTGATCCGAGTCGGTCAGGTAGATCAGCGGGTTGAGAAAGTCGTTCCATACCGCCAAACCAGCGAAGAGCGCGACAGTCACTAGTGCCGGCCGGCTCAACGGAACGATTACATGCCAGAGAATCTGAAGCGGGTTGGCCCCATCGAGCACCGCGGCCTCGTCGAGATCGGGAGGCAGCGAACGGAAAAACTGGCGAAGTAAAAACACGAAGAACGCGTTGCCGCCGAACCACGAGGGAACCGTAAGCGGTGCAATCGTCCCAACCAGATCCAGCTTCGTCCATACGAGAAACGTCGGGACAATGGTCACAGCATAAGGGAGGAGAAGCGCAGACATCACCAGCGCGAACACGATGTCTCTCCCGGGCCAATCGAGACGAGCGAACGAATAGGCCGAGAGCGTGGCGGTGACAACCGTCCCAACAACCACGATGATCACCAGCACCAACGTATTCCGGAAGTACAAGAAGAAGGGTACGGTGCTCAGGGCCTCGCCGTAGTTGCCCCACTGAAATGGATCTGGAATCCACTCGATGGGGAAGGTGAAAAGCTGACCCAATCCCATGAAGGAGCTTCGAACCATGAAGATGATCGGTACGACGAATAGAAAAGCTCCGGACGACGCAACCAGCCAGACTACCGAGCGTGAGATCGGCCGACGTCTATTCTTCACGACCTCGAACCTTCTTCGTAATACACCCAGCTACGCGAGCTACGGAATATGAGCACCGTCACAACTCCCAGGAGCACAAAAAGCACCCACGCAAGAGCAGAGGCATAGCCAAAGTCGAGTTCGAGGAATGCCTTCCGATATAGATACAGCACGTAAAACAACGTCGCGTTGTTGGGTCCGCCCTGAGTCATTATGAATGCTTCCGTGAATGCCTGCATCGCAACAATCGTTGCGATCACAAGGTTGAACAGGATCGTCGGGGTCATCATTGGGATCGTGACGTAGCGAATCCTGTGCCACCATGAGCCACCATCCACATCCACGGCGTCATAAAGCTCGGCGGGGACGCCCTGAAGCCCGGCGAGGAAGATGATCATCAGTCCTCCGGTTGACCACAAGCTCATGAGGATCAAGGAGGGCAGGGCGGTGTTCGTGGTAGTCGTCCACCCCTGAGCCGGGATGCCAACAGCCCTCAGAGCGCCGTTGAGCAGACCGTAGGGCTGGGGGTTGAAGATCCAGAGCCACAGGATGCTCGTTGCGATCACCGGGACAATCGAAGGTAGGAAATACATGGCTCGAAGGGCCCTGCCGCCACGTACCCGACCGCTGAGGACCAGCGCGATAGAGAAGGCGACCGTGAGCTGTAATGGCACAGCCACGGCGGTGAATATCGACGTCACCTTGAGCGACTGCCAAAACAGACGGTCCTCGGTCAGAATCTTCTGAAAGTTGTCGAATCCAACGAAGTCCGGAGGGCGAAGAGCATTCCAATCAGTCAAGCCGATTCCGAGACTTGCCAACATGGGGAATGCCTGCCAGAACAGGAATCCCAAGACTATCGGAGAGGCAAGGGCCCAACCCCAGATCGCCTCACGCCTCTTAGACCTCATAGTCACCAAGACCGGTCGATGATTGGTGAGACCCGCATGTGGCGGGAGTCCCCGTAGCTGCGGGGACTCCCGCCACACGTCGTGGCCACTTCGTGGTCAGTTGCTGATGGATGCCGCTAGTTATCCCAACGGCCCTTCATCATCGGCGCAGCATCCGCTACCGCTTGGTCCATGGCTTCTTGCGCAGTTGCCTCGCCGGACCAGACCAACTCGATAGCAGGCTGAATCGCCTCGTTCTGAATTTGCGCCAAGTTCTTCAGCCACTGGACCGGAAGAGGCTTCGTGCTGTACTCCGGCGCATACTCGATGAGCACTTCTCTCGATTCCTCCGGATAGACACCGGGGATCGTGTCGAGCCACTCCGAGATCTTCGCTTCATCCGTGTAGTAGTCACCCTGAATCGGCATCCAGAGCCCCAGAGAGTACAGGTCATTGCTCTCCGACGGGGTTCTCAGGTACTTGTAGAAGTCGATAGCTAGATCGGGGTTCTCTGAGTCAGAAAACGCCACGATCGGTGCCGTGATCTGAGCTGTGACTGGTTCGTCGATTACCGGGAGCACAGCTATACCCCAGTTCAGGTCTTCTGCCTGACTGTAGTCGAGGATCTTCCAGTGACCGTTCATGAGCATCGCCAGTTGTCCCGTCAGGAACAGGCCGTCAGCGCCGCTACTTGAAAGCTGACTCGCCGTTGGCGCCACATGATGCTTGTGGATTAGATCGCCAAACCTCTGTAGTCCGTCCACGGCATCCGGTTCATTGATCGTGAGGGCCGTTCCATCTTCGTTGGCGATGTCATTTCCCGCCATGTAGAACAATGTCATCCATCCGTCCCACCAACGCTGGAAGTCGATTCCGTACTGGGCAATGTCGTTCGGATCGAATTGAGGGCTGTCCGCAGAGTTCCCTGAACGATCGACAGTGAGCGCCTTGGCGACCTCCAAGAACTCATCCCAACTCCAGGCGTCCTCGGCGCTCGTAGGTGGGTAGTCGATGCCAGCAGCATCGAAAAGATCGCGGTTGTAGTAGAGAAGGACTACCTCGCCTGCAATCGCATCTCCGACATACTGATCGCCATAGTGGAACTGGAGCTGCTCCAGGTACTGACTGGCGTCTGGGTCGTTCTCGAAATAGGGCCCAAAGTCCAACAGAACGCCTTCCTCGGCGAACTCCTCTGCCATGTAGGGCTGGATGTACGCAAGGTCGGGCTGCGATCCACTCGAAACCATGGTCGCGAGGCGCTGGTCGTAGTTCTCGTATGCAACGTGCTCCACGTCGACGGTCACCCCAGGATGGCCTTCCTCGTAGGACTCGGCCACCCGCTCCATTGCGTCCTTCTCGAGAGGCCCTCCCCAAAAGGTCATGGTTATCGAGCCCTCAAGGGAGCCATCGGTCCCGGATCCCGACGTCGATGTGGCGTCGGACTGGCTCGTTGACGACTCGAGCGCCTCGCCTTGGCAAGCGCCGAGAAAAGCCACAAACACCAATGCGACGGTCATCCTCTTCATCACTGTCATTGCCTCCTCCTCGGGCTCGATCTCTCTGGTTGACAGCCGAACATACCTTGGAAACGATTCCATGTCAATCGGTTTGAACGACTGTCAATCCGAACATCGATACGGCCCAGCGGACCGGTGTTCAATTGAACAACCCTCGGATACGACTCCTGAGAATGAAGGGCTCGAGGGTCGTCCGCCAATGGCCCTGCGTCCGACAACGTTTCCAACCGCTATTCTTCTGACATGCGCGCGGCCCATGCGCAAGGAGCTTCCCGGTAGCGAGATCGGCGTCTGAAGCTGCGGCGCACCGAGTCGACTTTGTCTCGGCCTCTGAGGAGTGCCAATGGCGTATCCACCGAAGGCAGAGCTCGGTCGCATCCATCGCTCTTGCGGGGAAGGGCGGAAGGACTCCGCAGGCATCTGGAGTCCTTCCCATCACATCGTGGACGGCAACACCCTTTGCTCCGTCGCAGCCACGGAGACTTCGGTTATCGGTCCCAGCGACCCTGCATCAGCGGGGCTGCGGTCTCGACGGCCTGATCCATGGCTTCCTGGGCCGTCGCCTCGCCGGCCCAGATGAGGTCGATTGCCGGCTGGATTGCCTCATTCTG
>JASFVB010000130.1:0-7709 GCA_050050035.1 Acidimicrobiia bacterium | reverse complement strand
CAACGCCCTCCGCTCCGACGGGCCATTCACTCTGAGGAGTGGGGTTACCTCGGAGTGGTATCTCGATGCCCGTCAGACCACATTCGACGGCCATGGTGCCGTCTTGGTGGGGAGAACCGTCCTGTCCGTCCTCTCTGCTGAGGTGGCTGCGGTCGGGGGCATGACGATGGGTGCGGATCCGATCGCGGTAGCCACTGCCATCGCCGCGGCAGGCCAAGGGCGCAGCATGAAGGCATTCTCCATCCGCAAGGAGGAGAAGGATCACGGAGTCGGAGGACGCATCGTCGGCCCGGTCGATCCGACGATGCCGGTGGCGGTCCTCGAGGACACCACAACGACCGGTGGCGCGGCTATCGAGGCCGCGGAGTACTTGACCGGGGCTGGATATCGCATAGTCCAGGCGATAGCCCTGGTTGACCGGTCGGGCCAGAGAGCCTCCGAGCGGTTTGCCGGCTTGGGCATCCCGTATCACGCGATATTCACGCCCGTGGATCTCGGAGTGGCGCCATGAAGGTGGTCGTCAAACGCTCCGCTCTCAAGATGTGGCTGATGGCAATGGGTGGTGTCCCGCTCTTGGTCATCTCGCTCGACGTGCTCACCGAGCGTCGGATCACCACGTGGCTGACGGATCAGATCTTCCGACCCGAGGACATCCAGATCTTCGAGCCGAGAGACGTCATCTTCGCCTGGGTGATGCTTCTCTTCGGGCTGCTCTTCGTGGGGTGGGGTCTCAAGGAGCTGTTCGTCCCGACGAAGGTCATCGAGTGCACCGACCAGGGCATCGCGATCCGGTTGAACGGGCCTTTCCGCCCGGCATCGCTCATCCCTTGGAAGAACGTGCAGGACGTTGGTGGGGCAGACATCGACGACGAGGGCGACGACGTGCCCCTGTTGATCCTGACCGTCTATGACCGGGAAGGTCTTCCGGACAATCCCTGGGGCGCGCGATGGGTCTCCGAGAAGGAGCTGGGGATCCTCGCTCAGGACTTCGGCCGGGACCCACATGATGTTGCGGCCGACATCGCCAACTACGCCGTAGATGCAGCCAAACGTGGGCGCAGAGAGCGGACCGCGGGTCTCTGGCAGGAGTCGTGATGAAGGTCGGTGCTCACGTCCCATCGGAGCATCCCCTCGAAGAGGCCTCGGCTCGCAACGCCGACCTGGTGCAGATCTTCCTGTCCAACCCACAGTCGTGGAAGAAGCCCGCGCCACGTGATGACGCCGAGGAGCTGCGCAAGTCCCCCATCCCGATCATCGTCCATGCTCCCTATCTCATCAATGTCTGTGCCGACAACAACCGGGTGCGGATCCCCAGCAGGAAGATCCTCCAGGAGTCCTGTGATGCCGCGGCTGCGATCGATGCCGATGCGGTCGTCGTCCACGGCGGGCATGTGACCGGTGACGGTCGACAGTCAGAGGGAATCGTCCGCTGGCGCAAGGCGCTCGATGCGCTCGAGACCGATCGACAGGTTCTCATCGAGAACACTGCCGGAGGCGACAAGGCCGTGGCCCGGAGGGTGGAATGGATCAAGATGCTCTGGGAGGAGATCGGCGCGTACGGCGTTGGATTGGTGCTCGACACCTGTCACGCATGGGCAGGGGGCGAGCCCTTCGACAATCTGGTCGAACGGGTTCTGGACGCGACGGGGCGGATCGATCTGATTCACGCCAACGACTCCAAGGACCCCTTCGACTCGCGGAGGGACCGTCATCAGAACCTCGGGCACGGCGAGATACCGGCCGAAGATCTTGCCCGTCTCATAGTCGACGCGGGGGCACCGGTGGTCGTCGAGACTCCGGGGGGAGTGGAGGCCCAGAGCGCCGACATCGAGTGGGTGCGAAGTCTCGAGACGTGACATGGCTGTTGGGCGAGCTGAGCGCAGAGAAGACAGACAGGCCAGGTTCGAGGGCACGTTCGGCGACGATGCGCACATCGCGCTCGACCTCTTCGAGATCATCGAGTTGGCCTGGCACGACTGTTACGGAGCGGTGACTCCACCGCCCGAGGTCGAGGAGGACATCCTCGTCGTATCCGAGGGTGAGGTCGAAGGTCTCGTCCGGGCAGGCCGACTCGCGTTGCAGGACTGGCGTGACCTGAGGCGTGTGGCCTCCGAGCTCGCCGACACCTGAGACGACGCGTTTCGCAGGGGAATGAGGTCGCGGCGAACATCGTTCCCATGTGCTCCAAGTACCATTCGGAGCCGACATGACGAAGATCACCGCACCCGATATCAGGGCAAGGAAGGGCGGCCCGAAGATCGCCATGGTCACCGCATACGACTATCCGGGAGCGGTTATCGCCGACCGTGCCGGAATGGACATCATCCTCGTCGGTGACTCGGTGGCAAACGTGGTCCACGGGATGGGCACCACACTGGAGATCGGTCTCGACGAGATCGTCCTGCACACGCGTGCAGTGAAGCGCGCCGAGCCCGAAGCAATGGTCGTGGCGGACATGCCTTGGCTCACGTTCCATCTCGGTCCCGAGGACAGTGTGCGCAACGCGGGCCGTCTGGTCCGCGAGGGCGGTGCCGAGGCGGTCAAGCTAGAAGGCGGTCGGAAGCGGCTTCCGGTCATCGAAGCCATCCTCGATGCCGAGATCCCCGTGATGGGTCATGTTGGGCTCACCCCGCAATCGGTACACGCGATGGGTGGGTTCAAGGTCCAGGGCAAGGTGGTCGACGCGGCCAACGAGATGATCGAGGATGCCAAGGCCCTCTCCGATGTGGGGTGTTTCGCCATCGTCCTCGAAGGCGTTCCAGACGTGCTCGGGGAGCTGATCACCAAGGAAGTCGACGCTCCCACGATCGGCATCGGCGCCGGCCCCAAGACCGACGGGCAGGTCCTGGTGTTTCACGACGTCCTCGGACTGGGCGCCGGTCGTTCTCCCAAGTTCGTCAGGCCATACGCCAGCCTGGCCGATGAGGCGGTGGCTGCTCTCGAAGAGTTCAAGTCGGATATCCAGAAGGGGGCGTTCCCGGCCGACGACGAGAGCTACCACCTCTCAGACGAAGTGGCCGACGAGCTTCTCCGCGACGTCTGAGAAGACTCCTCGCATCGACCCTGATCCTGACGGCTTGTGCGACGCCGACCGTCGACGGGTTCGACGTGGCCTCGGTGGAAGTGGGCGACGAGCGTCTCACCGTCGCCGTTGCCGAAACGAGCCCACAGAGACGCCAAGGGCTCCGAGGCCTCGATGAGCTCCCCGATGGCATCGATGGGATGTTGTTCGTCTACTCCGATCCCCGGTCGGCCTCGTTCAACATGCGGACGGTGGGTCTCGACCTGGACATATGGTGGTTCGATGAGTCAGCAGAGCTCATGGGCTCCGCCTCGATGTCCACCTGTCTCGAAGGCGGGTGTGTGAGCTACCGGTCTCCGGGTGAGATCGGATGGGCGTTGGAAACGGCCGCTGGTGTCTTCGATTTCGTTCCGGGCGAGTTGCTCTCGTTTCCGGACCGAGCTCCTGGCTGAGCGATCTCATCGTGGTGCTGTCGACTGTGGAAAAAGGCTGACGCCGTCTACCATGCACCGCTCAACCCGGCGTCACGCGCCGCCGGCCCCTGCTCCACCGAGATGGTGGGGCCTTCCGGAACGGATGTCCACAGGAGGTGTGATGCGCGACTACGAACTGATGACGATTCATCGGCCGGAGCTGGCCGAGAACGACGTCGAGGCCAAGATCGGCGAGTTGGAGACCTTCTTCGCCAACGGTGACGCCGAGGTCACCGGGCGCGACATCTGGGGCAAACGCCGTTTCGCCTACGAGATCGACCACCTCAGTGAGGGCTACTACTCGGTATTGTCGGTGAAGGCGGGCGCGGACACCATTGCGAGCGTGGACCGCATGTTGTCCCTCGCAGACGAGGTAGTCCGACACAAGATCGTGCGTGTGGGCGACTGACTGGATTCTGTCCCGCACGACCGGCATAGTCGTCGGCAGGACCTGAAGAGGAGAACTCGATGTCAAACAATGTGACTTTGATCGGCAATCTGGTCGACGACCCGGAGCTGCGTTTCACACCCTCGGGTGTGGCGATGGCCAAGATCCGCATGGCCGTCAACCGGCGCTGGCGAGGCCAGGACGGTGAGTGGCAGGAGAACACCAGCTTCTTCACCGGGACCATCTGGCGTGAGCAGGCGGAGCAGGCCGCCGAGTCGCTGCAGAAGGGGATGCGTGTCATCGTGACCGGTCGTCTGGAGCAGCGCAGCTGGGAGACCGAGGCCGGCGACAAGAGATCCGTGGTCGAGGTGCAGGTCGATGAGATCGGCCCGTCGCTCCGTTGGGCCACGGCGACGGTGAACCGCACCCAGCGTCAGGAAGGCTTCGGGGACAAGAGCCAAGCGGCCCCCGCCGGGGCACCCGCTGCTCGAGACAGCTACGGCCCCGACGAGGCGCCTTTCTAGGAGGTCTTCATGGGACGAAAGAACAGAAGAGCACCACGTGTCACCACACGCGGGCGTCGTCAGGAGTACCGCCGGGGGAAGCCGAAGCCCTGCGCGGTCTGCCCCGACGGTGAGGTCGACTGGAAGGACTCCGCCTTCTTGAGGAAGTTCATGTCGGACCGGGGGAAGATCCGCGGTCGGCGTGTGACCGGGCTCTGCCCCAAGCATCAGCGAGATGTCGCCGTCGCCATCAAGAATGCCCGCGAGATGGCATTGCTTCCGTACGTGGGTGGGCGATGAAGCTGATCCTGACCGACGACGTCGTCGATCTGGGCAAGCGAGGCGACGTAGTCGACGTGGCCGACGGCTACGCACGCAACTTCCTGTTGCCAAGACGCAAGGCGATCAAGGCAAACGATGGGGCTCTGGCCCAAGCTGAGACCATTCGCGAAGCCCGGATCGAGGCGGAGCGCCGAGCGAAGGAGGAGGCCGAGGCGATCGCAACGCAACTGGTGGGCAGTCGCGTCGTCCTCGCCGCACAGGCCGGCGACGAGGGCCAGCTCTACGGCTCGGTCGGTGTCGGCGACGTAGTGGAGGGCATCCACCGGTTCACGGGCATCGAGCTGTCACGCAGTCAGATCGAGCTCGAGGCGCCGATCAAGGCCATCGGGCTGCACGAGGTCCAGGTGAAGGTCCACCCCGACGTCGAGTTCCCCCTCACCCTCGACATCATCCCCGCCTGACTTTCCTAATGCTGTGGGGACGAAATACCGTCCCTACGACGTCTGAACACGACACAGCTGTCACCGTTTTCGCGACCTAGTCTCACTTTTCCCGTTCTCGATCCAGAGTCTGCCAGCGCGAAAAACAAACAGCAGGTCGGGAAAACCAAGTAGCGCCTGACCTTGGCCGTGGACAGTCCGGGCGCCTATGTTGCGTCTACTTCCCCCCGCTGCTGGCGGCACGGCTTCCCCGCCCCAGCGGGGTCTTGTGTTTCAAGGCTCCCCCGGAGGATCTGTCGGTGGCGCGTGTAAGAGTGCTCTAAGAGGACATGATGACCACAGTTGGCGAACACACCGAGATGCGACCGAGTTACCGGCAGCCACCCCATTCTCGTGAGGCCGAGGAGTCGGTCATCGGCGCACTTCTCCTCTCGGAGGAGGCCGTCAACGAAGTGATGGACCAGATCCATCCCGAGGACTTCTATGTCCCGGCCCACCAGGCGATCTTTGAGTCGATGCGGGAGCTGTTCGACTCCAGCCAGGCCATCGACGCGGTCACGGTCTCGGAGTCCCTGCGACGAAAGGGCGAGTTGGAGAAGGTCGGTGGTGTCCAATACCTCACCCGACTGGTCGACATCGTCCCCTCGACCTCGAACGTCAAGTACTACGCGGGGATCGTCGACGAGCATGCCAAGCGACGTGAGTTGATTCGAGCCGGTGCCTCCGTCACAGAGTTCGCCTTCAGCATCGACGACGAGATCTCCTCGGTGCTCGATCGCGCTGAGCAGGCGGTCCTCGGTGTCGCCGAGCGAAGGACCTCTCAGAGCCTTCTCGAGGTCGGCCCGTTGTTCCAGGACGTGCTCGAACACATCGAGATGCTGGAGCAGCAGGGAAGCGAGATCACCGGGTTGGCCACCGGTTTCGTCGATCTCGACAAGAAGCTGGCAGGTCTCCAACCGGCCAATCTGGTCATCATCGCCGGACGACCGGCCATGGGAAAGAGCTCACTGGCCTTGAACATCGCCACGAACGCCGCCGCGGTCGGGGAGCCGGTGGCCATCTTCTCGCTGGAGATGTCGAAGGAGGAGATCGTCCAGCGTGTCATCTCTTCGGTGGGGAAGGTGGACTCCATGAAGCTCCGCTCCGGTCAGCTCGGCCAGCTCTGGCAACGTGTCGTCGACGCGGCCGGCCGCATGTACAAGGCGCCGATCTACATCGACGACTCACCGGTCGTGACAGTTACCGACATCAGGGCCAAATGCCGACGTTTGAAGCGGAAGAAGGGTCTGTCATTGGTAGTCGTCGACTATCTCCAGCTCATGGAGGCTCACGGTCACGAGAACCGACAGCAGGAGATCTCTCAGATCTCCCGGAGTCTCAAGAATCTCGCCCGCGAGCTCGAGGTGCCGATCATCGCTGCTTCACAGTTGAACCGATCTCTCGAGTCGAGAGAGGACAAGCGCCCCCGGCTATCCGACCTCAGGGAGAGCGGCTCGATCGAGCAGGACTCCGATGTCGTCATGTTCGTCTATCGCCATGAGTACTACCACCCGGACGATCTCGACAAGAAGGGGATCGCGGAGATCATCGTGGCCAAGCACCGCGCCGGGGCCACCGGTCCCATCGAGATGACGTTCATGCCGGAGTTCACACGTTTTGCCGATCTCGGCCGCGACGTCACCTGACCCCAATCGACGACGGTTCAAGTCTCGAAGACAGAGCCGGGATGATGCTCGATGGGCAGAACCGTTGCCGCCACCCCTCAAAAAGGATGAGCGGCAGCCTGGGGCTGCCGCTGGAGGGGTTCGTCACCTGCCCTGCGAAGCCTGAAAGCTTCTGAGTGGGGACTCGTTCTCGGGCATTTGACCAACACGACCAGTCTCGCGGAAGAACCCATGGAGTGGGGTGTGTCAGGCCACACCAAACCAAATACACGCGTACGCGCTAGTCAGGTGGCCGACGTCCCGAAATCACGATGCGAGCGACTGGCCGTCGGGCCCGACTGACCCTGGTACTTCGACCCGAGCCCGGGGGAGCCATAGGGCTGATCCGCGGCCGTCGTCATCTTGTAGAAGCTGATCTGACCGATCCTCATGCCCGGGTAGATCGCGATCGGGAGAGTGGCCACATTGGACAACTCGAGTGTGATGTGACCCTCGAATCCGGGGTCGATGAACCCGGCGGTGGAGTGGATGAGCAGGCCGAGTCTCCCCAACGAGGACTTACCCTCGAGTCTCGCCACGACATCCTCACCCAGCTTGACCCGCTCCAGTGTCGAGCCGAGCACGAACTCGCCGGGGTGCAGCATGAACGGCCCTTCCCCGACTTCGACGAGTGAGGTGAGGTCATCCTGTGGTGCTCGGGGGTCGATCTCGGAGTACTTGTGGTTGACAAACACACGAAAGCCGTCGCCTACCCGAAGGTCGACCGACGACGGTTGGACGAACTGAGACTCGTAGGGGTCAATCTGGATCGAGCCGGATTCGATCGCCTCTCTGATGGATCGGTCCGAGAAGATCATTGGGCGGGCATGGTACCCAGTACTTGGTATTTGGTACCGCGAACTAGGTCAGAGCGGGTGACGGGAATCGAACCCGCGTC
>JASFVB010000129.1:0-7731 GCA_050050035.1 Acidimicrobiia bacterium | reverse complement strand
CGAGCTGAGAGACCGTCGAGTAGGCGAGCACCTTCTTGATGTCGTTGGCCACCAGAGCCAGGAGGCCGATGGCGAACAGGGTGATAGCCCCTATGGCGACCATCCATCCCCTGGTGTCCTCTGCCAGATACTCGAACAGCGGGAAGACACGCGCCATCAGATAGATGCCCGCCGTGACCATCGTGGCGGCATGCATCAGAGCCGACACCGGCGTTGGGCCGGCCATGGCGTCGGGGAGCCAGATGTGGAGCGGGAACTGTGCGCTCTTGCCCATGGCACCGAAGAAGAGAAGCGCACCTGCGGCCACAGCCACCGCACCCAACTCCGCGGAGTGCTCCGCCGCCAACTCGGCCAGACGCGCGAAGTCGAAGGTGCCGATGGTCACGCCGAGGATGATCGCCCCGAGGATGAGCCCCACATCTCCGACTTTGTTGGTGAGGAACGCCTTGTTGCCCGCCCTGACGTTGTCGAGATCGTCCCAATAGAACCCGATCAGGAAGTAGGAGGCGAGCCCCACACCCTCCCATCCGATGATCAGCTGAACCAGGTTGGGGGCTCCCACCAGGATCAGCATCGCCCCGGCGAACATGGAGAACGCAGCGAAGAACCACGGGACGCGGACGTCTCCCTCCATGTAGCCGAGGGCGTAGATGAACACCAGCAGGCCGACGAAGTTGACGAGGAAGTACATCATGATGGAAAGGCCGTCGACGGCCCACCCCAGCTCGAACACCAGACCTGAGCCGATGCGGGCGATCTCGAAAGTCGTCGGCTCGGCGAGGACCCCGCTGGTCATGTTCATCACGAACAACGGCACCGCCCAGACGAGGTTGATCGCCAGCGCCGCCACGGCGATCTCTCCGCCCTGATACTTCATCCGCTTGCCGACGATCATGATCAGCCCGAGTGCGATGAACGGGGTGATCAACATGACCCCGGCGGTGTCGGCGAAGAACCCACCCGTCCCGGCCTCGACCACGTGCTCAGCCTCTTCGGTAGCGAGTATCAGGAGGTTCGTCACGAGCACGCTCCTCCCGAGCGAGCAGTACTGAGTACTGAGTACCGCGTACCAAGTACCGCGACCGAGCGAAGCGAGCGAGCCATTCTCACCATCTCATCAAGTGGAGATCGTCGACGTTGGCCGAGCGGCGGTTGCGGAAGATCATGAGGACGATGGCGAGACCGATGCCTACCTCCGCCGCAGCGACGGTGATCACGAAGATGGCGAAGACCTGGCCGATCGCCTCGGGCGTGTTCAGCATCGACTCGAAGGCGACGAGATTGATGTTGACCGCATTGAGCATCAGTTCCACCGAGAGAAGGATCAGGACGACGTTCCTCCGCACCAGCAGGCCGTAAACGCCGAGGGCGAACAGCGCTGCAGCCAGAATCAGGAACTGATTGACGATCATTCGACGCCTCCGGCGTGGAATGATCGAGTACCGAGTACGGGGTACTGGGTACCGGGCACCAAGTACCAAGTGCCGAGTACTGAGTACCAAGTACGGCGAGGCGAAACCGAGCTCACACCGACGCCCTCTCTTCTTCCTCGACGGGCGTCAAGTCACGTCGGGCAATCGTGATGCCACCGATCAGCGCGGCGAGGAGAACGAAGGAGACCACTTCGAACGGGACGACGAAACGGCCCAACAGGGACTCACCAACCAGATCGGTGCCGACCGGTGTTCCGGTGGTCACCACGTCGCTCGACCCGAACGCATCGACCGAGGTCCAGGCGAGAACGACGAACACCGCCACGGACAGCAATGCCGGCCAGGCCTTGCGGTCCGCGTCGAGACCCTCGTCCATTCCCGTTGGCGCCCTGGTGATCATGATCCCGAACAGGAACAGGACGATCACCGCACCGATATAGACCAACACCAACACCCATGCCACGAACTCGGCCGAGAGGAGCAGAAACAGCCCGGCCGTGCCGGCCAGGGCACCCACCAGGAACAGTGCGGCGTGGACCACGTTCTTGGCGGTGACCACGCGGTAGGCGGAGACGAGCACGGCCAGTCCGATGACGATGAAAGCCCAGTTGACGGGTTCAGCGATCCAGTCGGCGAAGGTCATGGCCGAGCGCTCATTTCTCCAGCGCCGGTTGCTCGGGGACGGTCTTCAGCCAGTCTTGGAGACGGTCCATGTCGTGCATCATCTCGCCCATGTGTGCCTCCGAATACTCGTACTCGGGGCTCCAGAACAGAGCATCGAAGGGACAGACCTCCACACAGATCCCGCAATACATGCACAGTGCGTAGTCGATGTCGAATCGGTCCAGCTTGGCCCGCACCTTGATGCGCCCACCTGGCTTCTCCGGCGGGATCTCCTCTTTGTGCCCCTCGATGTAGATGCACCAATCGGGGCAGTTGCGGGCACAGAGCATGCACACCGTGCATGCCTCTTGATCGAGCGCGATGACACCACGTGCTCGGGGAACCGGGGTCTCCTTGACCTTCGGGTAGTTCACCGTGGCCAGGTGGCGGTTGGGCAGGAAGATGGTCTTGAACATCGCCGAGATGGTCACCCAGAGACCCTTGAGCAAGCCAATGCCTGGGACCGGACGATTCCCGTTCACACTCATCAGAGAGCCACCTTGAAGGTCGCGGTCACGGCGATGTTGAGGAGGGCGATGGGGACGAGCCATCTCCAGGCGAGACCCTGGAGCTGGTCCTCGCGAAAACGCGGGAAGGTCCAGCGGAACCAGATCATGACGAAGACCAGGAGAAACACCTTGGCGATGAGAATGATGGGCCCGACAAACTCGAGGGTTTCGCTCGGGATCCCGGGAAGCCACCACCCTCCGAGGAACAGGGTGACGGCGATGGCCGACATCGTGAACATGTTGGCGTACTCCGCCAGGAAGAAGAACACGAAACGGAAGCCCGAATACTCGGTCACGTAACCCATGACCAGCTCCGACTCTGCGATCGGCATGTCGAAGGGGATACGCGTCAACTCGGCGAGAGCGGCGACCATGAAGACGGCGAACCCGACCGCCTGGGGGAGGAGGTAGGGATATCCGGCGTCGACCTGGGCCTGGACCATGCCCTGCATGCTCATCGTGCCGGCGAGGATGACCGGGCCCACCGCAGCCAGGACAAGAGGCAGTTCGTAGGCGATGAGCTGGCCGGCCGCCCGCAAGCCTCCCATGAGCGAGTACTTGTTGGCCGACGACCACCCTGCCATGAGGACACCGATGGTGCTCAATGACGAGATCGCCAACGCATAGAAGATCCCCACATCGAGATCTCTGAAGATGAGGCTCGGCCCGAAGGGAACGACGACGACGAGACCGATCGTCCCGACCAGGACCAGGATCGGAGCCGCCTTGAACACGGGCCGGTCCGCATCGGTGGGGATGATGTCCTCCTTCTGGAAGAACTTGACCCCGTCTGCGATCAGCTGGGCCCAGCCCCAGCGACCACCCGCGAAGTAGGGCCCGACCCGGTACTGCATCTTGGCCGAGAGCTTCATCTCGGCGAACGCAAAGACCATTCCCACGAGTGGTATGAGCAGCGCGACCAGGAGGAGCTTGCCCCCGAGGGACACCCAGAAGTTCGCGAAGAGATCAGTCACCCAGCCAGGCATTACCTATCCACGTCTCCCAATACGAAGTCGAGCGAGCCCATGATGGCGATGATGTCGGGCACCAGAGCACCTTCCAGGATCCAGGGGAGTATGGAGATGTTGGAGAAACTCGCCGAGCGGATCTTGAGCCGGTACGGGCCCTGCCCACCGTCGGATACGACGTAGTAGCCCATCTCCCCCTTCGGGTTCTCCGCACGGACGTATGTCTCCCCCGCCGGGACCTTTATCACCTTGGGCACCTTGGCCTGAAGGGGACCGGAGGGGATCGAGTCGATCGCCTGCTGGACGATCTTCACCGACTCACGGATCTCCTGGAGACGCACGTGCCAGCGATCCCAACAGTCACCGTCCTGAGCAGAAACGACATCGAAGTCGAAACGGTCATAGGGCAGGTAGTCCTGGGTCTTGCGCAGGTCGAAGGCGACGCCAGAGGCCCGCAGGTTGGGCCCCGACACGCCGTGTGCGGCGGCCACGTCCGGAGGGAGCACGCCGACACCCTTGGTGCGAGCGAGGATGATCTCGTTGCCGGCCACGAGATCCTCCAACTGGTCGACGGACTCGAGGACCTTGTCCATGGCGAGCCGTGTCTCGGCGAGAAACCCCGCCGGGAGGTCCTGAGCTTGCTTACGGGTGGTCGAACCAGCCCCGTAAGCCGGCTTGACGCCGCCGATGCGATTGAAGTTCGGGTGAAAGCGCCCACCGGTGACACCCTCGATCAGATCGAGGACCCGCTCTCTCTCCCGAAGGGCGAAGAAGAGGGGTGTCGCGGCGCCGAGCTCCAAGGGGTAGGAGGCGTTGAAGACGAGATGGGAGGAGATGCGTGCCATCTCGGTGAGGATCAGCCTGATGTACTGAGCCCGTTCCGGCACCTCCACCTCCATCAAACGCTCGGCAGCGACGATGAAGGGGATCTCGTTGGCGTAGCCGGAGACCCAGTCGATCCGGTTGACAATCGTCGTGATCTGCGGATACGACCTCACCTCGGACAGCTTCTCGTAGCCGCGATGCATATATCCGATTACCGGCTCGACATCGAAGCAACGCTCGCCGTCGACCCGGGCGACCAGCCGAAGCACACCGTGCGTCGACGGGTGCTGTGGGCCGATGTTCAGCGTCATGTCCTCCGTCTCGAGTTCGACGGAGACCTGAGCCTCACTCAGATGGCGGACGGTGTCGGCGTCGATGGTCATGCTTCGGGGTTCTCCGTCGAAGGCTCATCGCCTTCGTCCTTCTCCGGCATCGCCTCGACGTCGACCGTGCCCGGCCATGGCTTCACCTCACGGCTGAGCAGCGGATAGCTCTTTCGCAGCGGGTTGCCCATGAACGAGTCGGGGAGGTAGAGGTGGATCAGGTTGGGATGGCCTTCGAAGTCGATGCCGAACATCTCGGACGCCTCCCGCTCATGCCAGTTCGCCCCCGAGAACACCTCGACCAGGCTGGCAAGCCGAGGGCTCTCAGACGGAACGTCGGTCGACAGGATCGCCAGGTGGCCATCGGACAGGTCCGAGAGGGCCGAAAGGACCTCCACCCGCTCGTCGACCTCTTCGCTCAGCGGATCTCCAGCTGCGACCTCGTTTGCCCAGTCGATAGCGGACAACCAGGAGAAGAAGACGAGACCGGCCTCGTCCCGAGCGGCGACGTGAGCATCCACCCAACGCTCGGGCGGGACCTTCACCTTGACGGTGTCGAACTGGATCTGGGCCGTGCCACCGACCACTTCGGCCACACGGTCAGCGAATTCCTGAAGCGGGTGAACGGTGGTCTCGGATGGGCCCGAGGCTGCGGCCTCGGTCTCAGACGGGCTCGAGGTCACGCTGATTCCACTTCTCTTTCACATTCTCGTTCTTGATGAGCTGCTGAAGGAGCACGATGCCCTCCATCAGCGCCTCGGGGCGAGGCGGGCACCCGGGCACGTAGACATCGACCGGGATGACCTGATCGACGCCCTTGGTGACCGAGTAGGAGTCCCAGTAGGGACCACCGCAGTTGGCGCAGGAGCCCATGGAGATGACGTACTTCGGCTCGGGCATCTGGTCGTACAGACGCTTGACGGAGGGGGCCATCTTGTCGGTCACCGTGCCGGCCACGACCATCAGGTCCGCCTGACGGGGAGAAGCGGGGAGCGGGATGATCCCAAAACGCATGAAGTCGTATCTGGGCCCCGACGCGGCCATCAACTCGATGGCACAACAGGCGAGGCCGAACTGGAAGAGCCAGAGCGAGTACTGCCGTGACCAGTTGAGGAGCCAGGAGACGGGTTTGGGGGCGCCGAACCTCTGGATCAGTCCCACCGAAGTACCCCCTTGCGGATGGCGTAGACGAGACCGAGCACGAGGATGGCGATGAAGACGAGCATCTCGACGAGCCCGAACAGGCCGAGGTCCTCGAGCTTTATCGCCCACGGGAAGATGAACACGGCTTCCACGTCGAATATGACGAAGAGCAGGCCGAACACGTAGTAGCGAACGTACGTCTGGCTCCAGCCGGTCCCGACCGGGTCGACGCCGCACTCGTACGTCAACTGCTTGGTCTTGGTCGGCTTCACGGGGCGCATAACGGCCGCCACGCCGAGCATCACGAGCACGAGGACCGCACCTAGCGCCGCGAAAGCGCCCACCGTCAGATAGCTCTCAAAGTATGGGCTCATGCCTCATGAGGTCGGGGACTGACCGCGGGCGAGTATACGCATGACCCGTTTGACGTCGAAGTCAGGCTTCTACGCTGCCGGCCATGCAGGATGGGACATCGCACGACGGCTCCGGGCTCGTCAATCTGATCGCAGAGATCGAACGGGTCATGACCGGTGAGTCGCAATGGAGTGGTCTATCCGAGCAGGGGCTGGTGCCGAAAACGGACACGATCGTGCTGATCTTGTTCGACGGTCTGGGAGTCGCCCAACTCGACCACGACGGTGCCGGCGTCTTCAGGTCGTCGCTGGCTGCGAAGTTGTATGCACCATTCCCGACGACGACGTCCGTCTCCCTGGCGACGCTGGCCACCGGGCTGACGCCGTCGCAGCACGGCCAGGTTGCCCACTTGAGTTGGATGCCCGACCTCTCCCTCGTGGTGAACACGTTGAAATGGGTGACTACGTCGGGGCAACACGTGTCGTACGACTATGCCGGGGTGCTGCCGCAACCCAATCTATGGGAACGGCTGCGCTCCGCCGGGATCGAGCCCATAACGGTGCAACCCGGCGACTTCGCGGGATCACCGTTGAGCCGCGTCATCTATCGAGGCGCGCGTTTCGAGGGTGCCTGGGACACATCCGACCTCGTCGACGCGACGGTCTCGCTCGCTACCGAGCCGGGACGGCTCGTCTTCACCTACGTCCCGTTTGTCGACGTCGCCGGGCATGTCCACGGCCAGGGCTCCGACGAGTTCACGGAGGCGATGAGGGCCGCCTCGGCGGTTTGGGAGGGGATCGCCAGCGCCCTCCCACCCAATGTCGCACTGATGGGGACCGCAGACCACGGGCTGATGGAAGTGACCGAGGAGGACAAGATCCTCGTCCGCGACCCCGTCTTCGACGGCTTGCGATTGGCCGGCGACGCCCGGGGAGTGCACATGTGGGGTGATCACGACCTCATGGGGCAATTGACCGAGGCAGTGGGCGGAGAGCAGGTGGCGCCCCTCCCATTGCTCGGGCCGGACCCTTCGGCACTGGCATCGTCACGTGTTGGTGAGCAGCTGCTGCTGGCGCCGCCGGGAAAGGTGGTCCTGCCCCGCGGCTTCGACAAGCGGCTGAGGTGCTACCACGGCGGTCTGAGCCCCGAAGAGGTGAGGATCCCCCTGCTCCTGGGCTGACATGGCCGGCACCGGTTGCCCACTCTCGTCCCCGCTTCTCGACTGCGCTGCACGAGGCCACGCCCACCGAAACGCTATGCAGCACAAACCAGCGCAGGATCCCCGCTTCTCGACTGCGCTGCACCAGGCCACGCCCACCGAAACGCTATGCAGCACGGAGCCGGGCAGTTGTAACGGCCTGATCGAGACAGGACTCTGGATCCGTTTTCAGCATCTTGTAGGTGAAGCGAAGGACCAGATACCCCTTCGCCGCAAGTTCGTTGTCACGTCTGCGGTCTCTCTCGAAATCGGTTTGCTTCATGTGCCAGTTGCGGCCATCTCCCTCCAGGATCA
>JASFVB010000128.1:0-7750 GCA_050050035.1 Acidimicrobiia bacterium | reverse complement strand
AGCGCCCGGACGCTCAGCGAGTAACTGGCACTCGGTACCGAGTACCCGCCACCTACTCCCCGAGTGTGCTCGACGTCGTCGTAGACGGGACCGTGGTGGTGGTCGTGGTAGGTGGTGGGATGAACTCACCGAGAGTCACCGTAACCGTGTCTCCCTCGTCGGCCGTCGTCCCCGAAGAGGGAACCTGGTCGACCACGAGGCCATCCTGGGATTGATCCGCCACCGGCTGGGTACTCGCCGAGACACGGAACACCAGCCCAAGTGACTCCACGGCATTCCGCGCCTCGGACTCGGTCATGCCGACGAGCTCCGGGACGGTCACCGGTGTCGGCCCCAAAGAGACCACGAGCAAGATCGTGTCCCCGGACTCCACCTCCACACCAGCCACCGGGTCGGTCCGTATCACGTCACCCTCCGGCACCTGGCTGCTGAACTCCTCACTGACGGTGAACTTCAGCCCGAGATTGGTGAGCTCGGCGATCGCGTCACGCTCGGAGATCTCGGTGACGTCGGGCAGGATTATCAGCTCGGGACCGTCGGACACCACGATGTCGACGGGGATCGCCGGGCTTATCTCGACCCCGGCGACCGGGCTCGTCTCGATGACCGTGTCGACCTCGAAGTCCGCGCTCGGCTGCCTTTCGATGTCGCCGACCATCAAACCAACACTTTCGATCCGCTCGATCGCCTCGTCCAAGGTCAACCCGACGACAGCCGGCACGGGGGTGCGCTCCGAGCCAACGGAGACGTAGACGTCTATCGTCGAGCCGAACTCGGCTTCCTCGCCGGCCGGAGGATCGGTCCTGATCACCTCGCCGGGTTCTGCGTCCTCGTCGTTCTCGAAGATGGCATTCACGACGAAGCCATCGGATTCGAGGAGATCCTGCGCCGGCCCCAATTGGAGGCCCTCCACGTTGCGGACTTCGACGAGCTCACCCTCGCCCCCGTCCCCCGAGCCCAAGTTCCACATGATGAAGAAGAGGATGCCCAGCGTCACCAAGAGGGCGAAGGCCGTGAGGATGAAGGGCAGCTGGGAGCGTGGCTCCTCTTCGATCTGACGGTAGACCTCGTCTGGCGGGACCGTTGGTGGCGGCACCGACGTCATCACTCTCGTGGATGCCTCGTCGCCGCCGTTCCCGTTCGGCTGCCCGTTGGCCGCAGGCTCGATAGGCGGGATGACGACGTTCTCACCCTGGAGGACCGCGAGCAGGTCCTGACGCATCTCTTCGGCCGACTGATATCTGGCGTTCGGGTCCTTGCGGAGCGCCTTGGTGACCACGGCGTTCAATGATTCCGGGACGTCGTGGTTGAGCGATGCCGGTGGTGGCGCTTCCGTCGACACGTGTTGGAAGGCGACCGACATCGGGGAGTCGCCGGCAAAGGGTGGGCGTCCGGTGAGCATCTCGTACAGCACCACGCCCAGTGAGTACACGTCGCTGCGGGCATCGGCGGAGGCACCCTGAGCCTGCTCGGGGCTGAAGTAGGTGGCCGTCCCGATCACAGCTCCGGTGCGGGTCAGCTCTTGGCTGTCGTCCCAGGCACGGGCGATGCCGAAGTCGGTGACCTTCACGGTCCCATCCTTGGCGAGCAACACGTTGCCCGGCTTGACATCACGGTGGACGAGACCTGCCTGGTGGGCGATGGAGAGGGCCGCAGCCGTCTCGGCAGCGATCTCGGTGGCGCGACGCGGGAGCAACGCTCCTTCCGACTTGAGGACGTCGCGGAGAGACCTGCCGTCCACGATCTCCATCACGATGAAGTAGGTGCCCTCGGATTGACCCCAGTCGTAGATGCCGACGATGTTCGGGTGACTGAGATTCGCCGCCGCTTGGGCCTCGCGACGAAAGCGCTTGACGAATGCCTCGTCTGAGGAGAATTGCGAGTGAAGGACCTTGATGGCGATCGGTCGGTTCAGCTCCGTGTCCCGTCCCTCATAGACGTCGGCCATCCCACCTCTGGCCAGGTGCGACGTGATCTCATAGCGATCATTGAGGATTGCGGGGAGGTCCATCGAGCTAGGCGATCTTAGGAATGCGCCCGCGGCAATCGGGTGTCACGATGAGAGCCAGACCTGTATCAACTCCGAGGCGATCGGTGCCGCCAGGGAGCCGCCCGAGGCGGACTCGCCCGAGACCTCGGTGCCTTCGATGAAGACGGCCAGGGCGATGGAAGGGTTGTCCACCGGGGCGAAGCCGATGAACCACGGGTTGGAGAAGCCGTCGCTGCCCGTGGCCGTCCCCGTCTTGCCGGCAACTCTCACCCCCGGCACGGCACCGCGGCGGCCCGTTCCCTCCGTGACGACTCGCTCCATCATCTGTGTGAGCGTGGCCGCCGTCTGCGACGACATGGCACGGCCGAGCTCCGTCACCTGAGTCTCGGTGACGGTGTTCCCGTCGGCATCGAGGACACGTCTGACGGCGAAGGGGCTGACGGTGACTCCGTCGTTCGCCACCGCTGCGGCAATCATCGCCATATGCAACGGCGCGGCTCTCACATCGCGTTCCCCGATTCCGCTCTGACCCAGCGCCGCCGGGTCCTGGGCCAGTGAACGGGTGTCCCAGACCGCCTCGGGCACCGGCCATTCGAACCCCACGTCCTGGTTGAACCCGAGTGCCTCGGCCGTGATGCCGATGTCGGCAGCTCCGAGCTGAATCGACAGGTCGGCGAAGATCGTGTTGCAGCTCCTCACGAATGCTTGCAGCAGGGTTGCGCTCACCCCGTCGTTGCAGGGCCGTCCGCTTGCGTTCGAGATCGTGGCGTCGGACCCGGGCAGGTCGTACTCGGCCGGGTCGTCGAAGGTCGTGCCGATCCCTGCCGTTCCCGTGTCGAGCGCCGCCGCCGCCACGACGGTCTTGAACGTGGAGCCGGGCGCGTAGATCTCCCGGGTCCCGCGGTCGCGCGTGGGCTCCCCGGGGTCGTCGAGCAACGTCCGCCACTGCGCGGCCGCGTCGTCGCCGAGCAGAAGCGAAGGATCGAAGCTGGGGGCGGAAACCGCAGCGAGGATTGCGCCGGTCTGGGGGTCGAGGGCGACCACTGCACCCCGGTTGTCCCCAAGAGCGGCCAAAGCCGCCTGCTGGAGCTCGGGGTCGGCCGTGATCTCGATGCTCCTCGGCCGCAGGTCACGGCCGAGAATGGCCGCGACCATGTCGCTGATCGTGAGATCGCGTCGCGACCGGAGGTCGGACGAGTACGCCGCCTCCAGTCCGGTGTTGCCGATGAGGAAAGACGAGTAGCCGACGAGATGGGCGAAAGCGTCACCGAACGGGTATTCCCGCCTGAAGGATCTCTCGTCACCCGTCTCCGGCACCGAACGGGCTACGACCGTGCCATCCGCGGCCACGATCAGGCCACGTTCCTTGCCACGCTCCGATAGCGCCGGACGGGGGTTGCGGAGATCGGCCCTGAGATCGTCGGCCCGCACCACCTGATACCACGTGACGCCGGCGAGCAGCATCGCCATGCCGACGAGGATCCCGACGGCGAGTCTACGGATCGGCCCGTTCACGCCGCTTCCTCGTGACTGATCCGCAGGAGGAGGGCGACCAGGACCATGTTCCCGACCAGGGCCGACCCGCCGTACGACATGAATGGGAGGGTGATGCCCGTGAGTGGCACGATCCGAAGCAGGCCTCCGACGATCAGGAACACCTGGACTGCCATGACGAACGTCAGCCCTGCTGCGAGAAGCTTGCGGAACGTGTCGCGGCTTCGGAACGAGATCCCGAGGCCGACCGCCACGACCAGTGAGTACAGCGCGATCACGGCGACGGTGCCGGCCAAACCCAGCTCCTCGCCGACGGCGGCGAAGATGAAGTCGGTCGATGCATTGGGGATGAGGTCAGGGCGGCCGAGCCCGGGACCGGCCCCCGACAGGCTCCCTGTCCCGAGAGCGAAGATCCCCTGTGCGATCTGAAACCCCTCGTCCTGGTAGTGCTCGAACGGAGCGAGCCAGGCCGTGATCCTCCGCTGCACGTGATCGAACATGGCGGCAGCAGCCGCTGCTCCGGTGACTGTCATCAACCCACCGGCCACCAGGTAGCCGGTCGACCCTGTCGCGGCGTACAGCAGGAGCACGAAGCCTGCGAACAACAGCAGAGATGCCCCCAGGTCGCGTTGCCAAATGAGGATGACGATGCTGCCGCCCCACGCCAGGAGCAACGGGATCAGCTGTCGAGGCTCAGGGACTCGAATCGGCCCGATGCGCCGATGCGCCTCGCGCAGAGCCTTCTGATGGTCGGCGAGATACGCGGAGAAGAAGATGACCATCCCGAGCTTCGCCAACTCCGCGGGCTGAAACTGCATACGTGTGAAGCCGAGGTCGAGGACGATCCACAGACGCGAGCCGTTGACCTCCAGCCCTCGGAGTGGCACACCCCAGTCCTCGGGGAGATTTGGCAGCAGTAGAAGCCCGATGGACACGACGAGTATCAAGTAGCGATAGCGACGCAGAATCGAAGTGCTGGCCCGGGACAGGCCGAGGAGGACGAGCGCAGCGACCCCCGCCGCGATCAGAAGCCACCACCGTTGGAGACCGGCGCGGTCGGGATCGAGGCGATATATCTCGAAAAAGCCCATACCGACGAGGGCTGCCACCGGTGGCACGAGGAGGGGCGTCGCGTTGGCTGCGAACGCGCGTACCGCTGCCAGGAGTGCCCCGAAGGCGAGAATGAAGACCAGGAACGTCAGACCGACCTGTGCGTCCACTCCGCCACCGCGTGCGAAGTTGACCAGTGCCACGCCGAAGCCCGCAAGCAGACAGGCGGCGACGATGACTGCGCCTTCGGCGTTTCGCCCCATCAGTCGCTGACGGCGACCACTACGACGGTGATGTTGTCGACACCTCCGGCCTCGTTTGCCAGCTCCACCAACTCCCAAACGTTCTCATCGGGAGACCCGTTGCCAAGAGCTGCCGCGATAGTCCCGTCGTCCACCATCTCGGTCAACCCATCCGAGCAGAGAAGTAGGCGATCTCCACTGGCCAGCTCCACCTGGACCACGTCCACGTTCACGAAACGGGTGAGCCCCAGCGTTCTGGTGAGCATGTGGCGTTGCGGGTGGGAGGCTGCCTCGTCCGAGGTCAGCTGGCCCATGGCCACGTACTCGGCCGCAACGGTGTGATCCTCGGTCAGCTGTCTCAAGTCGCCGTCGCGAAGGAGGTAGGCGCGGCTGTCACCGACGTGGCCAATCGTCGCCACGTTGTTCTCGACGGAGAGGAGAGTCATCGTCGTGCCCATGCCCTCCAGGCTCGGATCGCGCGCCACCTCTTCTCGGATGGCGCGGTTTCCTGCAGCCACGCGATCACCGGGATCCGTGTCGCTCGAGGCGGCGGCGTTGATGGCAATTCGGGACGCCACCTCGCCCGCGACGTGACCACCCATGCCGTCGGCGACGATCACCAACACCGAGTCGGTCGAGTCGCCCGATGACGACGGGAAGACAGAGTCCTCGTTGTTGTCCCTGATCATTCCCTTGTGAGTCGCCGTGGCCCACATGTACTTCATGGCCAGATCCGATCGAGGTCTTCGGCATACTCGGCCAAGGCAGTGCGATAGCGCTCGACGTGCTCGTCGCTGGTCGTCGCGATGAGCACGCGAATCAGAGTCTCACACGCCTCCTTGCCGCGACCGTTGTTGTACAGCGCCATCGATCGGAACACCGCCAGCGCGTTGTCCTCCGGGTAGGCCTCGACTGCCCGAGTCAGCGTCGCCAATGCCTTCTCGTAGTGGCCGAGGGCGCGATAGCTGCTGCCCAGGCCGAGCAAGGCGTCGCGAAGACCGTTCCCTGCCAGGCCCGACTCGATTGCCTTCTCGTAGAAGGGGACTGCCAGGGCTTCCAGACCCAGTTTGTCGTGTACCCATGCACATTGGAGGTTCACCTCGGCGTGATCAGGTCGCTCGGCGTGCAGATCGAGAAGCATCTCCCGCGCCTCGTCATCTCGACCCTCCTCGCGCAGGGAGATCGCCACCGCCAGACGGTCGTCGAATCCCGAAATCATTTGATCTCCATCACTGTCTTGCCCACCTGGACCGTGTCGCCACGACGCAGTGGTGTGGGCGCGGTGACACGACGCCCATTCACATAGGTCCCGTTGGTGCTGCCGAGATCGTGGAGCATCAAACCGCTCTCCTGTGCTACCAGCCGCAAGTGGAATTCAGAAGCGTAGGGGTCGTCGAGGGCAACGTCGCTCTCGTCTGACCTTCCCATGACCACGACGTCGGAGACCTCGAACTCCTGTCCGCGCTGGCTCTCGGACCGGACGAACAGGACCCGGGACCCCTCCTTGCGCTGGCGGCGCACCGAGATGCCGAGGTGTGTGCCGATGGCACGGGCCACCTGCCACACGAACAGGTAGACGAGACCGAGGAAGATGATCCTCAGCACCGCCAGGATGATGTCGGGCACCTCAGTCCCTCACGAAGCGGTATCGATGGTCCGCGAATGTGATCGACGTGCCCTGAGAGATCACCGCCGGTTCGCCCCCGAGCCTCGTGTCGTCCACCCAAGTCCCGTTGGCCGACGAGAGGTCTCGCACCCAGGACTGGCCCTTCTCCCGGTACAACAGGGCGTGGTTTCGGCTGACGTTGTCGTGGCCAATCACAACGTCGGCGTCGGGAGACCGGCCGATCAGGACGCGGTTGCGGCCGATGTCGTGCGTCGTCTCCTCGCCGACGAGACGCGCCCAGACGACCGGTGGGCCGGGGGCAACTTCGACATGGCAGATGGCTCGGCCCGAGGGTGTCGAGTCGGTCGTGGTGACCTGGACCTCAACTGGACCGGCGAGTCGCAGTCCCTCCTCGGCGGTGAGGTCGGTCATCTCCTGGGCCAGCGTCTGTTCGAGCTCGCTCGCATCCATGGTGAGGTCTCGCGGATTGACGGTTATCACGAAGAGGTTTCCGGTCGCCGGGCCCGTGATGTGGCGGAAACGTGCGAAGTCGGCTTCACGTGCGAGCTTGCCGGCCAGCTCGGTTGGGTGGATGCGCCCCGAGAAGACACGCCCCGCGACACCCTCGATGAGTTTCTCGAGACGACGCTCGAGACTTCTCGCAACACTCACTGACGGAGAGATTAGGTAGACGACCGTGTCTGTGGACCGCCATCTGCCGTGCAGCCGGGCCGTTCAGCCCAGCCGGCTCGAACGGCGCATTGTCGACCGCCGGGAACTACCGCAACCCAAGGCCCGCCGGTACGATTCTGCCCCCACGGGCGAGTGGCGGAATTGGCAGACGCGCAGGATTCAGGTTCCTGTGATCGCAAGATCGTGGGGGTTCAAGTCCCCCCTCGCCCACCGTCTTTGATAATGGCCAGACGCACCTCGACCAACCTGCGTATCAGGCCAACGTCGGGTGGCTGGTCGATCGGGAAGCGAAGAGTCCCCTTGCCCCAGTCGTAGCCCGCCAGCAGTTCCGGATCGATGTGATTCAGCACCGAGCCCGAATGGGGGAAGTAGCTGCAGTGCTTTTTGGCATAGGCGTATCCGGCCACGGCCTTCCCGCCCACGTGTACGGCCGGGACGCCATACGAGATGCCTTCTTCTCCATCCGGCAGGATCTCCGCCAGCATCGCCCGGACCGCCCTGAGCGTGGTCTGCTGTGGCTCCGGGGCGGAGTCGAGGTACACATCGACGGTCACGGTGGTGACTCTATCCGAGGTCTTGACAATCGTTGTAGGGGTTTCAGAGGAGTTACCTTTCGTCACCACTGTGATCTTCGACTCGCCAACGAGACCGAGACGGCGAGCGGTCAGGCTCATA
>JASFVB010000127.1:0-7760 GCA_050050035.1 Acidimicrobiia bacterium | reverse complement strand
CGCCTCCCGGAGACGATCCGGGTCTGTGTCCAGCGCCACACCGACGACCAGGCCGAATCCACCCGCTGCACCAGCCTCGACACCGGCGATGGCGTCCTCGACCACGACCGCTCGGTCGGGAGGGGCGTCGAGCAACCTCGCCGCCTCGAGGAATGGGTCCGGCTGAGGTTTGCCGGCCAGGCCCCGACCGGCGATGACGACGCCGTCGACGACGACATCGAAGACACCCTCGAGGCCCGCAGAAACCAGAACGGCCTTTGCGTTCGCCGACGAGGAGACGATCGCCGTTCTGAGCCCGGCCTCCCGAATACGTTTGAGCAGTGCCACCGAGCCGGGGTAGGGCTGGAGAGTCTCCCTGCCGAGGAGCTCGTTGAAGGAGGCGTTCTTCCTGTTGCCTATGGCACACACGGTGTCGTCTCCCGGCGGGTCCGAGGGGTCACCCCATTCGAGATCCACGCCATGGGCCCTGAGAAGTCGCTCCACTCCCTCGAATCTTGGACGACCGTCGATGTGAAGCTCGTAGTCGTCGTCTCTGTACGTGGTCTGGTCGCCTTCTGCCAGTCTCGGCAAGACATCCTCGAACACCTCTCGCCAGGCCCGACGGTGCACGTCGGCCGTCGGCGTCATGACACCGTCGAGATCGAACAGAACCGCCTCATAGTCGGCGATCACCGACGAGCCCGAAGAAGCCATTGGTCGATTGGAGGTAGCCATCCGCTGAGCCATGAGGCTACAGCCACTTTTCGCGCTTCGGCCCCTGAGGGCAGGATTGAATACGCCGTGAAGGAGCGGTGGAAACGATCTTCTCCTGCGCTGTGGTAAACAACGGCGCGTGAGGATCTTGGTGGTCGGATTGGCAGTCTTCGTTGCGGTCACCGGCCTCATCGACTGGGTCGGGAGACAGGCTGTCGACGAGCTTCCTTGTCACGACGGAGCCGAGCCCATAGACGCCAGCCCCACCATCGACGGGGAGCTTCTCGACCTGACTGCCCACGAGGTCGCACTAGAGCTGGACCAGCCAAGTGACCTGTTCACCCTGCCTGGGCTGAACGGCTTGTTCGTCGTCGAGAAGCCCGGCCGTGTGGTGAAGGTCGAGAACGGTGAGATGACAGGCACCCCGGTTCTCGACATGACTGCACTCGTGACCGACGAGAGCAACGAACAGGGTCTGATCAGCGCCAAGCCCGACCCCGACTTCCCCGCCAATTGCCTCGTCTACCTCTTCTACACCGACTCTTACGGCGATTCCCAACTGGTGAGCGCTCGCGTTTCGGGGACGGAGCAGCCGTCCATCGATCCTCGGACGTTCGAACATCTGCTGGAGATCCCTCAGAAGCATCGATGGCATCAGTCCGGGGCCATGACCTTCGGCCCGGATGGTCACCTCTGGCTGGCCATCGGCGACGGCGGAGGGATCGGCGACCCGCAGGGCAATGGGCAGAACCCGCACACCCTCAAGGGCACGCTCCTGAGAATCGACGTCGGGGAGTCGTCTGTCGGCGTCCCGCCGAACAACCCGTTCGTGAAGTCCGGCGAGGGCCGAGGTGAGGTGTGGGCCTTCGGCCTGCGCAACCCGTGGCGGGTGAGCGTCGACGGCGAGTCGGGCCTCGTGTACATCCCGGACGTCGGCCAAGAGACGACCGAGGAGTTGAACATCGTCGAGATCACCGACGGCGGAATCAACTTCGGATGGCCAATCACCGAGGGCAGCGGTTGCTTCGAGTCCGACGAGTGCGACACCGAAGGCTTCGCCATGCCCGTCTACGAATACGGCCACGACGGGGTGGGCTGTGCCATCGTCGGAGGCCAGGTCTACCGAGGCAAGGCCATACCCGAGATGGAGGGGCACTACTTCTTCTCCGATTACTGCTCCGGATGGGTCCGCAGCTTCGAGTACCGCGACGGTGCAATCTCCTCCGAGCGGGAGTGGCCGAGCCTGAAGGTGACACGTCTCGTGACGAGCTTCGGCACCGACCAGGACGGCGAGCTCTACATCCTGAGCCTCGACGGCGGCCTGTGGAGGATCGCCCCGGTCAGAGAGGGTGCCTGAGCTCGAGATTCTCGCGTACGAGCTCGACTCCCGGCGGACCCTCTCTCAGTAAAGGAACATCGGCTTGCCCAGGACGTGACGGACCTTGGGCAGGTAGGAGTCGACGTCGTACAACTCGTCTATGTCGACTCGTTTCACACCTTCGGATGTCACCGAGATCGGGACGTGGCTGTATGTGCCGCTGCGCAGGGCGACCATCCGCCCTTGACCGCCCTCGAGAGCTAGGTCGGCAGCCGTGACCGCGTAGTTGGTGGCCACCATCAGGTCGAGAGAGTCGGGGACCCCGGACCGCATCAGATAGGCAACCTGCTGATAGAGGATGGGCCGGCCCAGCTTCTCTTTGAGGAGTTCCCCGGTGTACGCGCCGATGCCACCGAGCTTGCGATGGCCGTAGGCATCGGCTTCGCCCGACACCATCATCTCCCCCTCGGCGAGGGTGGCGCCTTCGGAGATGGTGAGCATGGCATAGCCGGAGGGGTTGGCACGCTGATCCCCGTCCAACAGCCGAGCCAGCTTGTCGATGTCGAATGGAACCTCCGAGATGACCGCCCGGTCGACGCCGGCCAGGTAGGCGGTGATCAACGAGGTCTCCCCGCTGTAACGACCGAACAGCTCGACGATGGCCACCCGCTCGTGGGACCCCGCTGCGGTCCTGAGCCGATGGATGAAGTCGACTCCGCGCGTGACCGCGGTCGAGAAGCCGATGCAGTAGTCGGTCCCATGGACGTCGTTGTCCATGGTCTTGGGTATGGCGATCACCGGCACGCCCTCTTCGTGTAGTCGCAGGCCGTAGGAGAGCGTGTCGTCTCCGCCGATGGGTATCAACACGTCGATTCCGGTCCTCTCCAGGACACGAAGGACATGGGGCGTGATGTCGTGTGGGCCGTCGCCCTCGGGTTTGTCGAGGAACTCGGGAAACCCGTCATCCGGCATACGGCTCGGGTTGGTGCGCGAGGTGTGCAGGAAAGTGCCGCCGGTCCGATCGATGGTGCGCACGACCGCTGGGTTGAGATCGATCGTGTGCTTCGAGACCGAATCGGGGTCGTCGGGATTCATCTCGGCCAGACCGGCCCAACCGCGCCGTATCCCCACCACCTCGTGCCCGTCGCCCACGACACGCGTGACCACTGCCTTGATGCATGGGTTGAGACCGGGGACATCTCCTCCACCGGTGAGGATGCCTATACGCACAATCGCCTCCGTTCGTGCTCGCCGATTGACGGTATCAACGATGGCCCTTCATCGCACGTCGGCGTCGTCAACCCTCTCTCGGTGTGCGTCCCATCCCGAAGAACTCAGGGTTGGGCTGGAGATCCATCAGGTGGGCCATGCGGTTGGACATCGCGAAAAGAGCAGTGATCGAGCCGATGTCCCAAATGTCGTCGTCATCGAAGCCGTGTGCTCGCAACGCGTCGAGATCAGCATCTTCGATCTCCTCGGGCGTGCGCGCCAGACGGACGGCAAAGTCGAGCATGGCGCGCTGTCGATCGGACACGGGTGCCGTGCGCCAGTTGGCCGCGACGCGATCGGCGATCTCGGTGTCCTTGGCCCGGATCCGGAGGATGGCGCCATGCGCGACCACACAGTAGAGACAGTCGTTCGCGGCACTGGTGGCGACGACGATCATCTCCCGCTCCGCCTTGGTGAGCCCGGAGTCCTCCCGCTCGATGACTGACTCGTGATAGTCCAGGAAAGCCGCCAGCTCGCCGGGGCGGTGGATCATGGCGAGGAACACGTTCGGTATGAACCCCGACCGCTCCGCTATCGGCTCGATCCGGCCTCTCAGGTCTGCGGGGAGATCAGCGAGTTCTCCGACGGGGAAACGGCTCATCGACATGCGATCAACGCTACCGCCGGACCGACATGAAGGTGGGCACACAGCCTGACGTCACCGTTTGAGCGCCGCCCTGGCATGTGCCTCCAGACCCTCCAATCGGGCCAGGGCTGCCGTGTCCTCGGCCAACTCCCCCGGTCTTTCGAGTTCGAGCCACGTCGTGGCTCTGAGGAACGTGAACACCGAGAGCCCGGACTGAAAACGCGCACCTCCACCGGTGGGAAGCACGTGATTCGGGCCGGCGCCGTAGTCGGCGAACGTCTCCGCCGACGAGGCGCCCAAGAACAGCGAGCCGTAACAAGTCAGCGATTCTTGAAGAGACCAGGGCTCGGAGACATGAAGGGCCAGATGCTCGGGTGCAATCCGTTGTGCGAGCCCGGCCGCGGCGGGCGGGTCATCGACGATGACCGCGTACCCGCGGGCCAGAGCCCCACGGGCGACGTCGGCAGTCGGCAAGTCCTCGAGCTGGAGACTCAGCTCCTGATCGATCCGGTCGGCCGTGTCCGAATCGGTGCAGATGAGCACCGGAAGGGCATGGACGTCATGCTCGGCCTGGGCCAGCAGGTCGGCGGCGACGAGAGACGGCTCGGCACCGCCATCGGCGATCACAACGATCTCGCTGGGGCCGGCGAGGAAGTCGATCCCCACTTCGCCGTAGAGGTGCTTCTTGGCGGCGGTCACCCATTGGTTCCCCGGCCCCACGACGAGGTCGCACGGTGGGGAGATCGTCCCGAAAGCGAGAGCGGCGATCGCCTGGGCACCTCCTACGGCCAGGAGACCGTCGGCACCAGCCAGGAAGGCCGCGGCGAGAGTGACCCGTGTGGGTCGCGGAGAGGCCACCCACACCTCGTCGACACCGGCGACGCGGGCGGGGATCACCGTCATCAGGACCGATGATGGCAAAGGGTGTCTCCCGCCGGGTGCATACGCTCCAGCCGACCTGACAGGGCGCCATCGATGGCCGGCCCGGCCACCGGGCACATCTACGGTGACGTCGCCAGACGAGTCTCGCTGTGACGAGGCGAAACGCTCGATGCGGCTCGCCACGCGTGTCAACATCGCTCGCCGCTCCGGATCGAGCCGCTCGAATGCCTCGGAGAGCTCAGGGACGGTTCGGACGATGGGCTCCCCGTCACTCAGGTCACCCAGACGCTCACTGTGCATCCGCAACGCAGGCTCCCCTCGGGATCTGACGTCCTCGACGATCTCTATCGCCTCCCGAGATGCCGTTGCCCCGGTCGGAGACCGTGGCATCTCGCCAACATCCGAGGCGCGCACGCGTCGCAGCAAGAGACTCATCTGCACTCCTTCGCCAGCATCGGGCGCCGCGACACCAGTCGCTCACGGGCGTCGAGGACCGATTCCACGTCTTCGAGGGTGACGCCATGGGCCACGGCTTTGACCAGAGCGAAGTACAACACGTCGGCTGTCTCCGCAGTCACATCCTCGGCGCCCCGCGCAGCAGCCAGCTCCGCCGCCTCCTCCGTCAGCTTGGCCTCGAGGAGCTCGTGATCGGCCAGGAGTCTGGAGGTGTTGGATGCGGCCGGAGGGTCGGCTGCCAAACCGGTCAGACGACGGGCCAGACGTGCCACGCCATGGTCGGCACCCCAGCAGGTCCGGCTCCCCTGGTGACAGAAGCCAGGGCCCGACTGGCGCACCAGGAAGCGGAGGGTGTCGCGATCGCAGTCGGCGCGAACTTCGATCAGCTCCTGGCCGGCTCCGGAAGTCTCCCCCTTGACCCAGAGGCCGCGTGATCGGCTGTGGTACACGCCACGTCGGGTCTCGATGGCCTCGGACAGGCTCTCCTGGCTCGACCAAGCCAGACCGAGTGCGACACCGTGTTGATCCGTGACCACGGTGGGCCACAGGCCATCGGCCCTGTCGCTTACCAATGGGGCTACGAAGGCTGAGCCGAGATCCAGCTTCCCGCTGTAGATCGCCATGCCCACCTGGGCGTCGGCGCCGAGCCGGTCGAGGGCGGCGATGTCTTGGCTCGTTGTCACCCCTCCGGCCACCGTGACCCTGGTTTCGGCCGCGGCAGCGATGACCTGCCGTGCACGTTCCAGATCGGTTCCGCCTTCCCGTCCCTCCTTCTCCACGAAGGTGACGAGGAATCCACCGCACACCCGGCGAAGATCTTCGATGGTGTCAATCAGCCCCTTTCCGGACTCACGCCGCCATCCGTGAGTCACCAAGCTCCCGTCGACCGAGTCCACGGCGACGATCACCCTGTCGCGGGGCAGCTGCTCGAGCAGCTCGGGATGCGCCGCAGTGCCGATGATCACTTTCTCCGCCCCTGCGTCGAGCCACCGGCGGGCCGTCTCGACGTCCCGAATCCCACCCCCGACGCGCACCCTGCCGGCCCGGCACAGCTCGGTGATCAACTCCCTGTTCTCACCCTCCCCACGGGCGGCGTCGATGTCCACGACGGCCACCTCACCGACCACACCGAATCTCTCCAGAAGAGGTCTGGGGTCTCCCGCATCGATCATCAGCTCCTCACCGCCGCGAAGCTGGACCGCCCGGCCACCGACTATGTCTATCGAGGGGATGATCACAGTCTCACCTCGATCCCTGCCGAGACGAGTCCCGCCTTCAGCTCACCGACCGTGGTCACTCCGTCGTGGAGGATCGACGCCACCAGAGCTGCCGAGGCACCGGCCTCGATGGCCTGGGCCATGTGCTGGTAGCTGCTGGCTCCGCCGGATGCGATCAGTGGGACTCCCACCCCGGCCGACACCTGTCGAACGAGGTCCACGTCGTAGCCCTCTCCGGTGCCATCCCGATCCCAGCTGGTGAGAAGGATCTCACCCGCGCCGAGATCGGTGACACGACGACACCAGGCCGGAACGTCGACACCGGTGCGCTCCCGGCCACTCCGAACCACTACATCCCACGAGCCGTCCCGTCTTGCCGCATCGACAGCCACGACGGTGCATTGCGACCCGAAGCGCCCTGCCATCTCCGACACGAGTTGGGGTCTCCCCACCGCTGCCGTGTTGACGCCGACCTTGTCCGCCCCCGCGTCGAGGAGACGCGCCGCGTCGTCGCCGGTTCGCACTCCGCCGCCGACGGTCAGCGGGATCGACAGGTCACGGCGGACCGCGGCAACGACCTCGAGGTTGTGGTCGCGGCGCTCCGGCGTGGCCGACACGTCGAGGAGAACGATCTCGTCGGCGCCCTGCGCTTCGTACGCGGTCGAGCACTCCACCGGGTCACCAGCATCCCGCAACCCCCCAAACCTGACTCCCTTGACGACCCGGCCGCCATCGATGTCTAGGCAGGGGATGACTCTCGGCACCAGCATCAGGAGGCTCCTCGCAGCCATCGAGCCAGTACGGCCGATCCCCAGGCCCCGGAGAGCTCGGGGTGAAACTGGCACGCCAGGATGTCCCCACTCTCCAAACCGGAGACGAATCCGCCGCCATAGTCGGATGTGGCCCCGTTCCATCCATCGGGGAGGTCTGCGAGACGGTAGGAGTTGGCGAAGTAGGCCCAGCCGTCTTCGAGGAAGCGGCAGCCGTCACCGGCCACCACCCGGTTCCATCCCAGTTGGGGGACCCGGAGCCCGGGCCCGAACCTGGCGATCCCGGCTTGGACGACGCCGAGACCCACCACATCGGGGGACTCCTCACTGCTCTCGGCCAGCAGTTGCATGCCGACACATATCGCCAGCGTCGGACGACCGGTGGCGACCCTTTCCACGATCGCCTCTCTCATCCCGGTGCCGTCCAACGCACCCATCGCCGCGCCGAAGGAGCCCACCCCCGGCAGCACGAGACGACTCGCGTCGGCCACGTCGCCGGGCTCTCGTGCCAGTTCCGGTCGGGCACCCAGCCGGCGAAAAGCGGCGAGGACCGAAGCGAGATTGGCCGT
>JASFVB010000126.1:0-7776 GCA_050050035.1 Acidimicrobiia bacterium | reverse complement strand
AGCGCGCTTCGACGGAGAGAGTCTCCAGCTGCTCCAACCGCGGTGGAGCCTCGATGGCGGCGAGACGGCCCAGGGCGTCGTCGAGCTCGGCCTGCGATCGTTTGGCGGCTTCGACCGCCTCATCCAAGGTGGCCAAAGCCTTCTCCTTCTCCGGGAGCTCGTCGGCCAGTCTCTTGAGAGTGTCACGATGGCTAATCGCCGACTCCCGTGCATCAGCATCGGGCACGTCGAGCGCTTCCAGGGACCTTCGGGCATCGTCGGCCCTCTCGGAGGCGACGGCGGCCCGGGTGCGGGCCAACTCACGCATCGTCGTGTAGACGTCGAGACCGAGGAGGTTGCGCAGGAGACCCTGACGCTCCGACTTGGTCGCCTTGAGGAATCGGGCGAAGTCACCCTGGGGCAACACGACGGTCCTGGTGAAGTCCTCGAAGCCGAGCCGGAGAATGCTCTCCACCTCGTCGGTGACGTCTCCGGGACCGTCGGCGAGAACACTCTCGCCCTCCTGGAGACGTGCCTCTTTGACGCTTGCCCCACCGCTGGGGGTGCGCTGCGCCATCCGGGTCGCGTCGTAGACCACGTCGTCGACCTCGAAGAAGAAGCGCACTCGCGCCCGATCTGTGCCGGCGGTGATCGCGGGCGCGACTGCATTGCCACCGAGACGGGGCACACGGCCGTACAGGGCAAAGATCATCGCATCGACGAGACTCGACTTGCCGGAGCCGGTGGGCCCGGCCAGTGAGAAGAAGTCGACGCCTTCGAAGTCGACCTCGACACGCTCCCGGTAGGCCGAGAACCCCTCGACCTCGATCCGGATCGGTCTCATGTCGTCGCCTCGCTCGTCGCCTCGTCCAACAGCTCGGCGAAGAGGGCCTCGACCTTGGGGTCGGCGGCGTCTTTGTCGGCCAGGTAGCGGGCGAAGGCCTCGGTGGGGTCGAGACCCTGACGTCGCTCCGTCTGTGTCTTCTCTTCGTGGGGGTTGTCGAGCACCACCTCGACCGCATTGGGAATGGCCTCCCTGACCTCGTCGGCCAAACCGACCCTGGCGCTCTCTCTGAGCACGACCTTGACGTAGGCGTCCTCTGTGTCGTCGGCACGGGCCAGGATCTGTTCGAGTGTGCCCGCCAACTCCATGAGCCGGCGTCCCGACCGCAACGGCAACTCCTCGACCGAGGCCGGACGTCCCGGCTCCACCTTCACCAACAAGGCGCCCTTCTGGTCGGCCACCTCGCCAAAGTCGAGCTGGAGCGGGGACCCCGAGTACCAGACGGGTGATGAGTGGGGCATCTTCTGCTGACGGTGGAGATGACCGAGCGCCACGTAGGAGAGATGGCCCGGGAAGAGGGAGCTGGGTATGGCGTAGCCGAAGATGTGAGCGGTCCGCTCTCCTCCCCCGGCGAGGGCGCCATAGACCGTGAGATGGCTACACAGGATGTTCACCGTGTCGGTGGTCATGTCGGCGGTCAGCGCTTCGACGACCCGACGCATCCGATCCTCGTACTGACCGGCATGCTCGTCGGGATCGGAGCCCATGATGTGCTCGGCCTTGACGATGGCGCGCTGACTGACGAATGGGAGCATCGCCACTTTGAGATCGAGGTCTTCCATCGTGACCAGTCCCCCGTCTGCCGGGGACCTGGGCGCCCCCACCACCGTGACCCCGGCTCGTTCCAGAAGTGGTGCGACCGCGTCGAGACGGGCGGGATTGTCGTGATTGCCGGCGACGACGAGCACCGTGGAGATTTCGGAGAGCTCGAGAAGTGTTCGCCACACGATCTCCTCGGCGGCCGGTGTTGGCGACGCCGTGTCGAATACGTCCCCGGCAACGAGGGTGAGGTCCACCTCGTTCTGAGCGGCGAGACCGACCAACTCGGCGAGCACTTCACGATGCTCGTCGGAGCGGTCACGACCGCGGATCCGCCGTCCGACGTGCCAATCGGATGTGTGCAAGATCTTCACTGATGAAGATCGTAGGAATCACCAGGGACAGATTCGCGGAGCGTGGCTGGGCTCCGACGCACAGATGACGGCATATGGTTGCCAGGAGATGATCCGCACCTTCTCGAAGGGGGACACCGAAGAGCTGATCGATGTGTGGTACCGGGCATCGCTGATCGCACATCCATTTCTGGACGACGACTTCCTCGCTGCGGAGAGAAGAGAGATCATCGAGCACTGGCTGCCAATGGCTGAGACGTCCGTCTTCGTGATCGATGGCCGGGTGGTCGGGTTCCTATCGCTGATCGGCAACGAGGTGGGAGGCATCTTCGTCGACCCCGACCATCAGCGTCGCGGCATGGGTCGTGCTCTCATGGACCGTGCGAGAGAATCCCGCCCCTTCCTGGAACTCGACGTCTTCGAGGCAAATGCCATCGGTCGTCGCTTCTACGACAACTACGGGTTTCAGCTTGTGGACCGGCGAATACACGAAAGGACGGGCCAGCCCGAGATACGTCTTCGACTCGGTTGATTGTGGGTGAGGATGTGAGCGTCGTCTCGATCTGCAAGGCCGACGGCAGTGAAGAGAGGCCTCTAGGGTCGCTGAGGTGGGGTATCGAATCGTAGATCCGGACAGACTCGTCGCAGGCCGGGGCCCGCACCCCGCCGGGAGTCCATTCGACAAGCATGTGGGCGCCTCTCTGGGACTCGGCGCATTTCAGGTGTACCAGGTGGAGCTTCCACCGGGCGCTGAAACGGTTCTGCACAACCACTCTGCTGATCAGGTCGAGGACGTCTACGCCTTTCTGAGAGGGTCTGGCTGGGTCGTTGTCGACGGTGAACCAGTGGCCGTCGAGTCCAAGGAGTTCGTGGCGGTAGACATGGATTCGTCGAGATTGGTGCGGGCCGGCAAAGAGGGGCTGACCTTCATAGCCATCTGCGGATAGTCGACGCGGAGTGCGTATCGGTTCAAGAGAACGCAGACCACCACACCTCGCTGCTCTGTCGCAGCAGCAATCGCTGTGTGATCAGGCCTTCTGAGCTGGTCCCGAGCCGAGGATCTGGTCGAGATCTGCGCCACCGACTTCGACGGTCCGGCGCCCGTCCCCCACCGTGACGGTCCACACCGATGCCGACGCCTTGACACAAACGACAAGGGTGTCGCCGAAGTCGGGTCCGGTCCGGTCGTTGCCAACGAGACCGCCAGGATGTTGGGCTGTGACGCCGACGTCGAGACCGCAGTGGAGAGCGGGCGGCGTGACCGTCGGTGTCGGACGCAAGACCCGCCAGATCCCCGGACGCCTCCGCCGTCAGGTCGAATCCCGAGACTACAACCCAGGATCACCATTCGAGCATCCACCCACGCGGTGGCTGGCGTTCAACCATGTCTCGACCCAGGTAACGCCGATCCATCTAAACCTCACCGGTCCCCCAAGCGTTCTTAGGGTGTGATTTGGCTCCGAATCAGCGAGGAGGGATGGCCGAGTCCGAAGGTCTGCCCGAGATTCAGGTCCCAGGATCGTTCGAGCTCCTGTACCAAAGCGATTACGCGACGGTGGTCGGGTTGGTCTACGGGCTGACAGGGAGCCGATGGGTCGCCGAGGACCTGGCTCAGGAGGCATTCCTACGCGCCCATCGAGATTGGGGAAACGTCGGCGCCATGAACTCGCCGGGGGGCTGGGTCCGACGGGTCGCCCTCAACCTCGCCCGGTCACGGTGGCGTCGGCTTCAGACCGAGTCCGCGGCCAGGCTCAAGATCTCATCGTCCGACCACGCACCGGGCCCCGAGCCTGACGCCGCTGTCGAAGGCTTCTGGCGCGAGGTGCGTCGTCTCCCCTCCCGCCAGGCACAGGCCGTCGCCCTGCACTACGTCGAAGATCTCTCCGTCAGCGAGATCGCCGTCGTCCTCGGGGTCGCCGAGGGCACGGTCAAGGCTCTCCTCCACCAGGGAAGGCAGCGGCTGCGCAGACAACTCGTGGCCAAGGGGTTAGCCGATGAAGTTTGAGGAGCTCGCGTCCGAAGCGGGACGAGCCGCCTTCGAGGTCGGCCGTCATGCCGCACGACCTGCCATCGCGGTCATACTCCAAAGGAGCCGACGTCGCACCATTCTGACCGCCTCGTCGGCCGTGGCCGTCATCGCGTTGGGTGTGATCGTCGGTGGCGTGCTGTTCTCCTCAACACCTGGCTCCGAGTCACCCACAGGCGCGGCGACGGGGACAACGACTACCGAGCCACAAACCACGACCTCTGTCCCTGTGTCGACCACCACCCTCGCCGAGGAGCCAGCGCCACCATCGACGCTGACCGGTCGGGAGGATTGCCCGGTCACGACACCGGGTGACACTCCCTTCACCCCGGCGACAGAGATCCCCGAGCTGGTCCCGCCGACCGACTTGGACGCCGTCTGGTACGGGACACCAGAACTGTGGACATGGGTGCACGAAGACGGAATGGTCTGGAAAGGACTGCCTCTCAGCGCCGATGGCACACTCACCCAGAAAACCTTCTGGTGGAGTGTCGACCTCGACATCACCGAAGAACCCGAGCCGGAAATCGACGTCACCGCAGAGCTCGTTGGTGAGTCCACGAGGTTCGAGGAGGGACGTGTCACCAACGGGTGGAACCCGGATGTTGGTACGTTCGCCATCGTCGGTCTGGACTTCCCCCATCCGGGATGCTGGAGCATCACCGCGCAATACAGGGGGGCAAGCGTCAGCTACGTTGCCTGGGTAGAAGGCAGATAGCTACCCGCCACGCCGACGACTCACTCGTTGCGCTGTCTAGCGATGAGCCAATTCTTGATGGCGGTACTCGTCTGCCAGCTTCTCCACTCGGCGGCTACCGAAATAGACCGAGATCCCGTGGCCAACGACCCCGAGACCCCAGAACAGGATCACCCAGTAGGCCCAATCCAGTCCAAACACCGTGTTCCCACCGGTCTCGACGGTCAAGTCGATTATGACCAACAGGACGGCGACGAACAGATAGGTCATCAGGTGATACAAGAAGTCGCGCGTCAGCTTCACATGTTGCCGGGCACGCTCCAGAGCAGGATCGGTCTGTGTCATCGACCCTCCTTTCACGATCCAACCCAACATGAGGCCGGCCGGATGATCTAGGGCAGAACCGCCCAAACACGCTCCCGATGGTCCTATATCCATCACCGGCTTGGGCGGCAGCCGGTCTCGACTACAAGTCCTCGAAAAGGTCCTCCTCCGGCACCTCGTCGCCCTCGATGGGGACCACGGCTTCCGACGCCCTCGTGGCCCAAGCCGGGAAGGGGAACTCCAGTACCAGCGGCACCGGAAGCTCGGGCTGGCTGAGGATCATCGTCCCCGGCTTGACGATGGTCGCCCGTTGCCGATGCGGGCCGGGCAGGAACCCGTACTCCTCCCGGGCGGCCTCCGCGGAGTCGAGACGACCCACGACCCGTATCGACGAGTTGGCGATGATGCGTCGCTCCACTTCCGACGCCGTCTGCTGCGCCCCGATCAGGATCACCCCGAGCGATCTCCCCCGCTCGGCGATGTCCAACAGGATCTCCTTGATGGGACTCGACCCCTCGCGTGGCGCGTACTTGTTCAACTCGTCGAGCACGACCATCAGCAGCTCGTCACTCTGCCCTGCCCGCTCCTTGTCCTCGAAGGCGCGCTTCAAGGTGACACCGACCACGAAGCGCTTGGCGCGGTCGTTGAGATTGTGGAGATCGACGACAGTCACCTGGTCCTGGAGACTGATCCGATGACGCTCGACGCCGGCGACATCGGACCGGATCAAACGCCCGAGATGCCGAACCGAGGCCTGGAGACGACGCACGAAGGCGTTGATGGTCCCCATGCCCATCGCAGGCCCGGCCCAGACATAGCGATGGTCCTCGCTCTGCACCCGCTCGGTGATGAGATCGGCCAACTCACGGAAGGTGCGCACCTTCACGCCGTCGATGACTGCTGCACCAGTCTCGGTGGCGCCGGCTTGACGTAGCTGGGCCATGACGTTGTAGACCACGGTGGTGTATTGAGCACGATCGTCCTCGGCGTCGGCAAACAGGAAAGGCAGCAGGTCCTGGGCGCAGAACTCGTGGACGCTCCAGAAGAACGAGGTGACGTCGGACCGCGAAGCGACGTCGGCAGTCGCCTTGGGATCGTCCATCCGTGGGGGTGCGAACAGACCCACAGATTCAAACGGCGTGCTGGGCAAGCCCAAGTGGGTGTACCCGGACCTCTGCTCGTCGTCGAGCCGGTTGTTGACACGATCGAGCTGCATCAGGTCCTCGCCCTTGACGTTGAACACGAGCGCCTTCGTGTTGACCGCGGCCTTGCCTAGGACCCCGGATGTGAACAAGGAATGCAGCAGGAAGGTCGCGTAGCTCGTCTTGGTTGCCACACCCGAGATGCCGGAGATGTTGACGTGGGCGCCCCGCTCGCCATTGATGAAATCGAGGTTGACCCAGAGTGGCTCGCCATTGCGGGCCAGGCCGACCGGTACCTTGCGCTCCATGCGGTCGAAGAACAACGCCCGGTCACGCTCCTCGTCGGCCGCAACACGGACTTCCTGGCCGGGTCGGGGTGGAACGAAGACCTCGGGCTCGAACCGCGTGGCGGTGATCTGTGCGGCTTCGGTCACCTCGGCGGGGAGGATGCCGTCCTCGATCAAGAAGACATCCGAGTCGAAGCGAGCGCCCTCGTGGCGTGCGATGACCTGGCCCACGGTGCCGTACATGCGCACGACCTCACCTGTCGGCAACACACGCTCGAGGGCGACGACATCGTCGAGCTGGAGATACTCACCCTCGCCCACGCCGACCCAGAACTCGAGCGGCGTCGAGTCGCGTGTTCCGAGGACTCTGCCTACGGGATCGCTCATCGTGATCGAGCGTAGACCTCGGGAGGGACAGAACCGGTGAGTCTCGTCGTCTTCCCGTTCAAGAGAGAGGACATCTCCGTCGTCGAGCGGAACCTGGCGACAGCAGCCCGACACGACATCGTCGACGAGGTCTGGGCCGTGGCGGCTGCGGAGGACGCGACCATGGGAGAGGTCGCCACCATTGCCAAGGAGATGTCGTCGGACATCCCGATCAGGGTGTTCCCCCAGGAGAGGAAGGGCTCCTTCCGACCGGGGAAGGGGGACGGCATGAACACAGCGATCGCGATGTCGGCCGAGCGCGGCTTCGCACGGACCCACTTCTACGACGCCGACATCACCAATTTCGACGGCAGCTGGATCGAAGGCGCCGAGTCCGCAGCCGACCGCGGCTACGGCGTCGTCAGACACCGATTCCCCAGGGCCGCAACCGACGCCATGATCACCTGGATGATCACCCGGCCCGGGCTCGCCATGTTGTTTCCCGGGACCCTTCTCCCCCGGCTCGGCCAACCTCTCGGAGGCGAGCTTCTCCTCTCCGCCGACGCCGTCGAAGCACTGGCGTCCGACCCATTCGTGACGGCCCGATCGGACTGGGGGATCGACACGGTCATCACCCACGCCACATCCACCCTCGACACACTCATCTACGAGCACAACGTGGCCGACGGGAAACGACATGCGCTCTACGGGTCACTCGCCGAGATTCGGGACATGGTCCTGGAGTGCCTGGACGCGGTGGCATCGTTGGCGGGACGAGCGTCTCCAGGTGCCGTCATTCGCGCGGATCCCCCGGCGCCGGTCCCGTCGGACCTGAAGGAGATGACCGCATACGACCTGGAGTCGACGAGAAGGGAGATCTCGGAGCCACCCGACACCGCCGAACGGGAGGTTCTGGCTCGGATCGGGGTTGGCGAAAACGAGCTCGACGAAGGGCGATGGGGCGTCGTCGTGGGGAGGCTCTTGAGCGATTTCGAGCTC
>JASFVB010000125.1:0-7837 GCA_050050035.1 Acidimicrobiia bacterium | reverse complement strand
TTCTCCAGATGGAGAGGGTGAGAAGCCTCCACCTCCGGCTCTCCTTCGAGTGACTGGACCTTGGCGGCGTGATCGAGGATGGCGGCGAGCTGTGTCTTGTACGCCTCCAGCTCCTCGGGGCTCAAGTCGAGTCGGGCAAGCCGGGCCACATGGGCGATGTCGATTTCGATGGGCATGAACCGGCGAGTGTAGGAACCACTCAGCTCAGGGTCTTCATCAGGACCTCGTAGGCCCAGTCGAGATCCTCCAACCTGATCGACTCTCCCGGTTTGTGGGCCAGTGCGGTCTCACCGGGCCCGAAGTTGACCCCGGGTATCCCCCTGGCCGCGAGCTGGGCCACGTCGGTCCATCCCTGTTTGTGCGCCAACCCTCCGCCCGCCTCGCCGATGAGTCGCTCGATGACCGGGTGTGATATCTCCGGATAGGCGGCCGGGCCCACATCGGCCACATCGAACTCGTCGGCCGCAGCACAGACCCGGCGGAGGTGCTCGATGGCCGCCTCGGTCGACCGGTCCGGGGAGAACCGATAATTGACGTTGAGATCGAAGCGCCCCGGGATGATGTTGTTGGCCACTCCCCCATTCGCCCTGGTCACGGACATGACCTCCTTGAACTCGAGCCCTTCGATGGGATGAAGCTCCGGCTCGAGTTGGTCCATCATGGTGAGGAACTCGCCCGCCCTGGTCACCGCGTTGACCCCCGACCACGGCCGGGCTGCATGGCCCGGCTCGCCAACGAAGCTCACGGTGGCATTCATGAAGCCCTGACACCCGGCGTGGACCTCGCGATTGGTTGGCTCCATGACTATGCCCGCTTCGATCTCACCGAGCCCGGGCACATCGTCGAGGACCGCGGTGAGGTCGTTGCCGGAGAGCGGCCCTTCCTCACCTGCGTAGAACACCGCCGAGATCCGGTCACCCAGATCCTCCACAAGATGGACCATGACGGCCACTCCGCCCTTCATGTCGGTCGCCCCGAGGCCGTAGAGACGATCACCATCGATACGGGAGCCCACATGGCCCTGGAGGGGCACGGTGTCGGTGTGGCCAAACAACGCGACCTTGCCTGGGCCGGGCTCGCCGACGAGCAGCGACCTGTTGACAATCGTCTGCGGAAGCCCGGCGAGCCGGTTGGCCAGGGCATCGCGAATGGCCTCTTCGTTCCCGGTCTCCGACGGGATGTCGACCAGCCAGGTGAGGGTCTCGGTGAGTGTCACTTCCGGCAAGGTAACAGGGGCCCATTACGCTGCCGCTGATGATCACGGACTCCGCCAGGGCGGTCGGTCTCGCCTGATCACATCTGAGGGGGGACGACCCCCCTCAACCCCCCGTCCGGCTTCAGCCGACCCACCACTACGCTCCCGCTCGTGATCAGTGATTCGGTCAAAGCAGTCGGCCTCGCCTCATTTGCCGGGGAGAAGATGCTCGACATCTGGTATCCCGACCCGACGGACGCGGACACTGATCTGTCCGACCTGGCGATGGTCGACGAGGCGCGTGGCGTGGAGCAGCGCACGGTGCTCACAGAGATCTCCGACCTCTCTGTCCCACCCGCCGATCCCGCCGACGCCTATCTCCGTCTCCATCTCCTGTCACACCGTGTTCACAAGCCACATGACATCAGTGTCGAGGGGATCTTTGGGGTGTTGAACAACGTGGTGTGGACCACCGAAGGCCCTTGTGACGTGGCGGGCTTCGCCGACACGAAGAGACGGTTGATCTCGGTCGGCCGGCCACCGGCGGTCACCTCGGTGGACAAGTTCCCCCGCATGATCGACTACGTCATCCCGTCCGGTGTGCGCATCGCCGACGGCGACCGCGTCCGGCTTGGCGCCTATCTCGGTGAGGGCACGACCGTCATGCACGAAGGATTCGTCAACTTCAACGCCGGGACGCTGGGGACCTCGATGGTGGAGGGCCGGATCAGCTCGGGTGTCCTCGTCGGTGACGGCTCGGACATCGGCGGGAGCGCCTCGATCATGGGCACACTCTCCGGCGGCGGCACGACCGTGATCAGCATCGGCGAGAACTGTCTGCTCGGGGCCAACTCCGGCATCGGCATCTCCCTTGGCGACGACTGTGTCGTGGAAGCCGGGCTCTATGTGACCGCCGGAACCGTCATCACATTGCCCGACGGCGAGACGGCCAAGGGACGAGAGATGTCCGGTGTCGACGGCATGCTGTTCCGACGCAACTCGATCAACGGAGCAGTGGAGGCGCTCCCCCGGAGTGGATCGTGGGGTGGGCTGAACGAGGCGCTTCACCACAACTGATGCAGTACCGCCTCATCTACATCGGGCTGGCATTGGTAGGCGTAGCCGCCATCGTCTTGGGCATAGCGTTGTCGCCCGAGGGCGATGTCGTCGAGCTCCCCGAGCCCATCGAGTCGATCTACCCGCTTCCCGGTGATCTCGTGCCGATCCAGACAACCGTGGAAATCGACCTCGAAGTCGGCTATCTGGCCGATATCACCATCGACGGCTGGCCGGTAGCCGACGCCACGTTCGTGGAGGCCACCGGTGTCTATCGGTGGGCGCCGACCGGATCGCATCCGACGATTCAAGAGTGGACGCCCGGCGAGCACACCGTTTCCATCGTGTGGAACACGTACACCGGCCTGCCCGACACCGGCAGCTTCGAGTGGACCTTCCGCGTGGGGTGAGGTCTTGAGCGTGTGCAGAAACATGGCTCTGAGCCATGTTTCTGCACACGCTCAAACACGTTCAGCCATCCAACGTCGACAGGCCCTGCTCCAGAAGAGCCTCAAACCGGGCACCGTCGATGACGGGGACGCCCAGCTCCTCCGCCTTATTCGTCTTGGACGCACCAGGCGACTCACCGACGATCAACGCGGTTGTCTTGCCCGACACCGACCCGGTCGCCTTACCACCGCGCGCCTCGATCGCGGCCTGAGCCTCCTCACGGGTATACCCCTCGATGGATCCCGAGACCACGAAAGTGGCCCCGGCCAACAGATCCGAGCCACCGTCTTCCTCCCTCTCCTCCTCGAGGCGAACTCCGGCATCCCCCAGCTTCTCGACCAGCTCTCGGTTGACCGGGTCGGAGGACCACTCCACCACGCCAGCCGCGATCACCGGACCGATCCCTTCCACCTGGGCGATCTCGTCTTCGGTGGCCTGCATGAGCGTCGGCAGCCCCCCGAAATGACGGACCAATAGCCTTGCCACGGTCCCACCCACATGACGGATGCCGAGAGCCGTCAGCAAACGGGCAACGGGTCTGTCCTTGGCCGCCTCGATCGACTCGGCGAGGTTCCGCACCGAGACCTCTCCCCAGCCTTCCAGGTCGAGGAGCCGGGACGTGTCGAAGGCGAAGATGTCTGCGGGGTCGGTGATCCAGCCTCTCTCGAGGAGGAGGTCGATGGTCTTGTAGCCCAGGTGCTCGATGTCCATCCCACCCCGGCTGGAGAAATGGAACAGCCACTCCCGGACACGTGAAGGGCACTCGAACCCCCCGGTGCACCGGGCAACCGCCTCACCTTCGGCGCGGACGATCGGGTTGCCGCAGAAGGGACAACTCTCAGGCATCGACCATGTCTTCTCTCTCCCGGTGCGGGCGGAGACCACCGGGCCGACAACCTCGGGAATCACGTCTCCGGCGCGACGCACCACCACCTGGTCGCCGATGCGCACGTCCTTGAGGGCCACCTGATCCTCGTTGTGGAGCGTGGCCATCCCCACCGTGGCGCCCCCGACGAACACGGGCTCGAGGACGGCGAATGGGGTCGCCGCCCCGGTGCGGCCGATGTTGATCTGGATGTCCTTCAGCTTGGTGACTTGCTCCTCGGGCGGGAACTTGTAGGCGATGGCCCAACGCGGCGCCTTGGCCGTGTAGCCGAGCGCATCCTGCGCCTGCAGCGAGTCGACCTTGATCACCACCCCGTCGGTCTGATAGGGCATGTCGTGGCGACCCGTCTCCGCCTTCTCCACGTAGGCAAAGACCTCGGAGATGTCAGCGAGCACCGCGGTCTCGGGGTTGGTGCGCAGACCGAGTGATCGCATGTAGTCCAATGTGCCCGAGTGGGACTCCAACTCCGGGCCACCTTCGATGAGACCGAGTTGATAGACCCAGATCTCCAAGCCACGCCCGGCCGTGACGGACGGGTCCTTCATCCGCACGCTCCCGGCGGCGGCGTTGCGGGCGTTGGCGAATGGGGGCTTGCCCGCCTCGGCTTGACGCTCGTTGAGGGCGTCAAACGCCTCATAGGGCATGTACACCTCACCGCGGGCTTCGAGAACCGGCGGAACGTCGTCACCGAGCAGTCGCAGCGGGATCGACGCGACGGTGCGGAGATTGGCGGTGATGTCCTCACCGATGGTCCCGTCGCCACGGGTCGCCCCCGTTGCGAGCACACCATCCCGGTAGGTGAGGACGACGGCGAGCCCATCGATCTTCAACTCACACACATAACCATCGGGAGGGCCATCGAGTTGGCGCTCCAGACGGTGCTCCCACGCCTCGAGGGTCTCTCGGGTCTCGGCATTGTCCAAGGAGAACAGCGGGCGGAGATGCTTGATCGGCTGGAATAGGCCATCGACCGGGGTACCTACCCGCTGGGTCGGGCTGTCGGGCGTGATCAGGTCGGGATGCTCCGACTCGAGGGCGATGAGCTCGCGGAGAAGCTCGTCGAACTGTGCATCCGAGATGACCGGCTCGTTGAGGATGTAGTAGCGGTGGTTGTGCTCGCGGATCTGGGTGCGTAGCTCTTCGATGCGGGCTGCGGGGTCGGGTTTGGTCATGCCCTGCCGCTGAAGACGTCCGTGTGGTATCGGAGGCTCACGCTCCCGCCCATCCTCTCCACCTTCGCCTCCAGAGCGGAGAGAAGCTCCGAACGGCCCGGCTCGGGGAGCATCATGTGGTCAGAGTACGTGGAATACAAGGCGCGAAGCTCCGCAGCCTCGAGTGTCGCCGACCACCTATGGCTGAAGACATCGACGTCCTCGAAGCCAGACGTGACGAGGTCGGCGGACCAGTCGTGGGAGTCCCTTCGCTTGATCCTCTCGTCCTGCTCCGCCAAGAGCTGCGGCGCGTGGTCTGCATAGACATCCTCGAACGGGGCGTAGCGGTCGTCAGGGATGTTCCACATGAGAGCCAGCACGCCTCCAGGCCTCAGATGGCCGTGTGCCTTCTCGTAGCCCGATGCCGGATCCACCCAGTGCCACGCTTGGGCGGCATACAAGAGGTCGAACGAGTCCTTGGGGCCGGCCCAGTCCTCGAAGCTCGACTCGACCACTTCGATGCCGGGCAGATTCCTCGCTCTCAAGACCTCGGCCATGTCTTGGGACGGCTCCAAACAGACCAGCTCGAGGCCGTCCCGGGCGATGTCCTTCGTGGCCAGGCCGGTGCCTGCGCCGATTTCGAGGGCCTTGGCCACGCTGACGAGGCTGAAGATGCGCGCTATCGCCTCCGGCGGATAGGTCGGCCGGTGTCGATCGTATGTGACCGCGTCGTCGCCGAAGATGACCGCCCGACCGCTGTCGCTCATGAAGTGGATGCTATTAGCGCACCACCCCGCACCACATCCCCCTCGTAGAAGGCGACCGTCTGTCCCGGGGCGATCGCCTGCTGTGGCTCGTCGAAAACGAGCGTCGGGCCATCGATGCGGGCCGGAACCGGGTCGCCGTGCGCTCGATACTGAGCCATCACCGGGCCGTCGCGGCCGGTGCCGTCGGTCCATATCAACTCGTGGAGCTCGACCTTGGCCACACCCAGAGCGTCACGAGGCCCCACCACGACGGTCGAGGTCTCCCCGTCGATGCGGACGACGAAGCGTGGCTCACCGACGGCAACACCCAGCCCACGACGCTGACCCACGGTGAATCCGACGATCCCCTCGTGAGCGCCGATCTCCCTCCCGTGGGTGTCGACCACAATTCCCGGCTCGAAGACCTCCGGTGCGGTGTCGCGAAGGAAACCGCGGTAGTCCTGCTGCCCGACGAAGCAGATATCCATCGACTCCGGCTTGTGGGCCGTCCTCATCCCCATCCCGGCTGCAACCCTCCTGACCTCCTTCTTCGTCAGTTCGCCCACGGGGAATCGGGTGCGTGAGAGCTCATGTTGAGTGAGCATCGAGAGCACGTATGACTGGTCCTTGGCCCTGTCGGTCCCCCGCAAGAGATGCCAGGTCCCGTCGGTAGACCGGGTGCGTGCATGATGACCGGTCACCAGCACGTCGCACTCGAAGTCATCGAGACGCCGAAGCAGCCTGTCGAACTTGACGACACGGTTGCATTCGATGCAGGGGTTGGGTGTGCGCCCGGAGGCGTAGTCGGAGACGAAGCGATCGACTACTCCGTCCTTGAAGTCGTCGGTGTGGTCGAGGACGTAGTAGGGGATGTCGAGCTGAGCAGCCACCCGCCGGGCATCCTCGGCGTCCGAGACCGTGCAGCATCCGGCCGACGGTGGCTCACCACCGGGGCCTGACCAGAGCTTTAGGGTCACCCCCATCACGTCGTGGCCCTCGTCTCTGAGCAGGGCAGCAGCGACCGACGAGTCGACACCCCCGGACATGGCCACGAGAGCCCTCACCGAAGCCGACCAACCAAATCGCCGACGATCTGCGCCGCCTCGTCGGCTTCCTCCGCCGTCGACGTCCAGCCAAACGAGAAGCGAATGCACTCCCTCGCCGCCTCGGGGCTCAAACCCATGGCCTCGAGCACGTGCGATACCGTGGCGGCGCCGGACTGGCATGCCGATCCGGCGGACGCACACACACCGCGCTGGTCCAGCAACATCAGCATGGTCTCGTTGCGAACACCCGGGATGCGAACGTTGAGATGATGGCTCGACCTCGCCTCAGCAGGAGTATTCACCACGATGTCTTCGATGGAGGAGGTCAGCGTCTTCTCGAAACGGTCTCGAATGGCTCCGACATCACGCTGGAACCGGTCCCGATCGTCGAGCGCCAGCCGAGCCGCCGTGGCGATCCCCACCGCCGATGCCACGTCGTGGGTCCCCGAGCGCCGGCCCAACTCCTGGCCACCGCCGTGAATGACCGGCTCCAGGGGCGTCCCATCCCTGACATAGAGGATGCCCGACCCCTTCGGGCCTCCGAACTTGTGAGCGGAGATGGTGAGGAGGTCGAGCCCGAGGTCACCGACGTCCACGCTCTCACAGCCGAACGCCTGGACGGCGTCGGTGTGCACGACGACCTCCGGGTTGGCGCTCTTGGCCGCTGCCGTCACCTTCTCGATGTCTTGGACCGTCCCCGTCTCGTTGTTGACCATCATCACCGAGACCACGGCCGTCTCCTCGTTGACGGCGTCGGCGACCTCCGCCGGGTCAACACGGGCGGCACCATCGACGGAGACAATGGTCACGGGGAAACCGAGACGCTTCAGGAAGTCGGCGGTCTCCAGGACTGCCTCGTGCTCGATTGCCGTCGTCACCAGGCCGCGACGGTCGGTGCCGCTGAGCACCGTGCCCTTTATCGCCAGGTTGTCGCTCTCGGTGCCTCCCGCGGTGAAGACGACCTCCATCGGATTGGCCCCGATCAACTCGGCGATCTGCTCACGCGACTCCTCGAGGGCGTTCTTGGCGACGCGCGACACCCCGTGCACACCCGATGGGTTGCCGAAGGCATCGTCGGCATACGGCGCCATTGCCTCCCACACCTCGGGCCGCATCGGTGTGGTGGCGGCGTGATCGAGGTAGATCATGTGTCCGATATTGTCTCATGCGCGCGATGACACGCATAGCCGTCAGCAGACAAATGCCACTCCCCCATCGGATCGTCTGGGAGGCGCTGGCCGATCTGGCGTCCCACGACGAGTGGATGAAAGACGCGCAACGGATCGTGTTCGTCACCGACCAGCACA
>JASFVB010000124.1:0-7852 GCA_050050035.1 Acidimicrobiia bacterium | reverse complement strand
ACACTTCGAGGAGTGCTCTCCTCGAAGCACGGGCGAGACGTGTGCGGCCGGGGTTGGACGACAAGATCGTCTCGTCGTGGAATGGATTGGCCATCCGTGCCTTCGCCGAAGCCGGGGCCGCCCTCGCAGATGACAGGTATCTCGACCTGGCCGAGGCGGCGGCCGCGTTCTCGATCGAGCATCTGACCGTCGATGGCCGGCTGATGCGATCTTGGCGCGACGGGCGAGTCTCGGTAGCCGGATTCCTGGAGGACGTGGCCTCGCTCGCGGTGTCACTGTTCACGCTGTACTCGGCGACTGGTGGCACCCGTTGGTACGAGGCTGCGATGGACCACGTCAGCCGGCTCGACGCATTCGAGCGTGAGGGTGGTGGTTTCTATCAGACCGCGTCGGACGCGAAGCGCTTGCTGAAACGGCCTACCGACCTTGCCGACAACCCCCTCCCCTCAGGGAACGCCCTTGCCGCCGAAGCGTTGCTACTTGCCTCCTCATTCAGCGGCGACGGAGCCCTGCGAGACCGGGCACAAGACGCCCTGGGGGCTGCCGGGGCGATTGCATCGCGCTTCCCGTCGATGGTCGGACACCATCTGGCTGTTGCATTGTCGTCACAGAAACCGCGTGAGCTCGCCATAGTCGGAAACCGATGGCGCGACCTCGCACAGGTGTACTGGCGTCGCTACCGCCCCGACATCGCGCTGGCAGCTTCTGAGAGCGCAACCGACGCCGTGCCCTTGCTCGCAGGCCGGAGCCCCGAGGAGACGAGAGCATTCGTTTGCCGTGGGTTCGTCTGCGACCTGCCCACGACCGACCCGGCAGTCCTGGAGTCACAGCTGGCGTGACGAGAGGTCGTCCCTTCTTGCCGGTCCCCGTCGTCGGCACGACCGCAGGCTGGACGGGCTGGTGTGAGTCAACTTCCCCGAGCGACCTGCCCGACTTCTCGCATCAGATCGGCCATGTGTCGCGCTCCATCGATGCCGATGGTGTCGAAGAGAAGGGTCTTCACGGTTGCCAGATGGCCAGCGGACACCTCGTCCACCCACTGTGCTCCGCGCTCGGTCAGCCCGACCTCGACGACCCGTCGATCTCGTCTCGTGGTCATGCGTATCACCCATCCCTCCGACTCGAACCGTTGGATGGCGTGGGTCAGACGGCTGGGTGAGAAGCCCATGGTTCGCGCCAATTCGCTCATTCCGGCGCCGTTCTCCCCGGCACGGCTCAGCCAGGCAAGGATTCGATAGTCGTCGTGGCTGATGCCGAAATCGTCCCGCAGCTGTCGATCCAATGCGCCGAGAAACGACTTCATGCCGCTGATAAGGGTCACCCAGATCCTCAGCTCAGATCTGCTCAGCCGATTGGTCATATCCCACCATCCTCCGGAATATTTGAAGCTTCAAATAACTTCTCGACGGCAAGGTAGCCAACAGAAGGACTTTCGATGGCGATTCATCGACTCAATCACGCGGTCTTGTACGTGCGAGATGCCGAGCAATCGGCCGACTTCTACTGCGAGATACTGGGGTTCAGGAGACTCCCGGCGGGCATTCCTGGCGCTGTCTTCCTTCGCGCCGCGGGCTCCAGCAACGATCACGACCTGGGTCTCTTCTCGGTGGGAGAGAACGCGGTTCCGTCGGCTGCTGGGAGAGGCGCCGTTGGGCTCTATCACCTGGCTTGGGAGGTCGACACCCTCGCCGACCTGCATGACCTGGCACTGAAGCTCCGCGAGGCCGGTGCACTGGTTGGCGCATCCGACCACGGATCAACGAAGGCTCTGTACGGACGGGATCCCGACGGTATCGATTTCGAGATCGCGTGGCTGGTGCCGGCCGACCTCCTCGGTGACGAAGAGACCCCGAAGACCGCACCACTCGACCTCGCCAAGGAGATCGAGACGTTCGGAGCGGAGACTCTTGGTGGGATCGGAGTCAGCCGTGAGCAACCCATGGAGGTGAGACGATGAGCACCGTGCTCTGGATCGCTCAGGGTGTGCTCGCTGCGGTGTTCCTCTTGGCCGGCTCGATGAAGCTGATTCGGTCCCGTGACGAGCTGGCGGGGCAAATGGGCTGGGTCGAGGACGTTGGGGAGGACACACCTCGCCTCGTCGGCATACTCGAGGTGCTCGCGGCGATCGGCTTGATCCTGCCCGCCGTCACCGGGATCGCCGTCGTGCTGACACCCATCGCGGCCCTCGGTCTCGCACTCGTACAGATCGGAGCGATCCGCATCCATCTGCGCCGCAAGGAGGGCCAGATGATCGTCGTCAACAGCGTGCTCATCGCTCTCTCGCTTCTGGTGGCAGGGGGCAGGTTCGGGCCCTATCCGCTGAGCTGAGGGTCAGCCTGACCGCTCGGCAATCCGTCACAACCGGCCCGGACTCTCCGTGACGTGAGGGAGTGCAGAGTCGATGGCTGTCCGGGGACAGCGACCACCCGCGGCTATTGCGAGATGCACTATCGACGTGTGCTCCGCACTGGAAAGCCAGGGCCACCGGGACCGTTGCGCACCCGCGGGACATGCCGGGCCGAGGACTGCGACGAGCTTGTCGACGCCAGGGGGCTCTGCCACGGGCACTACCAGCGACTGTTGCGACATGGAGTGGTCGACGAGAGCCCACTTAGGAAGGGAAGGACGATGTGCGAGGTCGAGACGTGCGACCGACTCGCCGAGACACGTGGCTACTGCCGCGCCCACTACAAGAGGGTCCTGAAACACGGTCATCCCCAAGCAGACGTGCCGATTCGGGTCGTGGATGGGAAGGGCACCGTGGCTCATGACGGCTACCGCTATGTCCCGGTCCCCAAGGGGCTGCGGCGCCTCACAGCAGATGCCGCGTGGATCGCCGAGCACCGGCTCGTCATGGCTCGCCAGCTGGGCAGACCTCTGGGATCGGACGAACAAGTCCATCACATCAATGGAGAGCGGGCCGACAACCGGTTGGAGAATCTCGAACTCTGGTCGACCTCCCACCCCAGCGGTCAGCGAGTGGAGGACCTTCTCGAATACGCCCAGGTGATCATCGAGAGATAGGGCGAGGAGTTCGGGATGATCGACACGAGCAGACGATGAGTGGCCTGCTTCCGTTTCCCTGAAATATCCCTCTGAGCTGGGGTTTTGCAGTCCCGAGCGGATTCGAACCGCCGTTTCCGGCTTGAGAGGCCGGCGTCCTTGACCCCTAGACGACGGGACCTGGTTGGGGGCCAGGTTGCACCGGGCCCCGGCTCGGGGGGAAGGACTCGAACCCTCAATAACAGGGCCAGAACCTGTCGTGTTACCGATTACACCACCCCCGAACGCGCACACTCTTCACGAGTAGCACGGGGTTGAGGCGTGAGATTAATCCGCGTCTCGGCATCTGCGAAGTCATGGGACCCCGTCCGCACGCTCCAGTTCCCAGGTCTCGATGCCGACAATCCCCAGATGCGCACGCGAGGAAATGCGGGCAGCCACGGCCCGCTTCGCTCGTCGATGGAGAGCTTCCTCGACGAGTACCAGCTGGTGAGAACCGGGTTGGGAATCGCCGGGATGATCTACGTCGGCATAGTCGTCCTCCTGGGAGGATGGGAGACGAGATTCAGCCCGATCGTCGTCGTGCTCTTCGTCGTCACGGGACATGCGATCTGGTGCCGGGCGAAGGGGATCCGAACACCGCGGCTGATGCTCCTGCTCGACCTGACGCTCTGGGGGTGGGTGATGAGCGTCCCCGACGAGCGGCTGACGGTGGCGACAGCGAGCTTCGCCTTCCTGACTTTGATGATTGTGTTGTTCTCCGATGGGGTCTGGACAATCGCGTTTCTCTGCTACGTCTCGGCCTGGTACGGCTACGCCACTTTCTCCCAGACGTCAATCGACCCGGACACACTCAACGGTTTCATCGCCGTCGTCTTCACCATGGCATGCGTAGCTGTCGTGGTCTCCCATGTGAAGCGGTGGTTGGGGCGCCTGGACGCGAACCGATCCCAGATGATGGGAACGGTCTCCCATGAGTTGCGCAACAACCTGACGGGAATGATCGGGATAACCGACCTGGTGGACAGTGGGGCGGATCTCGATCCGGACCAGGTTCAGGAGCTGTTGGGGCTGGCCAACCAGCAGGCCATCGACGCGGCGGAGATCGTCGAGGACCTGCTCACTGCCTCGCGTCTGGAAAGCTCGGCACTCGATGTGGGTACCGAGGCGGTGGATGTCAATGCCGAGGTGACAACTGTGGTCCGCCGTTTCGCCGGCGAGGGGACCCAAGTGTCCGCGGACGTGGATCCCGGGTTGCCTACGGCCGTCGCGGACTCACTGCGTGTCCGACAGATCCTGCGCAATCTCATCTCGAACGCGGTGCGATATGGCGGTTCGACCATCACCGTGGCCACTGGTTTCACCGGAGACACAATCGAAGTCATCGTGTGTGACGATGGTGATGGAGTTCCACGTGACGACGAGTCGACCATCTTCCTTCCCTACAGACGCTCCACGATTACCAAGAGACACGCGTCCTCGGTCGGTCTCGGTCTGTGGATCTGCCGGCAGTTGGCGAGTGCCATGGGAGGCCATCTCGAGTATCGGAGGTCCGGCGGCCTCACCGAGTTCGTGTTGAGCCTGAAGGTGAACGAAGACAACACTGCGAGCACGATGGGTGCGAGGACGAGCCAGCAGTCGATTCCGGTCTTGCTCGGTGACGATCGCGTCTCACCGGCCGTGACACTCTCCTAGACGAACGTCTCGGTCTCAGTCTGACGAATGGCCCTGGCGGGGAACCGGCCGCGGCGGTTCTGTTGGTCGGTGGATAGGCCCTATTCGGGTGGAGCCATGCAAGCAATCGTCCTCATCAAGCAGGTGCCCGACGTCCGAGCGGGGAGTGTCGGGACGAGGCCAGACGGCACGATCGATCGTGCCTCCGCTGCGGCGATCACCAACCCGACCGATCTTCATGCCGTCGAGGCGGCCCTGAGGCTGGCCGACGAGGTCTGGGCCATCACCATGGGGCCCGCCCGAGCCGAATCGTCGTTGCGGGAGGTCATCGCGCTCGGGGTCGATCGTGGTGTCCTCCTCCAGGATCGTCTGTTCGCCGGCTCCGACACGTGGGCCACCGCGAATGTGCTTGCTGCTGCGATACGGCACTTGGGCGGCGCTGACATCATCCTGTGCGGGTCGAGCGCGCTCGACGGCGAGACCGGCCACGTTGGCCCACAGGTTGCCCAGCGCCTCGGCCTTCCGCAGGTCACGATGTGCGAGGAGGCCCGCAGCGAGGAAGGGCACCTGATCGTTCGTCGGATCGTCGAAGGTGGCTACGAGGTCAGATCGTGTCCATTACCGGCGGTGATCACAGTCGCCGAGACTGGCTTCCTTCCCCGCTATCCGACCCTTCCGGGGAGGAGACGTGCACATCGGGCGGAACTCACGGTCCTGGGCGCCGACGATCTCGCCCTCGACGAGACCGCTGCCGGGCTCAACGCCTCACCGACGAAGGTCGCCCACATGGAGATGGTGCCGATGCCCAAGACCGAGTGCAGATTCGTCGGTGACCACATGTCCATCGAGGATCTGGTGCGCTCCGTCATCTCCGACCGGGCTGCGACCCCCACCTCCGGAGAACCCGGTACCCGTACTCCGTCCGTGAGCGTCGAGCCCACGCAGAGCCCCGATGCCGGCATCTGGGTCGTCTGTGAGATCCGCGACGGCTCGCTCACCTCCGGTTCGGCCGAGTTGATCTCCAAGTCTGTCGAGCTCGCATCGACTCTCGAGACGTCAGTCGCTGCCTTGCTGATCGGCTCTGGCTTGGACCGGGCATCCGAGACGGCGGCCGAATTCGGGGCAGACCTGTTGCTCGTGGCCGACGACCCCAGACTGAAGTGGTATCTGGGCCTGCCCGAAGCGCGAATAGCTCATCGAGCCATCGACAGCAGAGAACCAGAGATCGTCATGATGAGCGCCACGACCATGGGGCGGGATCTGGCACCGCGTCTCGCTGCGATGCTCGACACCGGGATCGCAGCCGATTGCACCGACATCTACATCGATGATTGGAGACGCCGCGACGTGGTCTACACGGACCTTCTCCATCAGGTCCGCCCCGCCATGGCGGGAGGTGTTCTCGCCACATGTCTCTGCCCGGAGAAGCGACCTCAGGTCGCCACGGTGCGCGAGGGCGTGTTCGAAGCCGTCCCCCACAATCGCCGGCCGATCGTGGAGTCCATAGCCATGGACCTTCCCGACGACGACTTCTCGGTCCAAATCATGGAGCGACGTCTCCAGACAGCCGAGGTCGGCCTGTCCGACGCCGACGTAGTGGTGGCCGGCGGAAGTGGTTGCAGCGCTGCCAACTGGCACCTGGTCGAGCAGCTCGCCGCTCAAATCGGTGGTCGGGTGGGGGCGTCGAGAGCTGCCGTGGAAGCCGGTCTGGCACCGCGGTCACGACAAGTCGGTCAGACAGGCTCGACCGTGCATCCACGGCTCTACATCGCGTGCGGGATCTCCGGCGCGCTGCAACACGTCGTGGGCATGAAGCACTCGTCGACGGTTCTGGCCATCAACCGTGACCCGAACGCTGCCATCTTCCGATTCGCCCACTACGGCATCGTCGGCGATGTGACGGACGTCCTGCCCCGTCTCACTCAGGCTTTCGCCGACATCGGCGACGACGTCTAGACGGCCACCTGGGCAGAGGCCATCCGCAGCCTGGGGAATGTGTCCAAATCCTCTGGTCACACCCTCTGAATGCCTGATGATGAAGACAGATGGCGATGTCATCGCCATCTGAAAGGAGGTGATCTTCCGTGACCGCTCTTCGTGAGGCACCGAGAACGGAAGTCACCCGGATGCCGAGGCGGTCCCGCATCACCGAGTGGGTGATTGGGACGCTCGGAGTGCTGGCAGCTGGAGTTGGTGCGTGGATGTACTACGTGCCGACCGACTGGTTCCTCGGGGGACTTGCCGAGGGTTGGTACTTCGGCATGTTCATCGCGGCCGGCCTGCTGCTGACCGCAGCATTCGGGCTCTTCGCTCAGTACGCGTACAGGCATGAGCAGGAGTGGACTATGCCGGTGACACTGTCCACCGTGCTGGCTATTGCCGCGTTTGGTGGCGCAATCACATTTGCCCTCCTGTGGATCCTGTAGACAGATCATGGGGCCCGGGCTGGACAGAGCCCGGGCCCCCGGCTACCTGAGCAGACTCGATAGCCAGTTCCGATAGATCACGTACCCGGCGGAGTTCCAGTCGGGCGCGTTCTTTGGTAGCAGTTGGTTCTCGTCCAGAGGCGGGGGCAGACGTCCGCTGCTCTTGGCTTCCTCCAAGACGAGGCGATATGCGTTGAGACGCGTCAATGCCGCGTCGTCGAAGTAGTGCTCGGGCACAGGCGGATGATCCGGTCGGTCTCCGCTGTAGTAGCGACCCAGCTCGCGTCTGTACTCCTTGAGCAAGCTGACCCGGTCATACTCGGGATGACCCTGAAAGAAGACGAAGTGGCCTTCGGCGCCGACCGCCATGTGGACGCCCGCCTCGTCGCTTTCCAGCAAGACGCTCGCTCCGATCGACTCGAAGTCGCGACGCGTCATGTCGTACCAGTGTGAGTGTGGTGCGACAACCGGGTCCTCTAGGCCATCGAGAAGGGGATGATCCGCCACGACACGATGTCTGTAGACCCCCCATCTCTTGTCTGGCAGCCGTGTGCGTGTCACCCCGTCATATCTCTCCACGACGGCGTGTGTCGCCAGGCAACTGCACAGGACCGAGCGCGTAGAGCTCTTGGCCCAATCGAGCACCTCCCCGAGCGGCTCCCAGAACGACTCTCTCTCGAGAAGATGCTGAGCCGGATTGGCACCCGTGACGATCAGCGCGTCGAGACCACGGTCACGGATGTCCTCGA
>JASFVB010000123.1:0-7871 GCA_050050035.1 Acidimicrobiia bacterium | reverse complement strand
GGAAGTCGACACGTTCCAGCCGATCGGCGAAGGCGAGGTTGACCCCGTCGTGGATGAAGCCCTCTGAGTCCATCCTGGCCGAGAGACCCGCCTGTCTCAAGATCTCGCCACTCCCGAACTCGACGACACCGGCGCGGATTCGACCCAGCACGTAGTCTCTGGGGCGCAGCTCCATGATGACGCATTCGACCCCGTGGAGCTGGAGGAGAAAGGCGAGGAGGGACCCAGCGGGACCCCCACCGACGATCCCGACCTGGGTCCGCGTTGTGGAGTCACTCATCACTCAGATCCATGATCCCTGTATCGGCTCGAAGTCATCAATTGGCGACCATAGGCGCAGCTTGACACATGTATAGCGCAATCGTACGCTCACCGCACGAATGTTCGTCTTCCGAACACAATGGCGGATTCACCGACTTCGACACGTTGAAATGGCACCCTGGGCATCCTGTTGGCTGAGATAACCACCATTCGCAGCGCGGTCGACCAACTCGTGCCCGATGGCGCCACGGTGGCCCTGGAGGGGTTCACCCACTTGATACCTTTCGCGGCCGGTCACGAGATCATCCGCCAAGCCAAAACAGACCTGACGCTGGTGCGAATGACGCCCGACGTGATCTACGACCAGATGATCGGTGTCGGCTGTGCCAGTCGTCTCGTCTTCTCGTGGGGTGGCAATCCCGGCGTGGGCTCGCTGCATCGTCTCCGCGACGCAGTGGAGCACGGATACCCGAACCGCCTCGAGCTGGAGGAGCACAGCCATGCCGGGATGGCCAGTCGCTATGCGGCAGGCGCCGCGGGTCTCCCCTTCGGGATCTTGCGTGGATACGTGGGCAACGATCTTCGCGAGCGTGCCGACGTGGCTCCCATCTCCTCACCGTTCGACGGTGAAGAGCTCACGGCCGTGCGCGCCATGAACCCTGATGTCGGCATAGTCCACGCACAGCAGGCGGATCGACACGGCAACGTGGGGATCTGGGGCATCACAGGCGTCCAACGAGAGGTCGTGTTGGCCTCGACGTCGGTCATAGTGACCGTCGAGGAGATCGTCGACGAGTTGGATCTACGTGGGCCAGGGGCGTCGGTCCTTCCCTCGTGGACGGTCGATGCCATCGCCGAGGAGCCCCATGGGTGTCACCCGTCGTACGCGATGGGCTATTCGATGCGGGACAACGCCTTCTACACCCGATGGGATGCGATCTCACGCGATCGGTCCACCTTCGAAAGGTGGATCAAGGCATACGTGACCGGGCCGCAAGACTTCTCGACCTACAGGGAGGCCGTTGGCGACGGCTCACTGCTGCGCTGGGGACAGGATGACTGAGACGGCCTACACGTCGGACGAGATCATGTCGGTCGTGGCCGCCCGTCACCTGCGCGACGGCCAGGTCTGCTTCGTGGGCATCGGGCTTCCCAGCGAGGCCGCCAACCTGGCGCGACTCTCCCACGCCCCGGACGTCGTGCTCATCTATGAGTCCGGGACGATCGGTGCTCGCCCCGACGTCCTCCCGCTGTCCATAGGCGACGGCGAACTTGCCGAGAAGGCCGATCTGGTGGTGAGCGTGCCGGAGATATTCGCCTACTGGCTGCAAGCCGGGAGGGTCGACGTGGGATTCCTCTCGGCAGCTCAGATCGACCGATACGGCAACCTCAACAGCACGGTGATCGGCTCGTATGAGAGCCCGAGCGTTCGTCTGCCCGGCGCAGGCGGAGCACCAGAGATCGCTTCGCTGGCCGGTGAGGTGATCGTCATGCTCCGCCACTCGGGGAGGACGTTCGTCGAGTCTGTCGACTTCGTCACCTCGGTCGGTTTCGGTAGGTCCGGTGAAGGCCGTGTCGGTCACCCCGGCGCCGGTCCGACGGTTGTCATCACCGACCTCGGGGTGCTCGCACCCGACCCGGCATCTCACGAACTGCGTCTGGTCGCGGTCCATCCCGGCATCGACGTGGCGGAAGTCGTAGAGAGGACCGGTTGGGATCTGGAGGTTGCAGACGATTTGGCGATCACCGAGGTGCCAACGTCCACGGAGCTGGGCCTGTTGCGCGATCTGAAGGAGCGGACGGCCATGGCTCACGCCGGGAGCTAGGCCCGATCGGCTTGGCCTTGCCACAGTTGGTGTTCGCTGAGCGAACAACGGCCGGGTACTATCTCGCCTCGTGACGGTCTCACGAAACGGTGACTTCATTCAGTCGTTGGAACGGGGCCTCGCGGTCATCAACTCGTTCTCCAGGGAGCACAACCCGCAAACCCTGAGCGAAGTCGCAGGGCGCACCGGGCTGACCAGGGCCACGGCTCGTCGGATTCTGCTGACTCTCAGGGATCTCGGTTACGTCCAGCAGCGTGGGCGCGACTTCTCGCTGACCCCGAAGGTCCTCGATCTCGGATACTCCTTCCTGTCGTCTTTCCAGGTCGTCGAGTTGGCCGAGACCCCGATGGAGCGTCTCGTAGAGGAGGTCAAGGAGTCGTCTTCGATGTCGGTCCTCGATGGGTCGGAGATCGTCTACGTGGCCAGGGTGCCGACATCACGGATCATGACGATCGCACTCGCTCTGGGATCGCGGCTCCCGGCGTACCCGACCTCGATGGGCCGGGTCCTGTTGGCGGGTCTTCCGGACAGCGAGGTAGACGCGTACATGTCGCGGGTCAGCTTCGAGCAGCTGACCCGGCACACGGTGATCGACCCGGCTGACTTCCGCGCCATCATCAAACGGACGCGGGAAGACGGGTACACCCTCGTCGACCAGGAGCTGGAGGAAGGTGTCAGGTCGATCGCCGCGCCAGTTCACAACAGCCGCGGCAAGGTGATCGCGGCCGTCAACGTGAGCTGTCACGCATCACGCGTCGGTGTCGCCCGCATGCGTAAGGAGTTCCGGCCCCGTCTCCTGGAGACGGCCGCAGAGATCAGTGATCGGGTCAGCGCGCTTCGCGTCTGACCCTCACCTGGTCACATCGGTCGGGCGCGCTCCATGAGCGTCGGGATGTCGGTGCCGGTTGGGAGGGTTCCGTACAGGCCGCCATGCGGCTCGGCAACGCGGGAGGCGAGGTAGGCGTCGAGCACGGGCTCCTCTCCATGACGTGCCAGCAGCGTCCCGGCCCAGGCGACTGCGAGACTCTCCACGACCCGTCTTGCCTCGAACTCGAGATCGTCTGCACGCGCCACGGCGGTCTTCGCCAAGTCGATGGCGTGGTCGAGGCGGTCGTCGGCGCCGCGGCCGGACTCGAGCTCGGTGTGGAAGGTATCCAAGCTCTGTGGTGAGCGACTCGCCGCCCTCAGCACATCGAGGACGATGACGTTCCCAGACCCCTCCCAGATGGCGTTGACAGGCGACTCCCTGTAGAGCCTGGGCATGATCGACTCCTCGACGTAGCCGTTGCCACCGAGGCACTCCAGGGCCTCACGGACCACTTCACTCGTTCGCTTGGTGACCCAGTACTTGGCGATGGGCAGGGCGATGCGTTTCATGGCTGCCTCGGTGGGGTCGGCCTCGGCCCGGTCGAAGGCGCCGGCGAGCCGCACCATCATCAGGGTCGCCGCCTCGGTCTCCACCTCGAGGTCGGCGATGACGTTTCTCATCAGAGGCTTCTCGCTCAGCTTCGAGCCGAAAGCGGAGCGATGCTCGACGTGCCATGCCGCCTGAGAGACTGCCTGTCTCATCAGTGCGACGGAGCCGATGACACAGTCGAGCCTCGTCCCGTTGACCATCTCGATGATGGTCTTCACACCTCTTCCCTCCTCGCCGACCATGACGGCCCAGGATTCATCGAACTCGACTTCCGAGGAGGCGTTGGAGCGGTTTCCCAGCTTGTCCTTGAGACGTTGGATCGTGAAGACATTGCGTTCTCCGTCGGGCTTCCACCGTGGGAGCAGAAAGCAGGAGAGACCACCCGGCGCCTGGGCCAGGACCAGGAATGCATCGCACATGGGGGCCGATGTGAACCACTTGTGACCGGTGATGGCGTACTCCGTCCCGGGTCCCCCGGATCCGAGAGGGACGGCGCCCGTGGTGTTGGCTCGCACGTCGGAGCCGCCCTGCTTCTCCGTCATCCCCATGCCCATGAGGAGGCCCGCCTTCTGAGACGGTGGGCGGAGGGAAGGGTCGTACACGCGGGTGGTGATCATCGGCATCCACTCGTCGGCGACCTCCGGCGTGGCTTGCAACGCCGGGATCACCGAGTACGTCATCGAGATCGGGCAATTGTGCCCCGACTCGATCTGGCCGGTCATGTAGGTCTGTGCCGCCCTGGTGGTGTGGGCGGCCTCAGGGGCAACCTCCTCCCAGGGAAGACAGTGGTTTCCACTGGCGACCGCCATCTCCATGAGCGAGTGCCAGGCAGGGTGGAACTCGACGGTGTCGGAGCGATTCCCAAACCGATCGTGGCTGACGAGTGCCGGGTCGTTGCGGTTGGCCTCTGCGGCCAGCCGGTAGTAGTCGACGGAGCCGGTCAGCTCTCCGAGATCGACGAGTGAGTCCCGAGAGTCCTTCGCGCCTTCGCGGGCGATTGCCGAGTCGAGGACCGGGTCGGTGAGATACAGGTTGTAGTCCTCCAGTGGCGGGGGTTGGTTGAGGACGTCGTGGGTTGCCATCGTCCTCTGAGGATACGCCCGTTTGTCTCGTGTCGAGCCCGCAGCGTGGTGCGGCCACCGAGCCATCGTGCAGGTTCGTCGGCAGATGGTCCATGTTGCTCGCGTCGAGTCTGCATCAGGGTGCTGCAGTCGCACCCTGATGCAGACTCGAGGAGAGGAGAGTGGACCTGTCGAGGGTCTACCGAAGGGGGAGTGACCCTCCTAGGCTGACCAGCCGTGACACAGATTCTCGGGTTTGGGGGATACACGCCGGAGCGCGTCGTGACCAACTACGACTGGGCGGAATGGGTCGACACGAGTGATGAGTGGATTACCCAACGCACCGGGATCAAACGACGTCACTTCGCCGCAGACGACGAGTCGACGATGACCATGGCGGCTGCGGCAGGGGCGCGTGCGATCAAAGACGCCGATCTCACCCCGGATGACGTCGACGAGATCGTCGTAGCCACCGACACCCCGGAGATGATGACTCCGGACACCGCGGCACTCGTGCAGGCTCGGCTGGGCTGTCGCAACGTCCCGACCTACGACCTCGGTGGCAGTGGCTGTGCCGGGTTCGTCCAAGCCTTGGATGTGGCCCGCAGCCGGATCCTCGTCAGCCCCAAGAAGGTCCTGGTCATCGGGGTCGAGTTGATCACCAGGATGATCTCGATGAAGGATCGTGCAACGGCAGTGTTGTTCGGCGACGGCGCCGGCGCGGTGCTGATGGGGCCGGACGCAGGTCGGGCGAAGGTGCTCGACGTCGTGTCCGGCACCGATGGATCCGCTGCCGAGATCCTCACGCTGGCCGCCGGCGGGACTCGCCATCCCTTCAACGAGGAGTCCTTGCTGAGTGGGGATTACAACCGGCTCATCATGGACGGTCGCAAGGTCTTCACGGAGGCCGTGAGACGCATGAGCCAGGCTTCGGTGCAGGTTCTCGAGAAGGTGGGGCGATCACTCTCGGACGTGAAGCTCGTGATCCCGCATCAGGCGAATCTGCGGATCATCGAGGCCGTGCGGAAGAGACTCGGCTTGGAGAGCGAGGCGGTCTACGTCAACGTCCAGGAGTACGGGAACACCGGCTCGGCGACAGTCCCATTCGCCATGTGGGAGGCGGTGGAGAACGGCCGGATCCTCGAAGGCGACTTGGTGGTCCTGACCGCCTTCGGAGCCGGATTTCATTGGGCCGCGGCAGCGATCCAATTCTAGAGCCTGTCGAGAAACCGCTCCAGATAGCCCTCGTAGCGCTCCCGGTCGGCATTCCAGCTCATGACGTGACCGGCCGCCGGTGTCTCGACGAGATCCACGAGCTCGGGAACGGCAGCCCGGAGCTGACGGCTCTCGGAGATGGGGACCGTCGGGTCGGATGTCCCGTGGAAGACCAGTGCGGGCACGTCGAGGGTCTCGGGAGAGCGTTCGACGTGGTTCGTGGCCTCCCAGTCGATATCCCAGCGCACGTCGGCTATCCACATGCCCAGCTCGATCATGAGTCTGGTTGCCCGCAGGTCCACGGTGCCCGCCCGGACGGTGTCGGCGAGGATGAGGTTCGGGGAGTCGAGCACGATCGCGGAAACCCGTGTGGCGAGCTTGGACGTCTCCAGGAAGGACATGACCAATGCGGCCCCGGTGCTGCATCCCATGAGAAGCACGTCCTCGGCGCCGGAGTCGAGCACATGCTGCACGGCCGACTCGACGTCGCGCCACTCGCTCACTCCGAAGCGGTAGTGACCGGTCGGGTCGACCGGTGCCCCCGGGTCGTTCCTGTAGTCGATGACCAATGAGGACCACCCTGCACGGTGGAAGGTGGGAAGAACCCGGAGAAGCTCCCTCTTGTCGACCGTCCACCCGTGACACAACACCGCCCACTTGCGTCCATCACCAGCCGGCACCGACCACGCCGCCATCGGTCCCAGCTCGGTCTGGTACGTGATCGTGTCGAATCCGAGCCCCACGTCCAACGGATCGCTTCGAAACACGAAGCCGTCGAGCTCCACGGGCTCGCAGTCCTCGAGTGGGCCGACGCAGATTGGGGGCGTTCCTTCGATCTCGTGAAACACCCGCGTGATGGTGGAATCGCGGGCATCGAGTACTTCTCCGACTTCGCCATGCCCACCGTTCCAGACCATGCCCAGGACACCCGGGTGCCCGATGTCCTGTCTCGGTTCCGGTGCCTCGAGCACGACGCGATCGGCCGTTGCCATCCTGACCCGGACCGACAGGTCTTTCTCCCGCGGGTAGACGAGGAGCAACTCCCGGCGAAGACCGTTGGCCAGGAACCAGCCGACGATCAGATGCATGACGACGACGAGAAGGACCCCCCCGGCCATGTAGATGACGAGGTTCAAGTGCCGGGTCGCTCCACATACCCCTCTTCGTAGGCGAGTGCCGCCAGCTCATGACGACTCGCCACGGAGAGCTTGTCGAAGATGTGCGCCATGTGTGACTCGAGCGTCTTCACCGAGATGCCGAGCCGCTCGGCCGTCTCCCGATACGAGTAGCCCCTGGCAATGAGATTGACGACTTCACGCTCCCTCGGCGTGAGCCGCTGGATGGTGTCGGGCTCGATGTCCTCGTCGATGTCGAGGAGGAACGCGGCGACGTCGGGTGACACGGGGCGGAGGCCTCCAAGCACCTGCAAGATGAGGTCTGGCAGCTCGGCACTCATCGTGGTCTTGGTGATGTACCCGTCTACCCCCGTCTGCATCATGCTCACCACGTCGTCTCGCGACGACGACACGGTCAAGGCCATGAACTTGACGTCGGGAGCGACCGAGCGAACCGCCGTGACCACCTCGGCGCCGCCTCCGCCCGGCAGCTTCACGTCGAGCACCACGAGCTCGGGGCGCGTGGAGAGGATGCCCGAGACCGCCGTGGGGACGTCATCGGCTTCACCGACGATCTCGAACCGATCCTGGAGGACGGCTTTCATGCCGGCTCGGACCACGTCGTGGTCGTCGACGAGGAATATCCGTCTCGGCATGGTCATGCCCCCACGGTGATCTTGACTTCCGTGCCCTGCGAGCCCATCGAGTCGACAGCCACGAGACCACCGACGGCCTCGACTCGTTTGTTCAGCTTGGCGGACACATCGGACTGCACCTGTGTGTCGATGCCGCTGCCGTCGTCTCGTATGTGAATGAAGGCCTGACCGTCCTGAATCTCGGAGAAGAGAGAGATCCTCTGCGCCCTCGAGTGCTTGACCGCGTTGGTGAGGGCTTCGCGTGCCACCTCGATCCCTGCTTCCAGGTCCGGTGTCAGGGCGCAGTCGTCACGGATCACCGCTTCGATCTCCACTCGATG
>JASFVB010000122.1:0-7872 GCA_050050035.1 Acidimicrobiia bacterium | reverse complement strand
GAAACGCCTTCGCTACGTCGCCGTCTTCTATCTCCCGATCGAATCCGGCTATCGGGCGGCTTGCTTCGTGGATCAAGCCAACCAGATCCTGCTGATAGCCCCACCGTCGACATTCGACGACTCGGCGACCAGCGTCTCGACACGAATCGCCGAAGCAGGGGAGGTCGTTCTCATCGAGAGTGATCCCGACGATGCGTGGTGGCTCTACGACGTTTCGCAACCCTCCTTGCGCGACGTCGAAGGTGCCGAGCTGCTGGAGTCGGAAGGGGAGGGTATTCACACCATCTCGGTCAGGGAGGCCGGTGACCAGCACATGATCGGAACTCTCTGCCCCGGGACCGGGTGATTGGTGGCGCCGTGGCCCAGTTGACCCGCGAGCGGAGCGGCGAGATGCATGCCGATGACTGCGTCCTAACCTGATGCAGGCATGCCGGCCGTAAGTGAGCGATTCCACGAACAGGTCCTGTCCGTGGATTCCGACTTCAAGAAGGGCGATCACGCGACAGCCGTGATGCGCGGAAAGCGCCTCTTGAAGGAGCATCCGGACTACGTGCCTTTGTTGCGAGTGGTTGGCCATGCTGCACTCGAACAGGGCGACATGAGGGCGGCACGCAAGTACCTCCTTCATGCGGCGAAGCACGACACGCATCCCATCCGGGCGCAGCTCTCGGTGGCCACGATCCTGGAGAGGCAAGGGCGCTACCGGAAGGCGGAAAGACACCTGCGTGAGGCGCTCGAGCAGACCCCAAACACTGCGAAGGAGCACCAGAAGCTGGTGGAGGCCAGCGTGCGACTCGGTGACTCAATGGAAGTCGTCCGACGTGCCTCCGAAGCTCTCGAGGCATACCCTGCGGATCCGGAATACGCGTCGGGGTGGAGACGGTGGCTACTGCAGAACGAGCAGAAGCTCCAATACTCCGACGAGGCCTGGAGTGAGATCGAAAGTCGGCTTCACGCCGACACGCTCGACGGCGATCCTACGGATGTCGCCGATCCCAACGATGAAGACGACGTGCTTTCCGCGCTGGTTGCCTGTGTCCACGGCGAGAAGCTCGATGAAGCTCTGGACCTGCTCTTGGAGACCGAGGAGGGCTCGAGGGGCAGCTTCGAATGGAAGGTGGCACTTGCCCGAGTTCTATCGATGCGAGCCCGAGGTCTGGACTTTCCGTTCTTCTACTTCGAGGCACTCGAGAGGTTCCCCGACAACCCCTACGGCTATCTGATGATCGGCCGTCGTCTGGCGGCGACGGCGATGAGACGACAGGAGCCAGGCGACCCACCGCTGCCGGAGCACATTCAGGCCATCGACTTTCTGTTGGCCGCGCGCTCGCTGGGCGATTCAAACGATGCGGACGGGCTCATGATCGCCGAGCTCCTCATCGGCACCGGACAGCTCCTCGAGGCCAAGAGATGGCTGGAGCGGAGGCCCTCAGACGACGCACTGGATCCACTTTGGGAGGCCTGTCTGGACGAGTGCAACGAGCAGTTGCGGATGACGAGTCCCGGAGAATCCGAGAACCGGGGCGAGACAGTGGGGAGCGAGAAGGGTGCCGACCAGGCGGGAGTCGGTCGGCAACCGACCACACTCGCGTCGAACTCAGGCACGGAGATGCTGACCGGCCGTGATCCCGCAGAAGTGGCGCGATCCTTCTCTGCATATCTGAACGATCCCCGCGTGCTGGCGAACCTTCTGCGGGCCAGTCTCGACTTCGACCGATCCGACAGAGCCCAAGAGATAGCTGCATACGCCTCCTCGGCCTTTCCCGCGGATCCGCGCTTCGGCGATGGGATCGGCGACCGTGGGATGCCGGCCGGTGAGCAGAGAGAGCCCGGATCGCCGGGTCTACAAGACCCGTGGGCCCAGACGAGGGGAAAGCCTCGTTTGCTCATGCTCACCTACGGAACGCACGAGAACGACTCACGAGTCGATCGAGCGGCGAAGACGTTGACCGAGGCAGGTCATGAAGTCCTCTTGCTCGCGAAGCACCGTTTCGGCCTCCCGGTAGTCGACGAGCGCGACGGCTACACGATCCTCAGATCCCAATGGGATGGGAGGATGGACCCCGCTCTCATCGCAGCCGATGGGTTGAGAGCGTCGCGGCGCATCGATCTGATTGCCAGGGACAAGGTGGCGAGGTGGTTTCGTGCGCGCAGCCCTGAGGGCTGGCCATGGGAGCCGAGGCCACGACACCGGCCATTGACTTCGTTCGAACGACGTCAGCGGGGATACCTCGCATTTGCGAACACGGCGTTTGAAGTCGCTAGGCGATTCCGGCCGGACATCATCCATGCACACGACTTCAACACTCTGGTGGGTGCCGGTCTGATCTCACGTGTGATGGGCACGCCGTTCGTGTATGACACTCATGAGCTCTGGGTGCACCGGAACCGCGGTGACGTTCCGTACACGAAACGTGAGATCAGGTGGGAGGAGTCCTTCGAACGTCAGGCGATGCGGCGAGCCGTCTCCTCTGTGACTGTGTGCGACAGCATCGCCGACTACCTGGCCCGACGGTATTCGATCGAGCGACCGGTCGTGGTGAGAAACATCCCGGAGCGCCGTGAGCAGCTACCCGACGAGACGCTCCACCTGCGGAAGGAGCTCGGTCTGCCTGACGAGGCGTTCCTGGCTGTTTACGTCGGGCGCTTCACCTCGAATCGCGGAATCACCGACATCCTGCGCGCCCTTCCCCACGCCGATCCTCGCATCCACGTTGCGATGCTCGGATACTTCGATCGACGATTCGCGATCGAGTACGACAAGCTCGTCGACGAGTTGGGCGTCGAAGATCGAATCCAGACCTTCGGCCCAGTCCCTTCTTCGAAGGTCTCCGACTGGATCCGGGAGGCCGACATCTCTCTCACCACGATGAATCGCATCTGTCTCAGCTATACCTACACCCTCCCGAACAAGCTGTTCGAGAGCATTCACGCAGGCTTGCCCATCTTGGGCCCCGACTCTCCGGAGATCATCGAGATCATTCGCCAATACGACTGCGGGGTCACATATAGAGATGGGGACCATGTCGACCTGGCTTCACGGTTGAATTCCCTCGCGTCAGATCCTTCACGCGTGGCTGAGCTGAGACAGGGGGCTCAGGCCGCTGCTGCGGACCTGCGATGGGAGACCGAGCGTCAGCGACTCATCGACGCGTACCGCGATCTCGGCGCTGTTCAGAGCGCGGCGACCGCGAGCGGGTGAGCGGGGCCGACCCGGCACCGGAGACCGAACCCGCGTCTAGTCCGCACTGATCGCGTTCTGCAATGCTTCGACCACCTTCTCTTGCGCCCTCGAGGTGATCTCCGGATACAAGGGAAGGCTCAGGAGCCGCGACGCAACGTCCTCGGATATCGGGAGCGACTTCTCCCCGAATCGCTCGACATGGGCAGGCTGGAGGTGAACCGGGATTGGATAGTGGATGCCGACACCGATTCCTGCCAGTCGCATCTCATCGAGAACCCTGTCGCGGTCATCGATCAAAACCGGGTAGAGATGCCAGACGGGATCGGCACCCGGGGTCGGTTTCAGCGGTTGGACCGCCATGTCGGACAACATCTGGTCGTATCGCGCAGCGGCGGCCCGCCGTGCCGCCGTCCACTCCTCGAGATGAGTCAGCTTGGCCCGGAGCACCGCCGCCTGAAGGTCGTCCATGCGCTCGTTGGACGCATAGATATCGTGTTCGTACTTGCCCGCCCTGCCGTGGTCACGGATCTTTTGCATCAGCTTGGCCAGCGACTCGTCCGAGGTGACGATCGCACCGGCATCGCCGTAGGCACCGAGGTTCTTTCCGGGATAGAAGCTGAATGTGCCGCAGACGCCAATCGTCCCCGTCATGGCGCCGCGGTAGGAGGCGAGATGAGCTTGTGCCGCGTCCTCCATGACCCACAGATCGTTCCGGTCCGCCACACGCATCACTTCGTCCATGTCAGCGGGGTTCCCATACAGATGCACCGGGACGATTCCAACGGTCCGGGGCGTGATGGCGTCTTCGATCCCCATAGGGTCTATGTCGAGGGTCTCCGGGTCTATGTCAACCAAAACCGGGATGGCTCCCACATCGACGATGGCCTCCGCGGTGGCGAAGAACGTCATGGAGGGGGTTATCACCTCATCTTCTGGCTGAACGCCAAGAGCGCGAAGGGCGATTGCTATCGCCGTTGTGCCGTTGGAGCAACCCACTGCGAAATCTGTCGATTGGGCGGCGGCGAACTCCCGCTCAAAGGCAGGAACCTCGGGTCCCCCGATGAAGTGTTGGGATGTCAGGACTCTCGATATCGCCTCCTGGATGTCATCCTCGATCGCCGTGTACTGAGCGTGGAGATCGACCAGGGGGATATCACTCATAGGGAAGACTCGAGATGTCGCCGACCACCCGTGCCGGATTACCCGCAACCACCGCTCCGGGGTCCACATCCCTGACCACTACGGCTCCGGCGCCGACCACGGCGCGTTCACCGATGACCAGCCCAGGCAGCAACGTGGCATTGGCACCGACTATGGCTCCACGGCCGATCACGGGCCCGGCGAGCTCCTCTTTGACGTTTCGGCTCAACGGATAGCGTGCGTTCGTCAAGACCGCATTGGGCCCGATCCACGATCCGGCCAGAAGACGGGTGAACTCGGGCACGAAGACTTGCGAATGTAATCGCACACCGTCTTCGATCGTGACGTCGTGCTCCACGACCGAATGAGATCCGATGGACACGTCGTCCCCGACCGTGCATGCCTCACGCACGAGGACACCGTGGCCGGTTGCCAGCCTGACTCCGAAAGAGCTTCCCGCGTAGATGACGGAGTGAGAGCGAACCTTCGCACCCTCACCGATCCTCAAGGGCAGGCTCCTCGAGGTCATGGGCTCGCCAAGCACGGCGAAGGGGCCGACCTCGGCGTCGCGACCGAGCTCGACGTGCTCGTAGACGATGGCGGTTGCGTCCACAGCCACTGATTCAGTCCTTGATTCCGAGGCGGGCCTTGGATGCTTGGAAGTGAAGCACCACCTCGGTGCCGCGCTCCGCGGACTCGTAGATCGCTGATATCAGCTCCAGTGACTTGCGACCCTCTAGGCCGTCCACGAGTGCTGGTGCGTCGTTGCGGATCGCGTCCACGACGCTTGCGAGGTACGTCTTGTGTCCGAACCCGTAGACGTCGGGCGGGTTCTCGCGGTAGATGCCGAGGACCTCTTCGTCTCCCGGAAGCTCTTCCTCGAAACGCCATGTCTTCATCTCGTTCACCGCAAAGCCCCCTATCTCCACGGTCCCCCGTTCACCGAGGATCGACAGCGAGCCTTCTAGGTCGGTGGGCCTGGCGGCCGTGGTCGCCTCGATCAGCCCAACTGCTCCGCTGGCGAAGGTGACGACTGCCACCCCGGTGTCTTCGGCTTCGATGTCGGCCAGCATGTGGGCCGTCTTCGCGAACACGCTCACCGGCTCACCGAGCATCCATTTCAACAGGTCGATGTGGTGGCTCGCCTGGTTGGCCAGCACGCCACCGTCCTGTGCCCACGTCCCGCGCCACGCGTCCTGGTCGTAGTAGTCCTGGCGGCGACACCACCTGACGCGGACCGTTCCGAGCAGAAGTCGTCCGAATCGCCCGGATTCGACCGCTTCCCGAAGTTTCACCACCGGGAGGTTGTATCGGTTCTGCTTGACCACGAACAGCTTTATCCCGGCTCGATCGCAGGAAGCGATCATCTCGTCGGCATCGTCGAGAGTGAGTGCCATCGGCTTCTCGACCACGATCGGCTTGCCGTACTCGGCCAGCCGAACGGTGTGCGCGGCGTGGTTTCCGCTCTCGGTGAGCACCACGGCAACATCTGGCTGCTCAGACTCCATCATCTTGTCCATGTCGTCGAACCAGGGCACTTCGTGCCTCGCGGCCATGTCTTCGGCACGGTCGGCTCGAATGTCACAAACCGACGCGAGGGAGGCGCCGGCTACAGCTCCGGAAGAGAGCAACTGGCCGTAGCGTTGAGCGATCCTGCCACAGCCCACGAGCGCGAATCTCAGATTGGGTGTCTCTACAGCTTCCATCGTCCTCCAGTCAAAAGGTCGACCGTCTCTTCGACAAGTCGCAGACCCGCCTCGGGATCGAAGCGCTCCGCAACGCCGCGGGCCCGCCGGCGATCAGCCTCGTCGCCCCCAAAGTAAAGCTGCTCGACGAGGCTCGCCCATGCATCCATGTCATCCCACTGGACCAACCATTCCTCCGGAACGACTTCACCGAGGCCACCTCGCGCCGCAGCCACAACCGGAATCCCGCAGTGCAGGGCCTCGAGCGGGACACGGCCGGTGCCACACGGGTCCTCGTCGAATGGGAAGAGGAGGACATTGGTCGAATCGAGCATCTCGTAGTAGGGGGAGTTGTCATACGAGCGCACGGTGACGTTCGGGGGCATGTCGATCGTTGGATAGCCGATCGACAGGAACGGCACCGTTGGGAGACGCTGAGCGAGCTCGAGCAGGAGCCGCTGGCCACCAGCCTTCCGCGGGTTCACGAGTGTCACATGTGGGCGATCGGATGGTGCAGGGCTCACCCAGGTGGGCGGCGGAGGGTGGACCGGAACGTAGGCGACGGATGACAAGGCTCCATGAAGCCGTTCGATCACCTGCGAGACGTACCTTGCGTTCGTGATGACTGCGTCGGCCGACTGGAGGAGCTTACGCTGTCTCTCGAGCCTCGGCTCATCGATCGGATCTGCGAGTAGGTCGCCGTCGTAGGGACCGTCGCAAACGGCGTACCAATACCGAACGAAGACCAACGTGGGTACCCCACGTTCCTTGCATATGGGAGCCGCAGCGAGGCTCGGCTTCCCCCACATGAGGGCAATGTCCGGGCGATAGAGGTCTAGTACGTTGTCGACTGTCGCCTCGAAGCGATGGTGGGGCACGACTACATAATCGACGCCGCCGATCTGCTCGGTGAAGGTCTGCCTGTTCTTTCGATTGGCGACCACGACTCGCACTTCGATGCCCTTGGCCACCAGGTCCTCTACGACAGCGAGCATGGACAGCTCCCCGCCATGGGGCTCCCAGCGAGCCAGGTGATGGTGGGCGAAGAGAACCACCCGCATCCGCTCGTCCCGTGGCGGGTGGTCGCTCGCCGGGTCGTGGCTCTCGAATCCCGGCGGTATCTCGGCTCCATCGATGGCGATGACGCTGTCGATGTGCTTCGCATCATGTTCGAGGAGGTCCAGTTCGGTGGTGTGGTAATTGAACAGCGCGGCTCGGCGAGAGAGATCGTTCGCCCAGTCGGGAAGTCCCGTTTGTGGTGGCGTCAGGGCGGCGATCCGCTGCCGCCCCGAGTCGATCGGCATTCGAAGGTCGGCATGGCGGTACAAGTCGGTGCGAAGGGAGTCCCTTGCCTCCACATAGCGCCGGACACCGGGACGAGCCCCCATCGCGTCCTCGAAACACGAGACGGCACGGGCGTAGCTACCCAGTTCCCGCAAGGCGACCCCGCGGAGAAACGAGAGCTCCGCAGTCTCGAAAGGGCTCGTGTCTGGTTGGAACACGACATCTTCGCTGAGGTCCACCAACCCCTGCCACCTCTCTTGTTTGGCCAGCGCCCGCATGACCAGCAGCCTCATGGCCGTGTCATCGGGCTCGGCCTCGAGGTGCTCCAGTCCGTCTGCCACCAGGCGCTCGTAGTCACCGCCGTCGAGTAGTGCGCTCGCAGTGGCGTGGCGCATGTCGCCATCGATGCTGTCCACGTGTTGAGTGACCTCGTCGACGCGAGCGAGATCGCCGAGTTTGCCCCGTCCCATGACGACTCTCTCCGCTGCACGCGTCGATCGCGGATACAGAGAGAACGACTCTTCGGTGTAGGCCGGAGCGAACTCCTGTCTGTAGGGGACATTGCGATTGTCCTTTTCG
>JASFVB010000121.1:0-7876 GCA_050050035.1 Acidimicrobiia bacterium | reverse complement strand
GTGTCGAACAATCGGGACTGATCAGGGTTCTTGCGGCTGATCCGCGCCAGACGGTCGGGAGGCTCGGTCACCTCGATCATCGCCTCGCTGGCCTCCTGCCAAGACTGCCCCAGCACCCTGGTCCGCCACAGGTGCCCGGCGAGGATGCGAATCGCCGCGGTCGCCGGGACAGCGACCAGCACACCGAGCAACCCGGCCAATGACCCACCAATGACCAATGCGAGCACGATGACGAGCGGCGACAGGTTCACCCTGGTGCGCTGGATCATCGGCGTGATCACGTGATTGTCTACTTGCTGGACCGCGACCATGATCAGCACCGCCCACACCGCCTGCCATGGATCACCATTGAGCAGGGCCACCAGCGCTGCCAGGGCACCTCCGACCACGGGCCCCAGGAACGGAATCAGGTTGAGGAACCCTGCAATGATCCCGATCAACAGCCAAAACGGCAGCCCGATCGCCCACATGCCAATACTCGAGGCGATCCCAACGATGAGCGCCACCACCAGTTGGCCCCGCACGAACGAGCCGAGCGCGGTCCCCACCTCTCCGACGACATAGGCCATCTCGTCGCGGTGGCGCGGTGGAGTCAGCTCCACAGACGTGTCCTTGAACCTCTGGAGATCGATGAGGATGTAGAGGGCGAGGACCGGGGTGAGGCCGATCACGGCGATCGACTCCGCCACACCCCTGATGACCGCACCCGCACCGGACCCGAACCCGAACAGAACGCTTCGGAGGGTTTCCTGATTCGTGGGGTCTTGAAGCCACTCCTCTATCGATCCGAGGGTGACCGTCGTATCGATCTCGAGGTCGAATCTGGCGGCCGTCTTCTGGATCCACTCCAGCACGGAGGAGTACAGATCCGGGAGAGAGGTGATCAACTCGGCGCCCTGTTGCTGCACGGTCGGCCAGACAAGGGCACTGACGGCAACGATCACTGCGACGAGAATCAGAAGGGCAAGGATCGCCCCGACCACGCGGGGCAGCCCTATCCGTCGGAAGACCTTCACGGCCGGTTCGAGGAGGAAGACGATTCCAGCGGCGAATGCCACCGGCAGCCATATGAACCTGACCGCCCCGGCGACATACAACAACCCCCAGCCGAGGGCTACCGCCCCGACTGCGACCCAGATCGTCAGCGCGAGACGTTGCAGCCGGTCGGTGGTCATTCCCGCGAAGTCTACGAGGGTGGTTGCCCGATCGTGTGCACGGTCAATCCTCGCGAACGGTCAGCTCACCGTCCCCGACGACGGTCATCACCCATCCAGAGCCCAGCCCGGGGGAAACCGCTCCATCCTCTGTCAGCGTCCACGTTGCAGGTACCGAAGCGGCTCCGATGACACGCACCGGTGCGGTGACCGGAACGGTCAGCTGATAGCGCCCTACCACGACTACCGCCGTCTCTGCCGTGGCGGCCCCCAATGAGACCGTGCCGGCTCCCGCGAGCGAGAGACGGCTGATGTCGATGGCAGTGAGGTCGGCGTCCACGGCCGCGTCGATGTCGAGACTCCACTCGACCTCCGGGGAGAGCCGGACATCCCAGCCGGCGTATTCGTACATCCCGGGGTCTTCGGGCGCCTCGAGCGAGATATCGGTCGTTCCGTCCTCCGTCACCTCGGTGGCGGTCGGCAGACCGACCGAGCCACCTCGTCGGATCGGGTCGACGCCGTAGAGAGTCTCCGTCCCGGAACCCAACCTGACTTCCCCGTCGACCACGACCGTCATCGAGGCATCGGTCACACCGTCGGTTGCCGGCCCGGACAGATGCTGGGCCGCGGAGGGCATGATCTCCCACCCCGCGATGTGGCCCCAGGCGAAGACGACGACCAGGGCCAGCGCCACGAGAGGAACCAAACCGGCCACACGCACCGGCCCGAGCTTGCTGGCACGGAACACGTACGCGGCAATGGCGACGACGAGCCAAACCGGCCACCACGCCAGGAGATCGATGACTATCGACCGACTGAGGGTCCCAGCGACCGCAAACGCCAGCAGCACCACCATGGTCGTGATGGGGAAGAGCCACGCTCGTGGGAAGCGGGGGCCGAACCCGACGGCCCGCAGGGTCATTCGGAGTAGCCAGTCCCCAGCACGATCACGACGTCTGCCCCCTGCCCCACCGTGTCGTCCGGCAGTTCCTCGACCATTGCGTCAGGTATCAGCTCCAACAAGACCGCTGCCTCGGCGGCAAAACCCTCTCTGAACCAGATCCGGGACGGAGCCACCTCGGGGACGTAGTTGCTCGGCGTCAACGTCTGATAACCCGCCTCGGAGAGCTCAGAGCTGAAGCGACCGGCGGCGCCATCGATGCCAACCGAGTTGAGAACGACAACGGCAACCTGCTCCGGCGGTCTCGTCACGACCACCGTCGTCGTGGGAGCGCTCGACGTCGTCGTCTGTTGCACGGTGGTCGTCGCCTCTTCGGTCGTTGTGGTCGGTGCCAGGGTCGTCGTTGTCGTCGTGGGCCCGGTCGACGGCTGATCGGCGATCAAATAGAGGATGAAGAACACGAGGGCTCCGACGACGATGATGCCCAGGATCATGATTGCCAGATCGCGGTAGAAGGTCCCCGGGGTCTGTGTGGCGTGTTTGCCCTTGTTGGTCATCAGATCGCCAGTTCCGACAAGACCGGCTCTTCGATGAGCCGCAAGACACGTTTAGTGGTCAACGGATCGTATGCAAAGGCCGCAGGGGTGGCCACGAGAGTGCGAAGCCTTTCGTAGTAGGCGAACGCAGTGAGCCCGAGGACCATCTCGATGGTCTCGTCCTTGGGCCCGGGTCGAAGCCACGAGACACGCTCGAAGTCGAGGATCGCCCGTCCCTCTTCACTCAGCATCGCCAAAAGGGTATTGAGACACCGATCAGGTAGTGGGTATTAGGTGCTTCGTACTTGGTACTTGGCACCTGGTGCTTCATTCGAGCCGCGTGCCGGAGTCGAACCGACGACCTGCTGATTACAAATCAGCTGCTCTACCAACTGAGCTAACGCGGCGTGATGCGGAGCATCACGTTGGAGTATTCGCCTTCGCTCGCCCACGGCTCACTCCAGCAAAACTCCCGCACTGTCTACGCGTGATGCCGAGCATCACGTTGGAGTATTCGCCTTCGCTCGCCCACGGCTCACTCCAGCAAAACTCCCGCCAAGGTCATCCGGACCTCTCGCGGACTCTCATTATCTCAAACGAGGCCAGCGCAGCGGAAACCGAAGCGTTGAGACTGTCCGTTCCGCCGGCCATGGGAATCGATGCGATCAGGTCACAACGTTTTCGGGTCAGTTCGGCCAGACCCGAGCCTTCTGCGCCCACCACGATCGTCACAGGCTCGGTGAGAAGGTCGAGGTCGAACAAGTCCTGATCGCCTCTCGAATCGAGACCCACGACCCAGACGCCATCGGCCTGGAGACGTCTCAGCGCCTCGGGGATCGAGCCGACGCCGGCGATCGGAAGATTCTCCATGGCCCCGGCAGCGGTCTTGAACGCGGCCGCAGAAAGCGGGGCTGATCGTCGGGACGACACGACCAGTCCGGTCATGCCGGCTGCGGCGGCACTCCGCGCCACGGCGCCGACGTTGTGGGGGTCCTCGAGGTGGTCCAGGGTGATGATCGCCGCATCTTCGGTTGCCAGGGTCGCCAGATCCACAGCCAGGATCGGCCGGCAATCGGCGACGATGCCCTGCGGGGCGTCGGTTTGTGCCATCTCCCTCACGTCGTCGACGAGCCGCACGATCGAATCGTCCACCATCGAGACGACGCCGCTCAGATTCGAGAGACGTCGTCGCTCGACGTATAGCTTCCTGACCCGGCCCGCGGCCACTGCAGCGGCCACGGCGTGGACGCCCTCGACCCTATCGCCGTACCCAACGCGTGCCATCGGGCCCGTCTTCGATGGCCACGCCGGCGGCCTCGAGTTGGTCTCTGATCTGGTCTGCTTCGTCATACCGACGATTGGAGCGAGCGGCGTTACGTGCGGCGACGAGACCCTCGATCTCCGCGTCGGTCGGGCCTTGGCTCGATCGTGGCGCGGCCTCCGCGTCGTCGAGCCCAAGCACCCCCACGATCTCCTCGACGGCGCCGGCCAGGCCGGAGGCGTCCTCTCCGGCGTCCAGAGCTCGATTCCCCTCCCTGACGAGATCGAACACCAACGACACCGCCTGTGGGGTCCCGAAGTCGTCGTCCATGACCTCCTCGAAGCGTCGGATCGCATCCGGGTCGGGCTCCCCCGGCTCGACCCGCGCGCGGAACCGATCCAATCGCTCCAGCGACTCGGTTGCGTCTGCCAGCAACTCCTCGGAGTACTCGATCGGTGACCTGTAGTGGGCCCGGGCGTACAGAAAACGAAGAGCGCGGCCACCGTGCTCGTCCAAGACCGACTCGAGGCCGACCAATCGGCCGGTCGACTTGGCCATCTTTTCACCACCGAGATTCACCATCCCGTTGTGGAGCCAATATCGGGCGAAGGTCTCCCCGGTGGCGCCTTCACTCTGGGCCACTTCGTTCTCGTGATGGGGAAAGATCAGATCGAGCCCACCACCGTGGATATCGAAGTCACGTCCCAGGTACCGCTCAGCCATCGCCGAGCACTCGATGTGCCAGCCTGGCCTTCCCGGTCCCCACGGCGAGTCCCACACCGGCTCTCCGGGCTTGGCCGCCTTCCACAGCGCGAAGTCGAGTGGGTCGTCCTTGGCCTCGTCGACCTCGACCCGGTGGCCGGCGCGCAGCTCGTCCGGACGACGGCCCGAAAGCCTGCCGTAGTCGTCGAGCGCCCTTACCGAGAAATAGACGTCACCATCTCGAACGTACGCCAGGCCACGCTCGACCAGGGTCCCTATGAGGTCGAGCATCTCGGGCACGTGCTCGGTTGCCTTTGGCTCGATGTCCGGTGGGAGCACACCGAGCTTGCGGAAGGCGTTGGCGAAGCGTTTCGCCATGCGGGCTGCGAGTTGCTCGACCGGTTCACCTGACTCGGCGGCTGCAGCGATGATCTTGTCCTCGACGTCGGTGACGTTCGAAACGTAGGTCACCTCCAGCCCGCGCCACATGAGGTATCGGCGGATGACATCGAACGACACCGCATATCTACCGTGACCGACATGAGGCTCGGACTGCACCGTTGGGCCACACACGTATATGCCCACCCTGCCTTCGTCCCGCGTGACGAAGTCAACCGTGGCGCGTTCCATCGTGTTGTGGACCCGGATCATGGCGGCGATGTTAAGCGTGCGCAGTCGGCGCGCTGCGCGTCGTCAGCCCGACTCCCCGACCGACTCGATGGTCACCACTGCCACAGCACCGATGCCTTCGCCACGTCCTATGAATCCGAGACCATCGGTCGTCGTCGCCTTGACCGAGACCGCATTCGCCGAGGCTGCGAGCGCATCTGACAGCCGGGCCACGATGTCGCTGCGATGGGGCGAGATCCGGATGCTCTCCGCGACCACGGTGACGTCGACGTGGGCCACGTGCCATCCGGCTGCGGTGGCCATGGTCGAGGCCTGACGCAGGAGGAACATCGAGTCGACGCCGTCCATCGACGGATCGTCTGACGGGAAATGGTCACCGATATCGCCGAGAACGCATGCACCCATCAAGGCGTCGGTCACCGCGTGCGCAACGACATCACCGTCCGAGGTCGCGGACACGCCCTCGGTCTCGGAGACGACCACGCCACCCAGCTTCAAGGGCGGCGGCCCGTCCAGACGATGGGCATCGAAGCCCCAGCCAACCCGTCGCTCCGGAGCAGTTGGCCCTGACGTCACTCCTCGACCGGCTCGACTTTGGGCAGGGCGCGATCGAGTTTCTTGATCGCCTCCTCCTCGTCTACCTGGAGGCTGAAAGCCAACTCGGAGCTGAGGGTGAGACGCGCCTTGGAGAGCATTCGCTTCAGTGCCGGGCTTATGCCCTTGGTCTGTTGGGCGTACGACAGATCTCTCACCACCTCGGCGACCTGAAAGATGTCTCCGGACACCATCTTCTCGTTGAGCACCTTGTACCAGCGGCTCCAGTTGGAGCCCGCTTCCTCCGGCTCCCCCTTGAGCGAGCGGAGTACCTCGCGTGACTTCGTCTTGGAGATCACCGGGCGGATCAGGTCGTCGACCTTCTCCAGCGGGACCATGACGGTGAGTTGCTCCGTGGCGATCTCGAGGATGAAGTAGTCGCGACGGGTCCCGTCGAAGGTCTGACGTACCTTTTTCTGGATGGTGGCTGCCCCATGCTGGGGGTGAACCACCTTGTCACCTACCGAGAACTTCGTCGTCTGAGCCATGAACGGGGCCGTATTGTACAACTGCGATGGGTCAATCGAGCACTGGCTCCCATTCGTGGGCCGCTGCCTCGAGTCTCCGGAGGAACGAGGAGAGCTGTTTCGCCCTGGTGTCACCGACACCTTCGACCGAGATGAGCTGGCTCTCAGAGGCGCGCAATAGCTTGCCCACGGAGCCAAAGTGGCGAACGATGTCCTCCCGGACGCCGTCGGGGAGCCGGCCCACCTGGGAGAGAAGCCGGTGACCCCGGGCATCAGCGGGATCGTCTAGGTCCGAGAAACCCAGCTCCTTCGCAACGCGGCTCGCGTCTTCGACGTCGGGCCCTGACAAATCGGCCAGCCGTTCGATGGCGCGGTCGACCGAGCCAGATCGCAGGGGGCGGATGTAGTCCTGGAGGACGAGATCCTGAGTGGCTGCCACGCCGGCGACGATGTCGTTGAGCTGGAGTGTCGCCAGACGTCCTTCGTCACCCAGGGTCCGGGTTCGCTCCCTGATCGCCTCGCCCAGCCTGATGACGAGTTGGGCCCGCTGGACGACGGTGACTACCGAGCGAAAGGTGACGAGCTCGGTGACCTCGAGACGGCTGAGACGGTTCTCGGCCTCGTCGAGACGACTGCGGAGACGCTCGAGACTGGCCAGCTCCTGATTGACGTGGGCTGCGACCTCGGTTGGCGTCGCCAACTCCAGCTTCTGAGAACCATAGAAGAGGGTGGCGACTCTGCGACCCTCGCTGACCGCGACGACCGGGGTATCCGTCTCTTGCGCCAGACGCTCTGCGGTCCGATGACGGGCCCCCGTCTCCTCGGTTGGTATCGACCCGTCTGGGATGAAATGGACGTTGGCCGACAGGATTGTCCCCCAGCTGTTGTCGAGGATGATCCCGCCGTCCATCTTCGACAACTCGGCGAGGCGAGCGGGTGTGAACGCGGCGTTGTTGAGCCGGAAGCCTCCCGAGCTGACCGCCGTCACCTTCGAGTTGTGCCCGAGCACGACCAACCCACCCTTGCCCTGCTGGATTATGCGCTCGACGGCGATGCGCATCGGGGTGCCCGGCGCTAGACGCTCCAGTGTCTCGTTGATCGATGGACCACCCACGGAGAATCAGGCTATCACCGTCTCACCGGGGTCGGGCCCGTATCAAAGGCCCGACCGCTCGAGTGCGTCCGACAATCGCATCGGCTCACCACCCCCAGGGGCGACCTGTCTGTCCAAGCCCATCCGCCTCAGCTCCTCAACACGGCGTATCTCGAATGGGACGCCTCTCACCTCTCCGGCGAGACCGATCTCTCCCCACGCCGCGAGCCTCCCCAAGGGCTCGTTGGCCACCGAGGAAGCCAGCGCGAGGGCCACTGGGAGATCGCAGCCGGGCTCGTCGAGACGCCACCCCCCTACGACATTCACGTAGACCTCCTTGTCGCCGAGCTTCACCCCGGCGTGTCGGTCGAGGACGGCGATCACCTGGTTGACCCGGGCAGCATCGAGACCGCGGACCGATCGTCTCGGCTGTGCCTGGTTGGTCGGAGCGACCAACGCCTGGATCTCGACAAGGACCGATCTGCGACCCTCGACGGCCGGATAGACGATCGTCCCCGGGACCGAGGTCTCCCACCCG
>JASFVB010000120.1:0-7985 GCA_050050035.1 Acidimicrobiia bacterium | reverse complement strand
ACCCAACCGTGGTTCATCCCGATCATGGTGCTGCTCTTCGCCGCGGGTCTGTATGCCCTCGTCGACATCCCCATCGTCATCGTCGCCAGGCGAGAGTCGGCTCGAGGGGGCTGATCGTTCCCGGGAGCTCTGATGGCGGCAGTGAGGGCTTGCACACCTTGATCTGGTTTCTCCCTGAGCCTGCGTCCCACGGGTGTGCCTCACGCGCAGTCCGATTCTTCGCAGAGCCTCTGACTCGCCCGGAACGAAACTGTTCTGGCTAGGCGTCTCGCTCTGCCAGCCTCTTGATCTCGAGCATCATCTTGCGGCTCATCACGAATGTGATGACCTCGATGGGGAACCGCCCAAACGCGAGACGGCTCTTCCAGTCCGGGGTGTAGTCGGAGCGGCCTCTGGTGAGGAGCCGGCTGCCGCGATCGGGGCGAGGATTGACGACGAACTGCCAGGTCGACATTGCCCAACTCTCTTCGGCTGCGATGTCGGCGGGTGACCCGAACAGCACGAGAGCATTGGGCGGATCCACGATCTCTATACGCATCGGTGGTGCCGTGGGGTGCAGGTAGATGTCCTCGCCAACCGCGGGATGCTGGTGGTCGGGGATGATCTCTGTCGTGTTGGTGATCTTGCAGCCAACGAGGTTCTCGAGCGTCTGATAGGTGTAGAACCCACCCCGTCTCTGCCCGATCTGGGCGATCCACGGCCAGACAGCCTCTGGTGAAGCGTCGACGTCGACCCCGAGGGTGTACGACCACTTGGGCTTGACGATGAGCTCATCGCCCGGAAGCGGATCGGTCGCCTCGGTGCCAACCGTGCCCCACCGCAGCCGTCTCCGCCCGATGAACGGGGTGGCGATCAGGTGCCACACGATGAGGGCGGCGCCCTCGAGGGCAGCCAGAACGCCAACCCCTGGGGAGCGAGCCGTGCGCTCTCCGAGTCGTCTGGTTCTTGAGCCCCCAACAGTCGTCATGTCGGCCTCCTCGATGTCCTTCGATCATCGTGCCGTGGCGAGCGACGTCGCCCAAGGGCCGGAGGTCCCAATGCGGCGGGAACCCGGCTCTGGCACGTCGAACGCGTAGGTCGACAGCCGCACGATTGGTGACTGTTGTCCCTGGTGCCCGCACCGTGACCCCGGTAACGATCTGAACATGAGTCGCTGCTGGCCATCTCTGCTGGTGGTCGCCGTCCTGACGGCGGCTTGTTCCTCGTCCTCATACGGGTCAGAGCACATCGACAGCTTCGACACGGCCTGGGCAACGATCGACCAAGAGTTCTACGACCCGGAGTTCGCAGGCGTCGACTGGGACGGTATGCGAGACCGCTACCGACCGTTGGCCCTCGACGCCAGGGATCATGAAGAGTTCCTCCTGGTGGTCAACGAGATGCTCTTTCAGCTCGGTGTGTCTCACACGGGTGTCCTCCCGGCGGAAGACCTTGAGCAACTGGATCCGATCCTGACTTCTCCGGGCTGGGCCGGCTTCGACGTCCGGCTGATCGGCGACGTCTGTGTGGTGACCGAGGTCGAACCGGGGTCGCCTGCCGATGTGGCCGGTTTGAGGCCTGGGTTCGTCCTTGCATCGGTGTCCGGGGAGAGTGTCGAAGAGATCGTTGCCAACGTCCCACCCGTGCCGCCGGTACACGAGCGAGGTCGGAGGAGTGCCCAAACCAACCAGGTGCGGGAACGTTTGTATGGCGAGCCGCAGACCGAGCTACAGGTCACCTACCGCGACGATGGGGACGAGATCCAGGAGACGACACTGTCACTCGTCAGTCGCGGCTCGTCCTCGGAGATCACGCCGGAGCTTCCACCCGCCTACACCGAGCTGACGGTTTCTCGGCTCGAGGGTGGCATCGGTTACATCGCCTTCAACGCCTTCCTGCCCAACCTGCTCGAGCCCATCTCCGATGCCATCGGAGAGATGACCGACGCTCGTGGTCTCGTCATCGACCTGCGTGGCAACCATGGTGGCGTCTTCCCGGTACGCGAGGCCTTGGTCGATCAGCTGGTCGACAAGCCAAACCTCATCTGGACGTACCGAACCCGGGACGAGCCCGTCGAGGTGTACGCAGAGCCGACGAGCTCTCCATATGACGGGCCGCTCGTGGTCATCGTCGATGTGCTGAGCGCCTCCTCTGCCGAAGAGTTCGCCGGAGCCCTCCAGGCAATGGGCCGGGCAGTGATCGTCGGGGAGCGCACCGCCGGCCGGGTCCTCGTCCAGACAGATGTCCAGCTCCCCAACGGAGATCTCATGATCTACCCCTTTGCACAGACCATGGTCTCGGACGGGACGGTCCTCGAATCACATGGTGTCATCCCCGACTGGCCGGCGCCCCTCAGCCGTGAGGAGCTGCTGGCGGGCAACGACACACCCCTCGAGACGGCCATTGGCTACGTCGAGTCGCAGCCTGCCGGTCGTTGAGGAATCGTCACTCCCAGCGGAAGAACCGGATGGCCAACAGACCGCAACCCAACGTCCAGACCGCCATCACCACCAGGTGGGCGGCACTGGGAGTGACCCCCGCCCAGGAGTCCGTCATCGCCTGGACCGCGGCGCCCAATGGAGTGAAGTTGCTGACGGTGTTCAGACCTTCCGACATGAATGGCCTGGGCACGTAGACGCCGGCGAAGAACAGCATCGGGAAGAACAGGCTGAATCCGAGGACCTGTCCGACCGTCGGGGTGCGGGCCAGCGCACCGATCAGCAACCCGAGCGTGAACATCGACGTGAGCCCCAGCAGAAACGAGAAGACCAGCCAGCCAAGCGAGGCGGGGAATGGCACGTCGAAGGCAAGCCAGGCGATCAGCACAGTTGCCGCGGAGCCGACAACGGCGACGAGGGTGTTGGCGGACACTTGCGCCAAGAGCAGCCGGCTGGGATGCACCGGTGTCGTCCTCAGACGTCGCAAGATCCCCATCTCTCGGTAGCCGGCGAGCGTCATCGGGAGGGTCATGAGTGAGAGGACGGCGAGAGCAAAGCCAATGACGGTAGGGGCGTAGACGGCGATCAAGCGCTCGCCGCCGAGCTCGGGCAGGGGCTCGTCGAATCCCGGGAACAGGTAACCCATCGCGAGTAGGAGCAGTGGTGGGAATAGAAGCCCGAAGATCAGTGCCATCGGCTCGCGGAGGAAGAGCCGGGTCTCCTGTCGCGTCAGTGTCAGCGATGCGCCCATCAGCTTTCTCCTCCCGAGGCAACCGATGATCCGCTCTTCTCTCCGGTCAGCACCATGTAGGCGTCCTCGAGACTGGTCTGGTCGACTCGCAGTCGGCTGGCGGTCACACCCTTGTCGAGGAGCATCGTCAGGACCGACAGAACGACGTTCTCTGCGCCGGTGACCATGATGCGGTCGTCGTCGGAGTGAACGTCGGCCACCTCGGGGAGAGTTCGGATCTCGTCCAACGGCACAGGTTCGGATGGCTCGAAAGACATCGTTTGCTCGGAGCCGGTGAGACGGATCAGGCCTGTCGGCGAGTCGATCGCGTTGGCGCGGCCATCGTTGAGGACCATGACTCGATCGCAAAGACGCTCTGCCTCGTCCATGAAGTGGGTGACGAGGATGACCGTCACCCCGGAGTCTCTGATGCGCTCGACGCCGTCCCATGTCGATCGTCGGGCTCGTGGGTCGAGACCTGTCGTCAGCTCGTCGAGGACGACGATCTCCGGAGAGCCCACGAGTGCGAGTGCCGCCGACAGTCTCTGCTTCATGCCTCCCGACAGGCTCGAGTAGGTGGCGTCGACCTTGTCCTCCAACCCGAAGCGAGACACCAGCTCTCTCCAGTCGGCTGGGTCCCGATAGAAGGAGGCGAACGTGGCGAGGATCTCCCCGACTCGAACACGGTCCTGCAAACGAGACTCCTGGAGTTGAGCACCGAGACGCTGGGCCAACTCGTACCTGTCGGCGATCGGATCGAGGCCGAGAACACTGATCGATCCCGACTCGGGCTCCCGAAGCCCTTCGACCGACTCGACGATCGTTGTCTTGCCCGCTCCGTTGGGGCCGACGATCCCAAAGATCTCACCGGCGTCGACGGTAAACGACACATCGTCCACCACCCGTTTTCCGTTGTATTCCTTGACCAGGTCGACGACTTCGACAACCGCCACTTCGAATCCAATCGGGGAGGAAGGGGAGAAGCTAGCCACATCGCAGGTGCCTCCGAAGTCCCCACGCGTGTGAGGCCTCGGCGGACGTCACGCCATCAGAACCAAAGGACAGCCACGAAAGGGATGGTCGGGCACCTTCATGGTTTGGCCGTAGACCTCACTCAGCACCTCCGACTGGAGCACCTCCCGGGGATCGCCGATGCCGACGAGCCGACCCTCGCTCATCAGCATGATCCGGTCGGCATAGAAGGAAGCCTGGTTCAGGTCATGGAGCACACAAATCACCGTGGTCTCCTTCTCCAGATTCGAGGAGAACGTCTGGAGGGCCCTCTCCCCATTGGCGGCGTCGAGTGAGGCGGCCGGCTCGTCGAGAAGTGCGATGGGACTCGCCTGAGCCAGGACGCGAGCGATCATCACCCGGGCTTGTTCACCGCTGGAGAGTGTCCGATAGCTGCGGTCTGCCAGTCGTGCCACGTCCGCCATCGCCATCGCCCGGTCGACCAGAAGGGTGTCTTCGTCGGGAGTCGCCTCGGGGAGGCCACGAAATGGATATCGACCGGTCTCGACGACGGTCCTCACGGCGAAGGGGATGTCACTCGGAGGATTGGCGCCGAGCATGGCTCGGGTGATTGCCAGGTCTCGGGTCGAAACGCCGTCGATGGGTGCGCCCAGCAGCCTGATTTCCCCGGCAGCGGGTCGTAGCCGTCCGGCGACGATCTCGAGAAGAGTCGACTTGCCGGCCCCATTTGGGCCAATCAGCGCAATGAACTCGCCTGCGGCTGCCGAGAAGCTCACCCGGTCGACGAGCGTCTTCTCACCCACTCGATAGACGACATCGCGCGCCTCGACTCGAGTCTCAGACATCCCGTCTTCTCGTCACCAACCAGAGAAAGAGAGGCCCACCGGCGACCGAGGTGATCAGACCCACGGGCAGCTCGATCGGCTCCAGGACCAGACGGGCAGTCAGGTCGGACAGAGCGAGAAACCCGGCGCCGGCAGCCAGGGACCCGGCCAGGATGTGCCGATGGAACGGTCCCGTGATCGGGCGAATCAGCCGCGGGATCAGCAGGCCGACGAAGACAACGACACCGGCGACTCCCACAGCCGCTCCGACGATCACTCCGATAACTATCAGCACGATCGTCAAGAACAGGTCGACATCCACTCCGAGGTGCTCTGCCTCCCGATGGCCGAGTGAGAGCACGTCGAGGGTCCGGGAGAGACCGAACAGGGTGCCGACGCCGATCGCCAGGAAGACGATCACGGTCCCAAACCCACGCCATGTCGCTCCGGAGAGACTCCCCAGGAGCCAGAACTCGAGAGGAGGGACCACAGCACGGTCGGAGCCGAACACCACGAAGCCCACCCACGCGCTCAGCGTCGCACCGAGTGCCACGCCGCTGAGGATGAGTCGATTGGGGTCAGCCGTCGCCGCTCTCCCCAGCCGACGCACCGCGAACGAAATGAGCACACCGGTGACGATTCCCCCGGCGATCGCCCCCTGGACACCTCCCGCCGAAGCGCCCAGGGCGGCTCCGATGGCGGCCCCTGGCCCAATTCCGAGTAGATGGGGATCGGCGAGGTCGTTGCGAAGCAGACCCTGAAGACCGGCTCCGGTCGCTGCCAGGGCTGCGCCGACGCCGAGCCCCAACAGAAGCCGCGGCATGCGAAGACCCCAGACGACACTGGTGGCCTGGGCAGACGCTTCACCGAGCCAACTCAGGCCGGCCCTGGTGGTTAAGACACCTGCCACCTCTCTCAGGGAGATGTCGACCGCGCCGAGACCCAGCGATGCCATGGCGATGGTCAGCGTTGCCGCGCTGATGGCGGCCAATCCCCACCGTCTCCGTGATCGGAAGGGGTCGGCCCTCGGGCTCAACCTGCCAACTCAGGATGCAAATCGAGGACGAACTCCATCAACGCCTGACCGGTGCGGGGCCCGAGGTTGAAGAAGTACGCCTCGTCGTAGACGAGGTAGCTACTCGTCTCGGCGGCGGGGGTGTCAGTCACACCCGGGATGGCCTCGAAAGCCTCGATGCCGCCCATGGCCTCGAGTCCGGCCTCCGGGAGCACGAGCACGTCAGGAGCGGCTGCGACCAAGGCTTCGGGAGTGAGAGGCGTCGGGCCGAAGACACCCGACTCGACCCCGGCGTCGACGGCTCCAGCTCCTTCGATCATCGCCTGTGTCGGCATTCCGGCGCCGAACAGGAAGATCACTTGAGGGCCGCGGAGATATACGAATGCGACCTGGGGTTGGTCCGTTGCCGAGCCGGCGAGAGTCATAGCCTCGTCTATCTCGCCCATCACCCGTTGCCCGAGTTGGTCTCCCTCGTCTTCGACCCCGAGGACCTCCGAGATCTGGCCGATCTTGGTGTTCACTCCATCCAGGGTGGTCTGGTACTCGATTATCACCACGGGCACACCCGCGTCGCGGAGCTGTTGGATCGTTTCCTCAGGAGCCACCTGGGTGTCCCCGATGACGAGCGTCGGCTCGAATCTGAGCACCGCCTCAGCCGTCAACTGCTGGGCAAACCCGACGGTGTCACCTGAATCGTTCAAAGCAGCCGCCTCCGGGGGGTAGGTCGTGGTGACGTCGACCGCCACCACTTTCTCGCCGAGCCCCAGCTCGTAGATGATCTCGGTGATGTCGCCGTTGAGCGAAACGATGCGGGAGGTGTCGGTAATCGGTGTCTCGACACCGTCCGCCCCCGTGAACGTTCGCTCCTCGAGTGTCGTGGTGGTCGCTGTCGAGGTCGTCGTGGTCTCGGCGACCGTGGTCGTCGTTGCCGGTTCGGCGGTCGTCACCGACGCATCGCCTCCGTTCCCACCGCATGCGGCGAGAACCAAGGCCAAGCCGACACCAATGGCTGCGGTTCTCTCTGTCTTCAACTGATTGCCTTCCTGGTGTTTGTGTTGTTCGAGATCTCGGACACCTGCGCGTGGTGGATGCTCCGCTGGGGGTCAGCGGCGATGACCCGGTAGCCGGCCCAGATGAGGACAAGGCCGATCAACTCGGTGACGTAGAGGACTTCGACGACCCCTGCCCGGGCGAACGAGCCGCCCACACCGGGGAGGATCGCTCCAACTGCGATCAGGACGTTTCCTCGCACCCGTGCTCCTGACTCGCCACGACGTTTGTATTTGACCGCGGACCAGATGGCTCCGCCGATCAGGAACACCACGGCGTAGAGATTGACCAAGGGGGAGAAGAGTCGGACCCATTGCCAGGCCATCACGTCGCCACTGAGCCGATGGGTCTCCACGAGATCGGACAGGATTGGCGTGGCCACGACGAAGGCCGAGGCCAGGGAGATGTAGGTCACCATCGCCACGGCGAGTCGGTCGGCGATGCGTCTGGGCAGGAGCAGGTAGACGGTGCCTTGCGCCAGGGGCGCGGCACCGAGAAGGGCGCCCGCGACATACCACGAGCGAAACACCGGCTCGCTCCAACCGAAGATCGTCGTCAGTGACTCTGTGAGGGTCCCCACGCCGTAGAGAGCGACGCCGACCATCCACCAGAGCAGGTAGCGAGCTCCCGGCCGTCGGCGCCAGTGACGGTAGAGAACGGAAGTGAAGACGGCAGCGAGGACCGTGGTCGCGACCGGCAGGTAATGGACGAAGGTCGGCTCCACGACCGGGCATGGAAGATGGCCCACGCACCGACAGCGAGTCGAATCGAATCCGACAGACTGTCGGAAAGCAGCCGAGATCGGCTGGCCGTTGGCATCACCTCTGGTCTTGTCTTCGATCCCATCCACCGATATACTGGTTTGTGGTGCAAACCGGTTTGTTGTCTAGATCGGAGGCGGATCATGAATGACAGCATCGACATCGAGGAGATGGATCGGCGGGCACGCACGGCCGGGTATGCCGACGGTCTTCTCG
>JASFVB010000119.1:0-8023 GCA_050050035.1 Acidimicrobiia bacterium | reverse complement strand
GTGACGTCGCCGCCGCCGCAACCGCACTCGGGATCCCCGAGGCTCTCGTCGAGAGATCGGCGGAAGCACGTGCCACCGCGTCGGGGGTGTCCGTCGACGCCCTCCTGACCGAGTGGGCGGGTGGCGAGGCGGCACCTGTGACGACCGCTCCGGCCCCCGAACCGGCCGCGACAACCGGAGAACCCCCTGCCCCCGAGACTGAGCCCGACACCACCAAAGGGCCCGAAGAGACCACGCCAGTGCCGGAGATCGTCATCGAAGCGCCCGAGCCTGCCGCTATGCCGGAGCCCGTCCCGTCCGGCCCTTACGTGCCACCGGTCCTCGTCGGTGCCAAGGACTCACCGATGACGATCCTGGCGGGAATCGTGGGGCTCTTCGCGATCATCGTCCTCGTGGGTCTCGTGGGCCCGTCGATCCCCACCGCGACCGCAGGTGCGCGGTCTTCGGACATCCCCTACACGGCAACCGCGCTCGAGGGCCAGGAGATCTACCTCAACACCGGCTGTGCGTCGTGCCACACACAGATGGTCCGACCAGTCATCGCGGACGTGGGGCTGGGGGCCGTGACCCTCGGCGACACCAATCAAGTGCTCGGCGCCCGACGTTTCGGCCCGGACCTGTCCGACGTGGGCTCACGGATGACCGCGACGCAGATCGAGGCGACGATCGAGGGGTTCGGTGACCATCCGCGCCACCTTCTCGATCCCGACGACCTGACCGCTCTCGTTGCCTACCTCGGCGAATCGACCACATCGGCGGAAGAGGAGGGTGAGTCGTGAGCTTGAGCGGGGCTGCCGCCGCCATGGGTCTTCCCGAGGCCCTCGTCCAACGATCGGCCGAGGCACGAGCCGCCGAGACCGGCGCATCCGTCGACGAGATCCTCGCGGCATGGGCTGGTGGAGAGACGCCCCCTGCTGACACAGGAGGCGATGCGGTTGTCGACGAGACTGCTCCGGCCGGGGAGGAGGAAGTGACTCCGGCCCCGACGCCGGCCGCCGAGCCCGCCGCCGAGGCGGAGACCGCGGTTCCTGCGGCAATCGTCGAAGCACCCCCGCCAGAGCAGCCCGCGGCAACTGCGAGAGCACCGGTGCCGTCCGAGGTGTCGGTGGCGGAGGCGTCTCATCTCCCCGAGGTGATCACCGTTCCAACGGCCGGGATCAAGGAGCGAACCAACTTCGTCATTCCCAAGTGGCTCACCGGTCTGATGGTGATCGTCCCATTGTTCGCGTTGTTTGCCCTCGGTGGCGCATCGACGGGTGCGTGTGGGGAGGGGACCGAGTTGGCCATGGACGTGATCTCCGGAGAGATCGTCAACTGTGACGGAACCGAGTTCACCGGTGGCGGCATCGGTGGCGGTGGCCCGAACTACCTGGCCATCGGAGAGGACATCTACGTGGGCGCGGCCGTGACCGGCGTGAACTGCTCCGGGTGCCACGGGGCCACCGGTCAGGGAAGCGGCGCCTTTCCGGCTCTGACCGGGGTCCTGACCACGTTTGGGTCTTGCGCAGACCACGTCGAGTGGGTGTCCTCGGGCTCGGCAGGGTTCGCCGAGCAGGGCTTCTATGGCGATACCCAGAAGACAGTCAGCGGTGGCATGCCGACGTTCTCGGGGAGTCTCACTCCGGAGCAGATTGCAGCCGTCGCTTCATTCGAGCGGGTTCGCTTCGGTGGCGCCGACCCCGATGTCGCACTCGCCGACTGCGGGCTGGTCGAGGGGGAAGAGGTCCCCGCGGGGGATGGAGCCGCCACCGAGGGTGACAACGCAGTCGAGGCCGCCGGCTAGCCAACCTCTCTGACCGACCGCCGAAGGGCTCCTCTTTCGATGACGCCCTCGGCCAGCACCTCGTCACCCGGCCCCAGCACCACTGGAATCCTCAGTCCGTAGTTGCCCACGAGCTCGTCGTCCGTGTCGATGTCCACCTCCACCACCTCGATGGCGAGCCGACGTGCCACCGCCATCACGACCGGCCGGGCATCGTCACAGAGATGACATCCACGACGTGTCAGGAATCGGATGGAAAAAGTGCTCAAGAAACCACTCTCCGTGACCGATAACGGCGATGCATGCAGGAAGGACTTGTTCCTCCCCTCGCACCTAGGGCACGTTCCCAAGGTGTGAACGGATAGCCTCCCAGCCCGCCCCACGGTGGAGAACAGTCCTTCATGTAGTCGGGGCCCCCGCCACCATTCGGGGGCCTCGACATTTGCATTGGGCCCCATCCGAGCACCGTTCTGTGCGGATTCGCGTACCGCCACGGTTCACAAACCCTCACAGAATGGGGGAACCGGTCCGGTTGGGCATACGATCGAGTGGTGCGTCCAGCCACCGCGATAGTGATCCTCATCCTCCTGGCGATAATCGCCATCGCCGGTCTCATTCAGCTGTGGCTGATCTTCTCCCCGCCAAGCTGACCGACACTCCCTCCGAGATGTTCAAACCACGATCGGCTCGGCCATCGCGGACTGCGATCGCGATCTGCCCGACGGAGTCGACGTGGATGAGGGCCTCACCCTCCTCCACGTCGCCGTAAGAGGTCACCCACGGGATGGAGTGAATCGTGGCACCGACCTTCACCGTCACCGTGTCTCCAGCTGTGATGCCGATCCCGACGAGGTCCGCGGGACTGATATTCGTCTGCACGTTCCCGAACGTGTCGACCCACCAAGCCTCCCCTGACACCACCGAGCCATCGATCTCGGTCAACGGGAGCAGTAGCGGCACCAGGTCCTCACCCGTGACGATGGGTCCGAGATCCTCGAGACTCGCCTCACCTGAGGCCAGGAGCGCCGCAGCCGGGGCGAAGACATCACGTCCGTGGAACGTCTCACCCGGTGATGGGATCATCGCCTCGGGGTTCTCTATCGACACGATCGTCGACGCTCCCCCCACCATCGTCACGGCCGGCGGCAACAGCCCGTTGTCGGGGCCGACGAGGACGCCCCACGGGGTCTCGACGGCTATGGCACGACGGGACGTCCCCACGCCGGGGTCGACCACCGCGAGACACACACCCTCCGGCAAGTACTGGATGGCACGAGTGAGGGCAAGCGCCGCAGCCCTCACGTTGCCCCTCTCGAATCCGTGGCCCACGTCGATGACGGGTGACTCGGGGGCGAGCTTGGCGAGGACACCGTGAACCACACCGACGAACTCATCCTGATGCCCGAAGTCGGAGAGGAAGCTGATGGGCGTCGTCATCGACGGCGACGCTAACGGAGCACCGGCCATGGCGAAACGGCCTGTCCGATATATTGCGCGCAGATGGCGGACCCCCAACACGAGGAGTTGGCGAGAAGAGCGGCCACGCCAGGTGTCACGATGCTCATCGGGGGGCTCGACACCGGCAAGACCACGCTCGCCATCGAGGCCGTCCGTCATGCCCTCGCCGATGGCCACACTCCGGTCCTCGTCGACGCGGATGTCGGCCTGTCGACCGTCGGCCCTCCGGCATGTGTCGGTCTGAAAGTGTTCAGCAGTGAGGCCGACATCGACACGATCGACACGCCCGACCGACTTCGCTTCGTAGGTGCGATCACGTCGGCTCGACTGGTCTTGCAGCAGGTCGTGGCCACCGCGGTCATGGTCGAGCAGGCCCGCCGTCTCGGCAACGTGATCATCATCGACACGACAGCGGTGGCGGCCGGGGTGTCCGGTGAGACCCTCAAGTATCACAAAGCGGAGCTGTGCCGACCGGACCTCGTCGTCGCCCTTCAGCGTGGTGAGGAGATGGAGCCGGTGGTGGGGATGCTTCGCCGGTTCCTCGACCTGGAGGTGACCACCGCGCCGACCGACCCGGGGCTCACGCCGCTGGGACCGGAGGAACGGGCGAACATACGGACCGAGGCGTTCGCCGCCGCGTTGAAGCCACCGTTGGAGAGGTGGAAGGTGCGTCCAACCGTGTTCGCACCGACCCTCCCCGTCGGATTGAACCTGGGACGCCTCGACAACGTGCTGGTCGGGGTCCAGGACACGACGGGAGGATGTCTGGGCCTCGGAGTCCTCCAGGTCGAAGACGAGACCCTGCGTGTCATGACCAACGTCGGTGAGGGGATGAAGGGACTGCGTCTCGGCTCGATCCGCATCGACACGACCACATTCGAAGGCTCGGTGATCAACCTACGTGAGTTGATGTTCGGCATCTAGCCACGAATCGCCCGGGGGCAATGGGCCGAACGTCGCATCAAGACCACGCCGAGAACGGCCGATCACTGTCTCGATGCCGGGAAAGCGTCGATGGCTTTCGGTGATGCTGGTGGTCGCGTTGACGACCATCGGGTTGAGCGCGTCCGCAGGGGCAGACAGTGGGTCCGAACAAGCTTTCCTCTCGGCCATCAACTCCACCAGGAGCTCCAACGGGCTCGGCTCCCTTCAGATGGATGGCGGTCTTCGAGCCCACGCCCGCAACCACACTGCTGACATGATCGCCGCGGGCAACATCTTTCATTCGAGCAGTGGCGAGCTCCAGGCCGCGGCGGGCAGTGGCTGGAGCAAACTCGGTGAGAACGTCGGACGTGGTGGGTCGGTCTCGAGCCTCCACAACGCATTCCTGGATTCGCCGTCGCACAAGGCCAACATCCTCGGTGACTACAACTACGTGGGAATCGGGACCGACACGTCTTCGGGTGTCCTCTACGTGACAGTCGTGTTCATGAAGAAGGGTGGAGAGCCAACGCCCTCACCGACCACCACGGCTCCCTCACCGACCACTACCTCGCAATCGTCGACCAACACCACGAAAGCCCCCGCGTCTCAACAGTCGAAACCCGCCACCACGACCACCACGACGCCTCCGACAACCACCACCACACTCATCGTGGGGCCCGACAAGCCGGTGACCCCCGGAGTGTCCTGTTACAGCGCGACCCGTTTCGGCTGGACCTGTCACGACTAGGTGGCGGGTATCGGGCCGCTACGCGGCCCTGGGGTATTGAGTATCGGGCCGCGAAGCAGCGCCCCAGCGACCTTCCGGAGCCTCCTCCGCACTTCCCCGAACGGACGTTTCTCCGGCTTGCCTCTGGGGCGTCTGCCTCGTCGCGAATGTACGACCTCGGCCACCTCAGATCAACGACCCTGTTCACCCATCCGCCGAGCGCAGTAGAACGTCATACATCGTAGACCAACATCGATATTCTGGTTACCAACAGTTATTCGGGTTTTCCACAGGGTTTGTCCACACCACCGTGTTCACAAGTTTCTAACTCGTTTTTTCGCGGTCTCCGAAGCCGGCGCGCACCATCGGCCTGAACGCCAGCTCGATCGTCTCGAAGATCTCGCCGAGCACTCGATCCAGTTCGTCGAGGCTCACCCGATCGTCGGCCAACCGTCCCCTGAGGACGATTGCCCCCTCCTCGTCCACCGCGAAGAAGCACCGCCACCCCCGAGCGTTGCGCACCAACGCCTGGCGATGTACCTCCTCGGGATTGGGTGGCGCCGGCAGCACGTAAGCCTCGAAGGTCAGACTCCGTTCCCCGACATCCCACCACACCGTCGTCGCATCACGGGTCTCCTGACGCATCCGGACGGCCCATCGCCCTTCGACCTCCTCGGCGTACTCGACGGTGGACTCCGGGTCGTCGAGCCACGATCGAATCCGCTCCTCGAGGATTTCTCTCACGGCGTGTCCAACTCGAACCGTGCCTCGAGGTGCCCTACCCGGTGACCGCCGCCCATGACCGACGGGCTCATCACCGGCCCCAGGGCCCTCCGGGCGGTCGTGGTGAGCAGACCGAGTTGATCCAGAGCCACGGACGCGGCCAGGTTCGCCACATCGCCGTCTCCGTCCCAGCTCTTGACGGCCACACCCAGATGACCCTCGACGGCCACTCCCACGCACCCGGCGGCTCCACCCTTGGCTGCTCCGTGAATCGACATCGCGATATCGGAGTCTCCTGTCCCGTTGACGCCAATGAGGGCCGGATAGGCATGCATGGCACGGAATATCTCCCCGAGCCGATCGTCGCCGGCGAGTCGGGCGTAGAGAGTGGCCGTGGCGCGAGCAGTGGTACGCAGCACCGGGGCCCCGCAGCCGTCCACCCCAACGGGGTCGACTGCGAGCCCGCCAAGCTCCGACACCGTCGTCCGGACGATCTGCTGGAGGGGGTGCTCCGGGTCCAGATACGTCTCGGTGGGCCATCCCGCGGCGACACAGGCGCGGAGAAACCCGGCGTGTTTGCCAGAGCAGTTGTGCCAGATGCGGCGGGGCTCCCTCGCTCCGGTCCTCGCCGCGATCCGAGAGGCCGCCGGTGCCAGCGGCCAGTCTGGGGGGCAACGCAAGGCTCCTTCGTCGAGACCCGCCTCCTCCAGGACCGAGGCCACCAGCGAGAGGTGTGCCGGGAAGCCACGATGTGAGGCACAGACGATCGCCATCTCGAGGAGGCTGAGCGATGCCCCCGATTCCTGAGAGACCAAGGCTTGAAACGGCTTGGCGGCGGAACGCAGATAGAACAAGCGATCGATGTCGCCGTGATGAGCCAGCAACCGGCCGCCGCGATCGACGACCGCAACGGCGCCCTCGTGGGTGGTCTCCTCCAGACCCGATCTGACCGAGGTGGCGAGCAACTCAGCCGCTGACGGTTGCCTCGTCCTGCTGGCTGCGATAGCGAGAGACGATCTCGTGCTGTAGCGCGTCGATGACCTCGTGAAGCTGGCGACGCTGGTTGGAGAGCTCGTTCTCGACCTCACGAAGACGCTCCATGGCCTCCGTCAGCTCCTCGTCGGTCAACTCCGGGAGGGATGCGAGCACACCGTCATCCATGATCTTGTCGATGAGCCGGCGGCCGGTCACCGACGGTAGGGGCGGCATCGTCTCGATATGCCGGAGGTTCGGCTCCGACCCGAGGATCATCCCGCTGGCCAGGATGTCCGGAAGAGCCTCGAGGATCGTCCGCTCCTCCTCGCCGGAGCGTCGGCGGGCCTCGAATGCGAGGAGATCCATGCGCCCGTGGAGGATGCGCCGGTAGTAGGACACCTGCGCCTCCACGTCCTCGGCCATGTCCCGTCGACGGCGCACTTCGGCGAGGTCGAGCTCCGCCAGGTCGGCCACGAACTCGGGTTCCAGGGCGGTGTCGATGCGGCGTCGCTTGTCGTTCACGGCATCCAGGTTAATAACAGGCGGCCCGGACCGTGGGATAAGGGTTGACCGCCGCTCCGCCACCCGGTCGTATCTCGAAATGGACATGAGGACTGGTGGTTATCGCGTTGCCGGTGTTGCCGTTGTAGCCGATTGTCTCGCCCTGGTTGACCCGGATGGTACCGCTGAAGGTCCGACCGTCGAGGTGTGCGTAGTAGTAGGTGTACCCGGTGTCGGCCCGGAGATGGACGGTGAGCCCTCCCAACCGATTGCTCGAGGCCGTAGCGGTCCCCGACTGGACCGCATACACCGGCTCACCACGCGATGCGAACATGTCGACCCCCTTGTGACGCCGGCCGCCCGACCGGGGAAAACCCCAGGAGTCGATGAAGGAGGTGCGTCCTGGCGTCATGGGACAGATGAAGTCACCGACCTGGACAGAACCGTTCCTTCTCGCCTTCAACAGAGCTTGCTCCCTGTTGTAGGTCGCCGTCAGATCCTTGCAGCGCCCGCTCAGCTTGCTGTAGGCGGCTCGCTCTGCCTCCATCGCAGCCTCTTGTTCCTCGAGGATGTCGAGAGCCTCGGCCTCGGCCACCTTCAGCTCGTCGTGCGTGTTGTCGAGGTCCTCCTGGAAACGACTGAGCTCACCCTTGGTGGCGAGAAGATCGTTGATCGACTCCTGCCCACCCGAGGTCGCGGAGTTGAGAAACTCCTCGGTGGTTATCACCTGGTCCACGGAGGAGGCCGAGAAGATGAATCCCGGGTTGTTGAAGCCACCCATCATGTACATCTGGACGGCCACTTCCTCGAGCTCGGCGTTCACATCGTCGAGTGTCTCCGAGTTCGAGTCGACCGACACTTGGATCCGATTCTGCTTGAGCTCGAGCTCCGCCACTCTGTTCAGGGCTGCTTCGTATTCGAGGGCGGCTTCCTCGAAATCGGCCTGTGCGGCG
>JASFVB010000118.1:0-8053 GCA_050050035.1 Acidimicrobiia bacterium | reverse complement strand
GGCCGGCAGGGATCATGGCCACCGCCCTTGTTCCCTATCTGTGGTTCAAGACCGGCTATGAGGAGCGTCAGCTTCGTCTCCGGTTCCCCGACTACCGGGCATACCGCCGAGACGTGCCCTGGCGTCTTATCCCGTATGTGACGTAAGCCCCTTTTCACGGGCTCCCGCCTCCTGCTAGCTTCCACGACGATGGTGCTTGGCCACGTCCCACCATGAGAGCCTTCCTGCCGAAGGACCAGGACCACGACAGGAGGTAGCCAATGGCAAAGAGGTCGCGAGATCACCGTCAGGACATCCCCGGGTACGACGAGAGCAAGCCCTCACGCGAAGAACGCAAGCAACAACACCGCGCGACCCGGCACGCTGCTCATCAGGCGCTACACGCATTCGATGATCCGGAGGAGATCGTGCTGCCGGAGGAGCGAAGGACGCGCACGCATGACACCTCCAACGGCACCCAGGAGCCGGCCAAACGCCGTTTCCGTGTGTGGAAGACGAAGTTCTGGAAACGCCGCGACGACTACCGCGACCGCAAAGCCGCCCTCGATTCCGACTGGCCGGTGATAACACCGAACCAGCTCGAGGAAGACTGACCCCTCCGCACAGCTAGCCTCGCCGACGTGTCTCGGCGAGGTTGTGAATGCGGCTGGTGATCATCGGCCCGGGACGGGCCGGCGGAGCCCTTGGTCTTGCCGCGGAGTCCGTCGGGCACGAAGTGGTCGGCGTGCTCACGCGGAACAATGCTCCGTATGGGTGGAGGGCACTCGACTGGGATGAGGAACTACCTGCGGCCGATATCGCCTTCATCGCCGTCAGCGACGACGCAATCGTCGATGTGGCCGGTCGTGTCGCCCCCATCGCGGGCCCTGTCGGGGTCGTTGCCCATCTGTCGGGGTTCGTGCCTGTGCTGGTCCTCCACCATCTCCAAGAGAAGGGTGTGGCCGTCGGAGGCTTCCACCCGTTGCAGTCCCTGCCCGACGCGGAGACTGGTGCGCAGGCTCTGGCCGGGTCGTACGTCGGGATCGGGGGTGATCCTCTCGCCCTGGACACGCTGACTCTGCTCGCCACGACTCTGGGCATGGACCCGTTCCGTCTCGACGACACCGCCCGGCCCGCGTACCACGCGGCCGCAGCCGCGGCCGCCAACTTCGTCGTTGCCTCACTGGCCGTCTCGGCCGACTTGTACGGGTCGGCGGGGATCGATCCCCGCGTCTCGAGACCGTTGGTCGAGCGGGTCGTCCGCAACGTGTTCGACCACGGGCCGGCGGTCTCCCTGACCGGTCCTATCGCCAGAGGTGACATCGAGACGGTCATAGGTCACTTGACCGCGGCACACGAGGTCTCCGACCATGTCGGCCGTCAATTCAGGCTGATGGCCGAGGCCACTGCCATCAGAGCCGGTCGCGAGGAGGATCTGCAGCGATGGAAGTAACCGAGACGTTCGAGGCCACGCGGGAGCGGTACCGGGGTCGTGTCGGGCTGCTTCCGACTCTCGGGTACTTCCACGAGGGCCACCTCGCGTTGATGGACCTGCTCCGTACACAATGTGACACCCTCGTCGTCTCGTTGTTCGTCAACCCGACACAGTTCAACGAGACCGAGGACTTCGACGCCTACCCCCGTGACCAGGAAAGAGATGCGGCTTTGGCCAGTGATCACGGTGTCGATCTGCTGTTCGCCCCTCCCACCGAGGAGGTCTATCCCGGTGAGTCGGTCACGACGGTCGACGTGATCAGTGTCACCGACGAGATGGAAGGCCGTCACCGCCCCGGGCACTTCGTCGGCGTGGCGACGGTAGTCGCCAAGCTGTTTGCCGGCCTCCGCCCGGACACGGCGGTGTTCGGGAGAAAGGACGCTCAACAGCTGGCGGTTCTCAAGGCGATGGTTCGGGATCTTCGATTCCCCATCGAGATCGTCGAGGCACCACTGGTCCGCGAGCCAGACGGTCTCGCCCTGTCCAGTCGGAATGTCCGACTGGACCGCGTGGAGCGAGAAAAGGCTCTTGCCATCTCCAGGGGGCTGTTCCAGGCCGCCGAGCAGGTCGACGCCGGAGAGCGGCGTGGCGAGCGACTCGAGGCAACGGTCATGCGGTCGGTGAGAGGACTCGACGTCGACTACGTCAAGCTGGCCTCACAGGAGACGATGAAGCCGATCGAGGAGCTCGATCGACCGTCTGTGCTCGCCGTCGCCGCACATGTTGGGGACGTGCGCCTCATCGACAATATCGCCTTCGACGTCGTGGGCGGTGATGTCACGCCGGACCGCGGGATCATTCTCGATGCCCCGAGCCGTCTCACCGCCGTGCCATGATCGAGCGGACCGATGGCTGACCATCCAGAGACCACCGAGCGGAGGATCATCGACGCACGTCGTGCCAAGCACGAGCGGGTCGTCGCCGGTGGCGGCTACCCCCATAGATTCGAGCGAACCCACCTGGCCGGTGAGCTCCACGAGCGGTACGCGGATCTGGAGCCGGCCTCTGAGACCGATGACCGTGTGACCGTCGCGGGCCGGCTCATGCTGCACCGCTCGTTCGGCAAGCTCCAGTTCGGGACGTTGCAGGATTCCTCGGGCACCATCCAACTCTTCGTCGACCGCAGGGTGGCCGGCGATGCCGCCGAGGAGTTCGAGGACTACGACTTGGGCGACTGGGTGGGGGCCACCGGTGTGGTGATGACGACGAAACGGGGTGAGCTGAGCGTCCAGGTCGAGGAGATCACACTTCTCCAAAAGGCGCTACGGCCACTTCCCGACAAGTGGCACGGTCTCGTGGACGTCGAGCAACGCAGTCGGCGCCGCTACGTCGATCTGATGGTCAACGAAGAGGCCCGGCACGTGGCTCTGACCAGAGCGAAGATCGTCTCGGAGCTCCGCCGTCAGTTCGAGTCGCGAGGCTTCGTCGAGGTCGAGACACCGGTCATGCTGACGCAGGCCACGGGTGCCTTGGCCCGCCCGTTCCTCACCCACCACAACACCCTGGACCTGGATCTTCAACTGCGCATCGCGACGGAGTTGTATCTCAAACGGCTCGTCGTCGGCGGCATGGAGCGCGTCTTCGAGATAGGAAAGACGTTTCGCAACGAAGGCATCGACTCGACGCACAACCCGGAGTTCACGATGCTCGAGGCCTACCAAGCCTTCGCCGACTATCAGGACGTGATGGAGTTGATCGAGGATGTCTTCGTCTCCGTGGCCGAGGTCGCCACCGGTACGTTGCGCCCCCATTACCAGGGCCGCGAGTTGTCCTTCGAGCGACCGTTCACTCGTGTGACGCTGACCGATTTGGTCTCAGATTTCGTCGGCGAGGCGGTGACGCTGGACACCGACCCCGCAGTGCTGGCCGATTTCCTCGCCGCGGGCGGGGGATCTGAGGACGCTGACGCGGGAGCGGGCAAGCTCCTGTTTGAGCTCTACGAGTTGGCTCACCGCGAGATCTGGGATCCGACGTTCGTGACCGATTTTCCAACCGAGATGTCACCCCTCTCCCGCAAGAGAGAGGATGAGCCAAGGCTGACCGAGCGGTTCGAGCTGGTCATCGCAGGCTCGGAATACTGCAATGCTTTCTCCGAGCTGAACGACGCAGAAGAACAACTGGCCCGGTTTCAGGATCAGGCAGTTGCCCGAGCCGAGGGAGCCGATCAGGCACATGTTGTCGATCACGACTACATCGAGGCCCTCGAATACGGGCTGCCACCGACGGGGGGTCTGGGCATCGGGGTGGACCGTCTCGTGATGTTGCTCACGGATCAACCCCATATTCGCGAGGTGATCCTCTTCCCGACGCTCCGCCCGGAGGGTTGACGGGGCTCGCGGGTTTAGATTTGTGCCGACTCGACCCTGTCGAGCAGGTACGCCCCAAGCCGTTCCAGGACCTCCCGTGGCTCCGACTTGGGCAGTGTCTGGAGGGCCGACTCGGCGATCGTGAGCCGTGTGGCGGCCGTCTCGAGTGCGGCGTCGACGTGCCCGCCCTCCTTGACGAGTGAGATGATCTCGGCGACGGTGGCATGGTCATAGGGCCGACCGGATCCCAGCAGCTGTGTGACCCTCTCGCCGTCTGGTCCCGATACGGCTCGGAGGACCGGTCCGGTGAAGGTGCCTTCCCGGATATCGGACCCTGCGGGTTTGCCGATGGTCTCCTCGTCGGCAACGAGGTCGAGGGCATCGTCCGCGATCTGAAAGACCATGCCGAGCTCCCACGCCCATGTGGACAAGGCTTCGACGACCGGCTGCTCGGCGTCGGCCGCCATGGCTCCCAGCCGGGCAGACGTGCGGATCAAGGATGCAGTCTTGCCCCCGATCACCTGCTGGTAGTCCTCCAGCGAATGGCTGACGTCATCGGTGAGCTGGAGCTCCCTGGTCTGGCCTTCGACGAGCTCCGCATAGGTCTGGGCGAGGAGACGCACCGACTCCTGGCTCAGATGTGTCGCAGCCACTTCCGATGCCCGGGCCATGAGGAAGTCGCCGCTGAGGATCGCCACCGTGTTCGTCCAGTTGGCATTGGCGGAGCTGGCGCCACGACGGGTGTCCGCCTCGTCGATCACATCGTCGTGATACAGCGAGCCAACGTGAATCAGCTCCACCGCGACCCCCGCCTCCACCGGTCGGTGGTCGGTGTTGTCCCCGAACTCGGCTGCCAGCAACGCCAACAGCGGTCGGAATCGCTTGCCGCCCGCCAGGAGCAGATGCTGAGCGATCTTGGTCAGATAGGCGTCGTCGGCGGTGGATGACTCGAGGAGGCGCTCCTCGACACGGCTCAATCGCTCCCAGATTCGGGGAATATCGACAAGACTTTGGAGGTCTTCCATTGGTGCCGATGGTATTACGAAGCGAGAGTCTGGGAGTCGAGGTGAGGTTGAGTTCCCACCCGGTGGTAAAATCGCATATGCCAGGTGCAGGAGTAGCGAGTGTTTGAGCGCTTTACGGACCGGGCTCGGCGGGTCGTAGTTCTGGCCCAGGAGGAGGCCCGGTTCCTGAATCACAACTACATAGGGACCGAGCACATCCTCCTCGGTCTGCTCAACGAGGGCGAAGGCATCGCCGCACAGGCCCTCGAGAGTCTCGACATCGATCTGGCCTCGGTGCGTGACGAAGTCGTCAAGATCATCGGTCAGGGCCAGCAGTCTCCCTCGGGGCACATCCCATTCACCCCTCGTGCCAAGAAGGTACTCGAGCTGTCCCTGCGTGAGGCACTTCAACTCGGCCACAACTACATCGGGACCGAGCACATCCTCCTCGGGCTCATCAGAGAGGGTGAGGGTGTGGCCGCTCAGGTCCTCCAACAGCTTGGAGCGGAGCTGCAGAAGGTCCGCCAAACGGTGATCCAACTCCTCTCCGGTCCGGGTGGTTCCGAAGAGCAACAGCCAAAGACGGCCGGCGCCGGTGGTCGCGAGTCCGCTTCATCCACCGGGTCCACGGTTCTCGATCAGTTTGGGCGCAATCTCACCCAGTCGGCACGGGACGGGTCACTCGACCCCGTCATCGGGCGGCTGCGTGAGATCGAGCGTGTGATGCAGATCCTCTCCAGGCGGACCAAGAACAACCCGGTGCTCATCGGCGAGCCCGGTGTGGGCAAGACCGCGATAGTCGAGGGCCTCGCCCAGCGGATCGTCTCAGACGACGTGCCCGAGAACCTCAGGGGCAAGAACCTGTACACGTTGGATCTCGGTGCCCTGGTTGCGGGCTCCCGCTACCGCGGCGACTTCGAGGAGAGGCTCAAGAAGGTCCTCAAGGAGATCAAGAGCCGGGGAGACATCGTCCTCTTCATCGACGAGATCCATACCCTCGTCGGCGCCGGAGCCGCCGAGGGCGCCATCGACGCTGCCTCCATCCTCAAGCCGATGCTGGCTCGCGGCGAGCTCCAGACGGTCGGTGCCACCACACTCGAGGAATATCGCAAGTACCTGGAGAAGGACTCTGCCCTCGAGCGACGTTTCCAACCCGTCCACGTTGAGGAGCCCTCGCTCACGGACACGATCGACATCCTGATGGGTCTGAAGGACCGCTATGAGGAACACCATTCGGTCCGTTTCACCGATCAGGCAATCGTGTCTGCCGCCAACCTCGCCGACCGCTATCTCGCGGATCGGTTCCTGCCGGACAAGGCAATCGACCTGATCGACGAGGCCGGCTCCCGGATGCGCATCCATCGCAAGAGCGACGTGCCCGAGATCATCGAGATCGACAACAAGCTCGCCGGTGTTCGTAAGAACAAGGCCGACGCAGTCAGCAGCGAGAACTTCGAGCGAGCCGCAACACTGCGAGACGAGGAGCGCTCATTGCTCGTGGACCGAGCCTCCGAGGAGGCGGAGTCGGAGGATTCCGGCTGGGTGATCGACGAAGAAGAGATCGCCGAGGTGCTCGCTCAGTGGACGGGCATTCCTGTGCATCGTCTCACCGAGGAGGAGACGGCCCGTCTCGTCAACATGGAGGACGAGCTCCACAAGCGCATCATCGGCCAGCACGACGCTATCCAGGCGGTCTCGAAGGCGATCCGCCGTACCCGCGCCGGTCTCAAGGACCCGCGGCGCCCGTCGGGCTCGTTCATCTTCCTGGGCCCGTCCGGCGTCGGGAAGACCGAGACGGCCAAGGCGCTGACCCAGTTCCTGTTCGGACAGGAGGATGCACTGATCCAGCTCGACATGTCCGAGTACATGGAGAAGCACACGGTCAGCCGGCTCGTCGGTTCGCCACCGGGGTATGTCGGATATGACGAGGGTGGTCAGCTGACCGAGGCCGTGCGACGCAAGCCGTTCTCCGTCGTCCTGTTCGACGAGATCGAGAAGGCACACCCCGACGTGTTCAACACACTGCTCCAGATCCTGGAGGAGGGTCGTCTCACCGACGCACAGGGCAGGACGGTCGATTTCAAGAACACGGTCATCATCATGACCTCGAACCTCGGGACACGCGATCTGCACAAGAAGACCGTCGGGTTCCACATGGAAGACCAGGAGCTGACGTACGAGCACATGAAGGAGCGGGTGACCGAGGAGCTCAAGAAGCACTTCCGGCCCGAGTTCATCAACAGACTCGACGAGATCATCGTCTTCCACGAGTTGACCATGGACGAGCTGAAGGAGATAGTCGACCTGATGCTCGAGCGGGTGAGAGAGCAACTCTCGACGCAGCAGCTCGATCTCGTACTCACCGACGATGCCAAGGAGTACCTGGGTATGGAGGGGTACGACCCCGAACTGGGTGCCCGACCGCTGCGCCGGGCAATCCAACGTCTTCTCGAGGATCCGTTGTCCGAGCGAGTGCTTCTCGGCGAGTTCAAGGCCGGCACGACGATTCTCGTGGGCTACGACTCCGATCTCGAGGAGCTCACTTTCGAGGGGATCCCCTCGCCGGACTCTCCGACCGTCGAGATGGCCGGCTCCGAATAGCCATCGACTTCCCCTAAAGACGGGTTGTAAACAGGCCGATTCCTGTTGGGCATAGCTACCCATGCCCAAAGTCTTCGCCCTGCTGGTTGTCTTGGTTGCCGCACTCGGGCCCGGGGAGACGCCTGAATACGTCCCCGCCGGCACCGAGGCGTATTCGCTCGATCTCGAGCTCGACGGTTTCGTCAACGGCAAGATGGACTCAGACCGGCTGATGACCGTCAGGGGATGCAAGCTGGAGCGAGACGCCGCGTACCTCTACTCACTGATGGTCGATGCCGCCGAGGAGGACGGTGTCTATCTCCGGCACGAGGACTGTTACCGGTCGTACAACCGGCAGGCCGCCGCCTACGAGCGACGCTGTCCCTACGTGGACACGGCGGTGTACGGAGTCGACCCGGAGACCGGGGCCAAGGTCAAGACCGGGACACGCAAAGTGCGAGAGTGCTCAGGCCCACCCGTGGCGCGAGCAGGGCGGTCTAACCACGGGTGGGGACGTGCCGTCGACTTCGCCAGCCGGTACGGCAGGGTCCTCAGTTGCTACCACTCGGAGTTCGACTGGATGAACAACAACGCCCATCGCTTCGGCTGGGTGCACCCGGCGTGGGCCCACTGTGGCAAGGACTCACAGGAGCCGTGGCACTGGGAGTTTGCCGGGGTCACCGATCCCA
>JASFVB010000117.1:0-8080 GCA_050050035.1 Acidimicrobiia bacterium | reverse complement strand
GCTGTTCGAGGTACCCACCGGCGTGGTGGCCGACGCGGCGGGCCGGCGGACCTCGTTCATCCTCGGTGCGGTCACGCTCCTGGTCACGACCTTCGCCTATCTGGGCCTGTGGTATTGGGAGGTGGGGATCGTGTGGTGGGTGATCGTCTCGGCACTCATCGGGCTCGGGTTCACCTTCTTCTCCGGCGCCACCGAGGCCTGGCTGGTCGACGCCCTGGAGGCGACCGGCTTCACCGACGACATCGACACCGTGTTCGGGCGGGGTCAGGCGGTGAGCGGTGCGGCCATGCTCGTCGGCACCGTTTCCGGCGGGTTCCTCGCCCAGATCAACCTCGGCGTTCCTTACATCGTCCGCTCGGTGATGCTGGTCGCGGTGATAGTGGCCGCCTACGTGGCCATGCACGACATCGGATACACGCCCGTCAGAACCGGGTCCATCCGTGAGGAGGCAAACGCCATCCTCAAGGCGTCCATCAAACACGGTCTCGGCAACCGGCCGGTGCGCATGTTCATGCTGTCGGCGCCGTTTGCGATGGGTATCGGGGTGTGGGTGTTCTACGCGTTCCAGCCCTATTTGCTCCAGCTGTTCGGTGACCCCGAGGCCTACTACCTGTCGGGCATCGCCGCCGCCGTGTTCGCCATCGCGCAGATGATCGGTGGGTCGTCGGTGGCCTGGGTCCGTCGTCACGTCAAGACCCGCACCGGGGTGATCATCACCCAGATCAGCTTTGCGTCGCTGGCCCTGGTGGGTGTCGGGGCCGCCCAGCTGCTGGACATCCCGATCGGGTTCTGGGTGGCGATCGTCCTCCTCTCGGTCTACGCGATGGGCTGGGCCCTGACCGGCCCGATCCAACAGGCCTTCATCAACGGGTGCATCCCCTCACAGCAGCGGGCCACCGTCCTGTCGTTCCAGTCGCTGATGGCGAGCGCGGGGGGAGTGGTTTCGCAACCGGCGCTTGGCCGGGTGGCCGACGTCTACTCGCTGGGTCTCGGCTACGCGGTGGCCGGTGTCCTCACCGCGGTTCAGGCTCCCTTCATCTGGGCGGTGCGAAGGATGGGGATGGCAGCGGACGAGGTTGCGGTGGTCGGTTCGGTGCCGAAGGAAGATCTGGCATGATGTCGGTGATGGCGGAGCACACCGAAGAGGCAGAGGTGACCCAGGCGGCACGGATGGGTCGGGCCATCGTGCGCGGGGTAGCCATCGGTTTCCCTTCCAGCATCGTGTTCCTCACCCTGGCGGTGTGGCTGATCACCGATCTCGACCTCGCCGACTCGTTCGCCACCGCCCTCCTCCCCGGTGTCCTACTCGGTGGTTTCGGTGGGGGCTTCGCCGGCGTCGCCGCCACCATGGACTGACCGGTCTCGTCTCGTGGCGGGAACCGGTGGTGGCCCGTGACACGTCGGAGACGCATGAAGAAGGCTTTCGCACTGACACTCGCGTCCGTCGTGTTCGTCTCCTGTGGTGAGCCGGGGACGTCCGAGCCCGAGGTTGCCACCCCCGAGATCATGACCGTCGCCCTCACCCAACTCGTCACCGTGGACAACACGTTCGGCGGTGGGCCACCTCCTTTCACCGAGTATCTGATCCAGACACGCACCGATCCTCGGGCGGGAGACGTGACCGGCGGCTCGGGGGAGCCGTCGAGAGAGTTGACCGGGGCCGAGCGCGCCGCCATCGAGGAGGCGCTCGCGGAGTACGGCCCCGTGCGATGGATCGACGACCCGGACGAATGGCGCACACCCGACCTGATGCCCCAGATCGAGGGCTCGGTGATCCTCGGGATCGGCGAGCCGGTCGTCGAGGACGGGTCTGCGTTGGTGCCCGTGTCATTGTGGTGTGGCGGTCTCTGCGGAACCTGGCTCAGCTATCGCGTCGACCTCGTCGACGGCCTGTGGGAGGTCAGCGGCATCGAGGGACCGGTCGCCGTCTCCTGACCCTCCTCCGTCGGGTTGGGTCGCGGTCTAGACGGGCGGTGTGTGATGAATCGCCGGGCCCGACTCGGCGCTGGCGCCTGCTGAGGTCGAATTGACGGTGGTATCCGACTCGGCCCGGTCCTTGGCAATAACCTGACGTGCCGGTGGCCGGATCGCCATATAGCCCAGCCCCAGGAACAGCAGCACCTGGAGGACCCTGAGGACGATGCCCCAGGTCTCGAATTGCGGAGACCTCTCCGCGGCGAGGCTGAAGTAGGTGAAGATCACGAACGCCACCACAGCCGCGCCCAGGCCGAAGATGACTCTTCCCCTGGCCCGTGCCAGGACCACTGAGCCGACTGCGAACGCCGCGGCGGCGATCAGCCCAAAGGCAGTCTGTTGGCTGGGGTCGTCGATCACGGTCACGATCTGCAGCCCGATCAAGACGTAGATGACCGCTATGAGTGCGGTCAGCCCGACAGTTGCCAGCCTGACCACCGAATGGATCGAAGAACGGGTGGTGTCTTCCCGCTGAATGTGTGTAGTCGCGATGATGCAACCCTCCGTGTTCCGATATCCCCATCATCGGACCTGATCGAATTCGACGCCAGGGCCGAAGGTCATCATGCGCCGATGGACACGAGGTCCCAACGGCCGTGCCGGCCGGCTGTCGATTTGGCGGGGTCCTTGATCCCGGCCCTGCCCAGCATCTCACAGCGCAGATGTAGTCTGGCTGGCCCGAATCGCCAGAGGAGTGAGATGGGCTTGCAGGGCAACGAGAAGGCTGTGTTGACCGAGATTCCGAACGACGGATCGGACGTGAAGCACGCATGATCGGTGTCGCAATCTCCGGTGCAGGCGGCAAGCTGGCCACGCCGATCACCGAAGCCATCGTCGCCGCCGACGACCTGACCCTGACCTCCCTCTACAACCCGAATCGGGCCGGTCAGGAGATAGCGGGCGCGACCGTCGTCGGCGACCCCGCCGAGGTCAATGCGGACGTGGTCGTAGAGACGGCACACCCCGACGTGGTCTTCGGCAATCTCGAAGTCTGGCGGGATTCAGGTGCAGCGGCCGTGGTCGGCACCTCCGGTTTCACTCCCGAGCGCCTCGAGGAGCTTCGGGAGATGTGGGGAGACGACACAGCGTGTCTCGTGGTCCCCAACTTCTCCATCGGGGCCGTGCTGATGATGCGGTTCGCCGAGGAGTCGGCCCGTCACTTCGAAGCAGCGGAGATCATCGAGCGGCACCACGCCACCAAGCCGGATGCGCCCAGTGGCACCGCCCTGGCCTCGGCCATGGGCGTGAGCCAGGGTGGCGGCAGCTCGGCCCAGGGCTCCGAGGAGATCGTGCCCGGGGCCCGAGGCGGCGACGTCGAGGGAGTGCGGGTCCACTCGCTTCGGCTGCCGGGCGTCATCTCGAAACAGGAGGTGGCCTTCTCCAACCCGGGCGAGTTGTTCTCGATCGAGCACCAGAGCACGACTTACGAGTCGTTCGCGTCGGGAGCGCTACTGGCGGTGCGCAACGTGCAGTCCCTCGGCGGTGGGGTCCACCTGGGCCTCGACACCGTGATGGAGTAGCTGGCGATATGGCGAAGATCCACGGCGGCCAGATAATCGCGAGGGCCTTGAAAGCCGAAGGCGTCGACACGCTCTTCACCCTGACGGGTGGTCACATCGTCCCCATCCTCGACGGCTGCCTCCAGGAGGGGTTCCGCATTGTCGACGTCCGTCACGAGCAGACCGCGGCCCATGCCGCCGAGGCCTACACCCGGCTGACCGGGAAGCTCGGGGTGGCGGCTGTCACTGCGGGCCCCGGTGTCACCGACACGATCACGGGTGTCGCCACCGCCTACTACGGCAGCACTCCGATGCTGGTGCTCGGGGGGCGTCACCTGATCCGTCAGGAGCTGAAGGGTGGTCTCCAGGAGATGGACCACACTCGTCTGTTCCATTCGATCACCAACTGGACTGCCACCGCCTGGCAGGTCGATCGTCTGGCCGACTACGTCGCCACCGCATCTCGTCATGCGTTCGAGGGAAGGGGCGGTCCTGTCTTTCTGGACGTTCCGATGGACGTCCAGTTCGACATGGTCGAGGAGACCGCGGTGAGATTCCCCGAGGCTTACCGGCATCTGGCCGGCTCCGGGGCCGACGATGCCGCGCTCAGCGAGATCGTGTCGACCCTGGCCTCTGCCGAGCGAGTCATGATCTTCGCCGGGGCCGGGTCGAGATCCGGCGAGGCCAACAGGCTCGCCGAGTTGGCCGAAGCCCTGCAGGCGCCCACCTACGTGAACAGTCGTGCTCGCGGCTCACTGCCGCACGACCACGCCTTTCTCGGTGGCCATTTGCGCTCCCGGGCCATGGCCGAGGCCGATGTCGTGCTGGCGCTTGGCGTGGACTGGGACTTCCGGACTGCCTACGGCGACAAGATCTCTTCTGAGGCGACGGTGATTCAGATCGATGCCGATGCCACGAAGATCGGCTGGAATCGCGCCGCACACGTCGCAGTCGTGGCCGACCCGATGGCGGTGGTGTCCCAACTCGTCGACATCTCCGATATCCGGCGGAGCGAGACGCCGGTATGGACCAAGGAGATCATGGACGCCGAGTCGGAGAAGACGGAGGAGGCGTTGCAGGCGGCAGAAGACGACTCTTCTCCGATCATGCCTCATCGTTTCGCAAAGGAGGTCGCCGACTTCTTCGGTACCGACTCGGTCGTGTCGATGGACGGGGGCGACATCGTGTCGACCACGGCACGGTGGCTGAAGGTCTCCAACGCCGGTCACGTGCTCGACCCGGGGCCGTTCGGCACCTTGGGGACAGGTGCGCCCTACGCCATCGCGGCCAAGACGGTGTTTCCCGAGAAGACGGTGGGCATCGTGTTTGGCGATGGCGGGTTCGGGTTCAACGGCATGGAATACGACACGATGGTGCGTCTGGGGCTCCCCATCATCGGAGTCGTCGGCAACGACGGCGTCTGGTCCAACATCAAGACGTTCCATCGCATGGCCTTCCCGGATCGTCTCGTCGCCACCGACCTCGGAGTCCGGCCCTATCACGAGATGGTGAAGGGTCTCGGGGGCTACGGCGAATTCGTCGACGACCCCAACGAGATCCGCCCGGCATTGGAGCGGGCGCGTGATTCGGGGCTTCCCGCATTGGTCAACGTCCACCTCGCCGAGACGATGCGGATGTCCTCCAACTACAGCCAGTAACCGGGTTTCGCCCGGTGGTGCCGAGTATTCGGGCTGCCATCACGTCGACTGGCAAGTACCTACTCGAGGTCGGCCGGGGTGTCGGGAACGTCCACCGCATACGGGCGAAGCACATCCAGATCGACGATCTCCAGTGTCCGCTCGTGGGTCGCCGCCAGAACCACCGGGGCGGCTACACCGTCGCCGTGGGCGCGAAGCCAGTTGCGGGCAGTGACGCACCATCGGTCTCCGGGCCTGAGACCCGGGAACCGGTATTGAGGTATGGGTGTCACCAGGTTGTTGCCGATGCGGACCTGGTGCTCCAGGAACTCCCGGGTCATGACGGCACAGATGGTGTGACGTCCGATGTCCTCTGAGGCCGTCTGACACAGCCCGTTCCGGTACCAACCGGTGACCGGGTCGAGACTGCACATCTCCAACTCTCCACCCAGCACGTTCTGTGCGACCACGCCCTGAGTATCGCACGAGGGCTTTGCCGTGTCGCGGTCGCGTGCTCCGCTACCCGTTGCAGTGGCAACGGTCAGAGGAAGGCGATGGTCAGCGTGCCGACGATGAAGCAGTAGATGGCGAACGGGATCAGCCCGACACGGCGGATGGCGGACAACAAGAACGCAATGGCCGCGTAGCCGGACACGGCGGCGACCACGAGCGCCACCACCAACTCGGCGTCGAACGTCCCGGCGTCGAGGAGGTCGGGAAGGGAGAGGAGACCGGCGCCCGCGATGGTGGGGATGCCCAACAGGAAGGCAAACCTGGCCGACTCGGATGGCTCGAGCCCCCGGCCGTTCCCGGTGGCGATCGTCGCGCCCGAGCGGGAGATGCCCGGAACCAGGGCCAGGGCCTGGCCGACTCCGATGACGAAGGCGTCGAGGGGCGAAGCGTCGACGACCTGCCGTCGGCCGTGCGCGAATCGCTGGCCGAGGAGGAGGATCACGCCGGTGGCGATCAACGCCACTCCCACCTTGGTCACATCCTCCTGGAGCGTCTCGATGGTGTCCTTGAGTGGGAATCCGGCGAGAGCAGGGATGGTGCCAACCGCGACCAGAGTCGCGATCTTCCGACCCTCGGGGTCGCGGCGCAAGCGGAGCACCCGCATCACGTCGGCCCGGAAGTAGGCGAGGACGGCGATCAACGTGCCGAGATGCAGGACGGCGGAGACGGCGAGACTCGGAGGCTCGATGTCGAGACCGAGCTGGTCGAGGAACTCGGGCACCACCACGAGATGACCTGACGAGGAGACCGGCAAGAACTCGGCCAGCCCTTGGACGAGTCCCCAGATGATGGCGGCGAGCACCCCGCCACGGTAGTGGTGGGCGATATCCGGAGGTCAGCTTGTCGAGATCAGAAGGGCGATGCGTCCGTTTGCCGCGGCGAGGGCCACCTCGGCGGAGTGATCAGGCGGGACTGCGACACCACCGTCGGCCGCGGCGAAGGGATCGTCCGACCCCAAGTGCGCGACGACGCCGTCGACCTCGAGGCCGGAGTCCAACAACACCACCCGCACCGAGTCTCCGGGAGCCGCACCTTCCGGCAGGGCTACCGCGACGACCCACCATCCCGGTGGGGCCACCTCGCCCGCAGCGCCAACATCAGAGGAGAGGACCGGCTCTCCCGCCGTGACTTCACTTTTGGCCACGTCGCCAAACGTCGCCCCGTCGAGTAGCCCCGCTGGAACGGTCCTCATCTCCGTGTTGGTCCCGTCGATCGGCTCACCAGGAGCGATGTCGGCGACGGCGAATGGCAGATCGACTGTTGGGTCAGGGGCGAACTCGACGTACAGCGCCCCGAGTGCGATGAGGATTGCCAGAGCCCAGCGACCCCAGGGCAGTGGCTCGAACCACAGCATGTTTCGAAGGTACGCCCACTCCGGGTCGGTTTACAGGGGTGTGTTCAGTCGTCGCTGGACGAGGTGCCGCCCGTGCCGGCGGTCGTCTTCGCCTTGCCTGCCGAGTCGGACTTGCCCGACTTCTTGTCCGTCCTCTTCTCGGAGGGTTTGGACGACGATGACGACCTGCTGTCGGTGGCGTAGAACCCGCCACCCTTGAAGACGATGCCGCGGGCGTGGAACACCTTCTTGAGCTCACCACCACAGCCCTTGTGCTTCTTCAACGGCTTGTCCGAGAAGGACTGGAACACCTCCAGGCTCTCGCCACAGCTCTTGCAGGCGTATTCGTAGGTGGGCATAACGTGACCAGACCGCTCTCGAGGGAGGAGGGGCGATTGTAGAACCGGCTCCCGGCCTGTTCCATTCCCTTGCCAATATGATCGGGGCAATGACACCGGCCATTGCCCTGGCGATAGCCGCCGCCTACGTCGTCGGGAGCATCGACTTCGCCGTGATCATCGCCCGGATGAACGGAGTCGACATCCATGAGGTGGGTAGTGGCAACCCTGGTGCGTCGAACGTGCTTCGTTCCGTGGGGAGGGTGCCCGCAGCACTCGTGCTACTGGGCGACACGATGAAGGGAGTGATCGCCGCGGCCATGGGGATGATCGCCGCCGGGTCGACCGATCCCACCGTCCAATGGGCGTTTCTGGCCGGTCTCGCCGCCGTGGTCGGCCATTGCTATCCGGTGTTCCACCGATTCAAGGGTGGCAAGGGCGTCGCCACGGGTCTCGGGGTCCTCTTCTTCACAGTCCCCGTCGTCGGCGTGATCGACGTCGTGGCGTGGGGCATCCTGGTCTGGCTCACCAAGACCGCCTCGATCTCGTCGCTCATCCTCGTCGTGGCTTCGGTGCCACTGGCCATTTGGCAGGGGGTCAGCGGGATGGCATTGGTGTGGCTCGTTGCCACGATCGTGTTGGTGGTGTGGCGTCATCGCGGCAACATCCTTCGCGTGATCGGAGGCAGCGAGGAGAAGGTCCCCACATGAGTATCGAAGTTGCGGTGATCCCGGCCGCGGGCAGAGGCACCCGAATGCGCCCTGCAACGAGGGTGGTGCCCAAGGC
>JASFVB010000116.1:0-8132 GCA_050050035.1 Acidimicrobiia bacterium | reverse complement strand
AGTGCGAGAGTGCTCAGGCCCACCCGTGGCGCGAGCAGGGCGGTCTAACCACGGGTGGGGACGTGCCGTCGACTTCGCCAGTCGTTACGGCAGGGTCCTCAGTTGCTACGACTCGGAGTTCGACTGGATGAACAACAACGCCCATCGCTTCGGCTGGGTGCACCCGGCGTGGGCCCACTGTGGCAAGGACTCACAGGAGCCGTGGCACTGGGAGTTTGCCGGGGTCACCGATCCCACACTCGTCGAATACGTGCGGATCGACCCCTCCCTGATCCCCGCCCTCGAGTAACGCTCGACCCGGCGGACCGTGGCTCAGCGAACCTCCGGTAGTTAGACCCAGATGTGGGCCTAACTACCTCCGGAAACGGGGGACGACCGCATGGCGAGGGCGCGTCGGACGCTATCGACGACGAACAATGGCTCCTCCGTGATCATCTTCCAAGTGACTCGGATGACTACCCAACCCGCCAACTGAGCCGCGATGTCTCGACGTCGGTCAACCTCGAATGCGTCGAACAAACGATGCCACCGGCGGCTATCCGCCTCCAGGACTATCTGCTCGTCGGGGTAGGCGAAGTCGACTCGTCCATCTATTGGCTTCAACCAGGGAGCGTGAAACTGTTTCTCGGGTGGTCGCACGCCGGCATCGATCAAGAGACGAAACAGCTTCGTCTCGATGACGGTCTCCGGGACTCGCTTATCGTCAGCGCGTTCGCCGAGGATTCGGCCCATGCGACGCATCCCTTTCTTGCCTCGGCGAGTCAATGCCATGTAGAGACGAGCGAGATCGTCGAAGTCGACGATCCCACCGGCGAGTGCGTTGTCGACGACCTCCTCCAGTCTCTGCGGGCGCAAGATCTTGGCCAGGTCCAGCACGGTTCGGGGAGCGTTGGTGACACGAAGCGAGTTGATCGTCGTGATGTGCTCAGGGTGGAGGTCCGTGGATTGATGGACGATCAACCCCGGGAACGTATAGGTGCCTCGATGAGAGACGGTGACCGTTGGGTCCGACCTGGGGATCGGCCCCATCCGGTGGGCCACTGCGGCTGATTGGTGCGAAACGACGGCGCCCAGGAGGCGTCCCGCAGCTCGCATCATTGCATCGGGTCTCGTAGATGTTCCGGGGAGGGCGAGGATCCCCCGGCTGATGCGAACGAAGATGCCGTCGGCAACTCGGCGAGTCAAGGTCGAGCGGGGGATCCCTATCTCGAGGGCCTCTCTGGTCGAGATGACACCACCATGGCGCCTCGCGTACTCGATGACCTCGCGGGTTGCTGACACGCTTTCACGATGCCGGATCGTCGATCGCGTTGGAACCCCCTCGTTCTCGAGGCAGTTCAACCCGTATACGGGCCCAACTACCGGAGGTTCGCAGTTCCACCCCTACGCTCCGGTCTGTGGATAGGGCGGTGCGTTGGCTGCTGATCGTGGGGGGCGCCTATGTGGCCGCCCAGATGATGGCGGATGTCGCCAGCCTGCGGATCGTCAGCATCGCCGGCCACGCCGTCGATGCGGGAACTCTCATCTACCCATTCACATTCACCCTCCGCGACCTGGTCCACAAGATCGGTGGCAAGCAGGCCGCACGCACTCTCATCTTCCTCGCCGCCGTGATCAACCTGGTGATGGCGGGGCTCTTCTGGATCGTCGCCGAGCTCCCCGCCGACGAGCTCACCGGGCCCCAGCTGGAGTTCGGGACCGTTCTCGCTCCGGTGTGGGGCATCGTCATCGCGTCCATCGTGGCCGAGGTGGCCGCCGAGCTGATCGACACCGAGGCCTACTCGGCGTGGGTGCGACGGTTCGGAGCTCGACGTCAGTGGGGTCGAGTTCTCTTCTCGAACGCCGTCGCGATCCCGGTCGACTCGGCTCTGTTCGTGGGTCTCGCCACTCTTTTTGGGGTGTTTCCCGCCGAGGTGGCCTGGTCGATATTCTGGGTGAATGTCGTGTTCAAGGGGGTGATCACCCTGGTCTCGATCCCCTGGATATATCTGGTGCGGCCAACACCACTGTCACAGACGCGGTAGGTGTCGCGTCCAACTAATCTCCCGCCACTGACGGGGGCCACCTCGTCTTCTCTATAGATCACGGAGGAATCAAACGTGAAACGCTTTTCTCGGTTGGTGGCGGTCTTCGCCATCCTCGGCCTGGTCGTCGCGGCGTGCGGCGACGGCGACTCAGAGGGTGGCGACTCCGAAGGTGTCGTCGCCTGTCAGGTGACCGACACTGGTGGGATCGACGACAAGTCCTTCAACCAGACGGCCTACAAGGGCGTGACCGACGCCATCGACGACGGCATCGCCAGCAGTGACTCGAGCTTTCTCGAGTCTCAGGCCGACACCGACTACGTACCGAACATCCAGTCGTTCCTGGACGAGGGGTGCGACCTGATCATCACTGTCGGATTCCTGCTGGGTGACGCCACCGCACAGATGGCCGAGGAGAACCCCGACCAGCCGTTCCAGATCATCGACTTCGCCTACGACCCTGAGATCGAGAACGTGCAGGGTGCGGTCTTCGGCACCACCGACGCCGCCTTCGCTGCGGGCTATCTCGCCGCGGGCATCACCGAGACCGGTGTCGTCGCCACCTACGGAGGTATCCAGATTCCGTGTGGTGTCACCTGTTTCATGGACGGGTTCGTCTATGGGGTCCGCTACTACAACGAGGAGAACGGCACCGACGTGCAGGTCCTCGGCTGGAACCCCGAGACGCAGACCGGAACGTTCACCGGTGACTTCGAGAACCTCGACAACGGGCGCAACGTCACGCAGGCGTTCGTCGACGAGAACGCCGATGTCATTCTCCCGGTGGCCGGCCCCGTCGGAGAGGGCTCGGCAGCACTTGCCCAGGAGCTCGGCAATGTCTGGGTGATTGGCGTCGACGCCGACTGGTTCGAGACCCTTCCGCAGTACGAGGACCAGATCCTCACCTCGGTTCTCAAGGGGCTCGACGTCGCGGTGTACACCGCCATCGAGGATGTCGCCAACGACAGCTTCGAGGGTGGAACCCGTCTCTACGCCATCGCTGAGGACGGCGTGGGGCTCGGCCCGATCAACTCCAGCGTCCCGCAGGATCTGCAGGACTCGGTTGCCGGTGTGATCGACGGGCTCAAGGACGGAAGCCTGGTCGCGTGTGACATGTCGACCGGCGCGAGCGACTCGTGCGCAGGCTGATGAGTCGACCTGTCGCCTAGACAGAGAACAGACTCGAAGTGAAGGCCCCCACCGTCACGGTGGGGGCCTTCATGTTGCCTTCGACCTCGGCGGGGCGAATACCAGTGGAGCCGCAACGTGAAGTCCGGGCGATGTCGCGATGGTTATGCTTCCGGCCGGTCATGTCGGGCGCCATCACTTGAGACTCGAGCTTCACAACGTCACCAAGCGATTCCCAGGTGTCGTCGCCAACGACTCGGTCGACCTGACGGTCCAATCGGGAGAGATCCTCGGTCTTCTCGGAGAGAACGGAGCCGGGAAGACCACGCTGATGAACATCCTCTACGGTCTCTACTCGGCCGACGAAGGCGAGATCGTCATCGACGACCGGGTTCAGGACTTCGAGGGGCCCGGAGACGCCATCGAGGCGGGTATCGGGATGGTCCACCAGCACTTCATGCTCGTGCCGGTCTTCACAGTCACCGAGAACGTCGTGCTCGGCGTCGAGCCCACGACTGGTCCGGTCGGGACGATCGACATCGCCCAGGCGACGAAGCAAGTCGAGGAGATTTCGCGTCAATACGGTCTCGACATCGATCCGACCGCAGTCGTCGAGGACTTGCCAGTGGGAATACAGCAGCGGATCGAGATCATCAAGGTGCTGTTTCGCGACGCCGAGATCATCGTTTTCGACGAGCCGACCGCAGTGCTCACGCCCCAGGAAGTAGAGGAGTTCTTCAATATCGTCAATGGTCTCAAGGAGGCCGGCAAGGGGATCATCTTCATAACCCACAAGCTGGGTGAGGTCCTGGAGGCTGCCGATCGCATAGCGGTGCTTCGTCGCGGCAAGATCGTTGGGGAGAGGGATCCGCGACAGACGACCAAGGAGGAGCTCGCCGAGTTGATGGTGGGGCGGCCTGTCGACCTCCTCGTGGACAAGGACCCGGCCCAGCCGGGTGATGTCGTGTTGTCGGTGCGCGACCTCGTGGTGCGTGACGAGCGCCAGCACACGGCAGTCGATCACGTCAGCTTCGAGGTGCGCTCGGGCGAGATCGTCGGCATCGCCGGCGTGCAGGGCAACGGGCAGACCGAGCTGGTGGAGGCGTTGACCGGGCTCACCCAGCCCCTCGGAGGACATGTCTACCTCGAGGGCGAGGACGTGACGCTGGCGTCACCGAGACAGCTGCACAAGTCCAGTGTGGCTCACGTGCCCGAGGATCGGCAGCGTTCCGGCCTCGTGCTCGACTTCAACGTCGCCGAGAACATCGTCCTCGACAGCTACTACGCGGAACCGTACAGCCACAGGATCCGGATGGACTGGGGGCACGCGCACCGCCATGCCGACGAGCTGATCTCCCAGTACGACATCCGCACCCCCTCGTCGCACACGAGCGCAAGCAGTCTCTCGGGTGGCAATCAGCAGAAGCTGATCGTCGCTCGCGAGTTCGCCCGCGACACCAGACTCATCATTGCCTCCCAGCCCACGAGGGGAATCGACGTCGGATCGATCGAGTACATCCACAACCGGATCGTCGAGGAGAGGGATGACGGTGCTGCGGTGCTCATCGTGTCCAGCGAGCTCGACGAGATCTTGGCGCTCGCCGATCGCATCCTGGTTATGTACCGGGGGAAGATCGTCGCCGAGGTCAGTGGTGACGAGGCGACTCCCTCTCAACTCGGTCTCTACATGGCAGGGTCGGTCGCATGACCGAGGAGCGGGCTGTAATCACCGAGGCACCGAGGCCTGAGGAGCCGGGGTGGATGCAGCGGCTCGCCCCCCGTGACGTCGATTGGACCACGCTCGTCGTCATTCCCCTTCTGGCAGTCCTCTCGGCTCTGATCATCGGCGCGGTGATCATCGTCTTGACCGACGGGTTCGGCGCCGTCCTGCCTGCCTACTCCGCTCTCCTTCAGGGCTCGTTCGGGAGTTGGAACTCCATCTCGGAGACACTGCTGGCGGCAACCCCTCTGATCCTGGCCGGTCTTGCGGTGGCGGTCGGCTTCCAAGCCGGGCTGTTCAACATCGGTGCCGAAGGGCAGATGACGATTGGCGGGCTGACGGCCGTCATCGTGGGGTTCAGCCTCGAAGGCCTGCCCCTGCTGGTTCATCTCCCGTTGGCGGTGATCGCCGGATTCCTGGGAGGGGCGCTCTGGGGGTTCATCCCCGGCTTCCTTCGTGCTCGCACGGGAGCCCACGAGGTGATCACCACGATCATGCTCAACTTCATCGCGTACCGAACCCTCGAGTACATGCTCAAACTCCCGTTCATCCAGAAGGAGGGGCGTTTCGATCCCGTGTCACGGGACGTCCTCGACTCGGCGACCTACCCGTCCATCCTCACCTGGCTCCCCGTGGAGAACTCGTCGAGATTGCGTCTGCATCTCGGGTTCATCGTCGCCCTGGCGATGGCCTGGGTCGTGTATTGGTTGCTCTATCGGTCGACTGTTGGCTTTGAGTTCCGTGCGGTGGGGGCCAACCCGCATGCTGCGAAGTACGGGGGGATCGGCGTTGCCACGGCGATCGTCCTGGTGATGGCCCTGGCAGGTGGGCTGGCAGGCATGGGCGGCGCCAACGAGACTCTCGGCGTCCTGGGCCGGGCCACGCCGGGATTCACCGCGCAGATCGGTTTCGACGCGATCGCGTTGGCTCTGTTGGGCAGGTCCCATCCCGGCGGAGTCGTACTCGCCTCGATCCTGTTCGGGGCCCTGAGGGCCGGCGGACGGACCATGCAGGCACAGAGCGACGTGGGCATCGACCTCATCGTGGTGGTGCAGTCACTGATCATCGTCTTCATCGCTGCCCCAGAGTTGGTGCGGGCGATCTACCGGGTCAGGGGTGGCAAGAAGCAGGGCCAGGTGACGAGAGGCTGGTCGACGTGACCGCTGTCGCCGAGACCGTGGAGCTGGTACGCGCCCCGGCCGAGATCCGACGAGCCCGGATCCTGGGAGTCACCTACATAGCCCTCGCCGTGGTCGTCTACTTCGTGTTCGCCGCCGGAACCGACGGCGACGTCACCTTCCGGTTCGGTGAGCAGCCCGGAGATCTCGACTGGACCGTTTCCGCCTCGTTGCTGGCGACGATCTCGGCCATCATCTTTGGCTTCCTCGGAGGCGTCCAGCTCACCAAGGGGTTTGGGGCGAGGACCAACGTGGTCCTCGGCATAGCAATGGGGATCTTTGCGTTCACCTTCCTCGGCTGGGCCGGGGCGGGCAAGTCGATCGGGATCGTGGGGATTCTGGTGACCACCGTCGCCGCGGCCACACCCATAGCCTTCGGCGCGCTGTCGGGTGTGATGTGTGAGCGTGTGGCCGTCATCAATATCGGGATCGAGGGGATGTTGCTCACCGGTGCGTTCACGGGCGCCGTTGTGGGGAGTGTTCTCAGTCCCGTGGTGGGCATAATCGGGGCGACCCTGGCCGGAGGGCTGATGGCACTTGGCCTCGCCGTGTTGGCCATCCGTTACCGCGTGGACCAGATCATCGCCGGTGTCGTGATCAACATCTTCGCTCTCGGCCTGACGTCATTTGTCAGCTCCCAGATCCTCGTCGAGAACTCCCAGGAGTTGAACAATCCGGGCGTCCTCGGCCCGATTCGCATCCCTCTGCTTGCCGACATCCCCCTTCTAGGTCGCATCCTCTTCAACCAGAACATCTTCGTTTACGTCCTGTACTCCCTGGTCGGCATCCTCACGTACCTCCTCTTCCGAACACGGTGGGGGTTGCGCTCCCGAGCCGTTGGCGAGCATCCCAAGGCGGCCGACACACTGGGTATAAACGTCTACCGAAGCAGATACCGCAACGTCTTCTACGGTGGGATGATCGCCGGCTTTGGCGGCGCCTACTTCACTCTCGGCTCGGTCGGCGCTTTCAACGAGAACATGACTGCCGGCAGGGGTTTCATCGGTCTGGCGGCCATGATCTTCGGACGTTGGCATCCGGTGGGCGCACTGGCGGCCGCTCTCGTCTTCGGTTTCGCCGAGTCACTCCAGATCCGTCTGAGCATCCTCGACGTAGGGATTCCCTCGGAGTTCCTGTTGATGGCGCCCTATCTGGTCACGATCATCGTCGTCGCTGGTGTGGTCGGGGCGGCCCGCCCGCCGGCCGCAGACGGCCAGCCCTATATCAAGCAGTAGCTCAGGCGGAGCCTGAGGTACTGCTTGAGTACTTGGTACTTGGTAGTGGGTGCTAGCCGGTCGTCGTCGTCGTGTCGTTCGAGACATCGGCGTCCGCGTCCGTCGTTGGCGTGACCGGTCGGCCGACGATGACGATCTCGTCGATGGCCAGCTCGTCGAACCGGTTCTCATCGACGATCTCGGCCTCGAAGGCGGACACGACCGTGATCTCAAGGGTCGTCGTGCTCAGCGCGGTGTACTGAATGAGCTGAGTGCCGGCCTGATCCTGGAGCGTGACCGGTGTCTCGACGAGAGAGTCCTGGGCCTTGAGCACCAGGCCGTTCGCCCGGTAGTTCTGACGGAAGCGAACGCTGTCCTCGATGTTGGTCCATTCGATCTCGCTTATTGCTATTGGCTCACGGAACGTGAAGGTGATCTTCACGCCGTCGTTGGCCACTTCCTCCCAACTCACCTGGTACTCGTTGCCCTGGCCGGCCACGAGATTGGTGCAGATCAGGCTGCCGATGCCCGATGGGTCACAGGAGACCGACAGCGCGTCGATCGGCCCGGATTCCTGGATCTGGGGGACGGTCGTCGATGTGGTCGTGGACGTCGACTGTGCGCCCGTGCCATCACCCGTGAAGATGTTGACGAAAAGAGCGATGAGGATGACGGCGAGCAAGAGCCCGCTGATGGCCAGGGCGGCTCGCACTCCGGCAGTCGCCTGGACGGCAGGGCGTGGAGCAGTCGGAAGTGGCCCCTGGCGTAGCCTCGCGCCGCACTCCTGGCAGTGTCGGTTGTTCGGGGGATTGGCTGCACCGCACGTGGGGCAGGTGATGACGCTGCGGCCCCTACTCTGCGGGACGTC
>JASFVB010000115.1:0-8132 GCA_050050035.1 Acidimicrobiia bacterium | reverse complement strand
GTGGTCGCCGGTGTGGTGGCGGCTGCCTTTGTCATCGGCCGTCGCAGGGGCGCCCGCAACAAGACCCTCGTCGAGGTCTACCGCGTCTGAACCGTTCTGTGAGGGTTCGCGTACCGTCTCGGTTCACTAACCCTCACAGAACGGTTTACTGACGAAGGCAACGAGTTCGGTTCTCACTCTCTGTGATTCTTCGCGCACTTCGGTGGCCGTGAACCGACGTATCTCCCAGCCAAGGCCCATGAGCTCATTCTGACGGCGGAGATCGTGCTGCAACTGCTCGGGCGTGTTGTGAGCCTCGAATCCGTCCACCTCCACGATCCGCATCCGATCGGGCCAGGCGAAGTCCGGATAGGCGTTGGATCCGCTGGGCAGACGGACTCGGAGCTGTTGGATCGGAGAGGGGATCGGGGCATCGAGGACGATGTGCTTCAGGTCGATCTCGGCCACGCTCCCCGACATGTCGTCGGCGACGAGTCGAAGGACTCTTCGAGTCGCCCTCGTGCCTCTCACTCCGCGGCCACCGTGCTGCCCGACTGTCCTGTCGAGGATGTCGATGGTTGTGAGCCCCTGACTGACCGCTGAGCGGGCTGCCTTCTGCAGCACCCGCTCGGGCAGGCACGCTGCGAGATCGAGGATGGTCTTGGGCGCCGTCGTGACCGCGATGCCGTCCAACACCGCGGGCGGATTGAGCCTCCGGGTCCTATGGACAATGACCCCTTCCGGGTCTGGCTGTCCGTTGTACGGGACGGTCAATTCGATCATGCGGCCGTATACCGCGTCGAGGTCGTAGAGGACGCCTGCGCATCGATGAGATGCCAGCGCCCTGGGACCCGCCGCGAGGACCGCCGCCGCGACCATCGTCCTCCATGTCGCGGGTACTGAGTCCACGTAGTAGACGCCGGGGTGCACTGCTTCGATCCGTCCGGCTTCGACCTTCCGTCGGATCTCGCGGTCGGTGACCGAGAGGTCCTGGAGCTCGAGACGGCTGACCACGCCATGGCGCACCCCGGCGACGTGTCGAACGAGCCCGTCATTCCACATCCCTCAAGTGTGATCTTCCTCGAACGGCGGGTTCAACCCCCTTGTCTCCCTTCTGTGAGCATTGACGTACCGCTGAGGTACACAAATCCTCACAGAACGGAATCAGGGTTTGATGACCTCGATTGCGGGGTCGCCACGCCTCTTGTGGTGGACCACGACCGCCGAGCCCGGGGGTACTTGCTCGCGGTAGATCAGCCGGCGTCTGGGGCGGGTTCGCTGCAAGTAGGCGATGGCCGTCAGAGAAAGACCGAGGTAGAGCTCGCGTCGGTCACCGAGACGAAGGCCGTGGAGTGTACGGCGGATGCCCTCCCCACGGACGTCGCGTGTGCCCAGCGCCCTGTCGATCAACTTCCTGGTGAATCGTGCCATCTGTCTACCGTGTCCGTCAGTCGACCTCATTCAACCAGGATGCAGAACAAGAGATTCGTGAAGATCGTGATCTGGGTGGTTGTGATTGGCATGGTCCTGAGCCTCGCCTTGGCGGCCATCTCGATGTTTTGACCGCTTTCACAGAAGGAGAGCCCGCACTCCTGGTCGATTCGAAGGGCCGTCACTTCCTGCTCAAGCTGCAATCGGGCCGCACCTTCCAGTTCCACAACGGGTCGGTGCCTCATGACGACCTCATAGGTGGCGAGGATGGCTCCTGGGTCAAGTCGACCGGGAACGCCACACTCCTCCTCACCCGTCCACGGCTGGCGGACTTCATCCTCAAGATGAGACGCGGCGCGCAGGTGGTCTATCCGAAGGACCTCGGTCCGATCCTGGTGTACGCCGACATTGGGCCGGGCATGACGGTGCTGGAGGCGGGGACCGGCTCGGGCGCTTTGACCTTGGGTCTAGCGAGGGCCGTCGGGCCCGGTGGCCGTGTCGTCACCGTGGAGTTGCGTGAGGACCACGCTGCCCGGGCTCGAAAGAGCCTCGAGCGTTGGTTCGGCGAGTTCCCGGCGAATGTCGAGGCGCGTTCAGGCGACGTCGCCGACGCGGTGGCGGACGTCACACCCGATCGGCTGATCCTCGACGTTCCCGAGCCGTGGCACGTTCTCGGGCCGGCGGCGGAGCACCAGCCGGACGGTGGCATCGTCTTTGCCTATCTGCCGACCATCCCCCAGGTACAGACAACCGTTGAGACGGCGCGAGATCTCGGTAGATTCACCGAGATCGAGGTTAAGGAGTTCCTGGTGCGGGACTGGAATGTGAGCGGCCGGTCGGTGCGACCCGAGCACACGATGGTGGGGCACACGGGATTCCTCATATTCATGAGGAAAGTGGCCGATGTGGGTGATGTTGCTAACCCTGGGAACTAAACAGGGGCGTTCGTATACTGACTCGAGGCGACCGAAGGCCAGGAGGTAGCCGTGGACGAAGGAAGGAAGCACGAAGACGCGGCCCAGCTCCGCAAAGTCGTCTCCGCGCTCGAGGAGGAAGTCTCCTTCCTGCGTCGTCGACTTCGTGAGGCCCCGGGCAAGGCAGAGGCCCTGGAATCCGATCTGGCACGTGCGCAGGACCGGCTCGACCGTGTCGTCGCGCAGAACGACAAGCTCTCCGCTCTCCTCGAAGAGGCGCGCGAGCAGCTCGCCGTCCTCCGTGAGGAAGTCGAGAAGCTGACCCAGCCGCCAAACAACTTCGGCACCGTGCTCAAGGTGTCCGAAGACGGAACGGTCGACATCCTCACCGGCAACCGGAAACTCCGGGTGAGCGCCCAGCCATCCGTCGAAGTGAAGAAGCTCCAGGTCGGTCAGGAGGTCCTATTGAACGAGGCCTTCAACATCATCGACGTCCGCTACTTCGAGCCGGCCGGCGAGATTCTCCGTGTCCGGGAGGTGATGGCCGACGGTCGCGTCGTGGTCATCGCACACGCGGACGAGGAGAGAGTCCTGAACCGCTCCGACGCGATGGCAGACGTCTATCTCCGGGCGGGTGACTACGTCAGGATCGATGCGAAGACCGGCCTCATACTCGAGAAGCTCGATCGGCCCGAGGTCGAGGAGCTGGTGCTCGAAGAGGTCCCCGACATCACGTACAGAGACGTCGGTGGTCTCGCCGACCAGATCGAGATGATCCGCGACACCGTGGAGCTGCCCTATCTGCACCGCGACCTCTTCCGCGAATACGAGCTCGAGCCCCCCAAGGGGATCCTCCTATACGGCCCGCCGGGGTGTGGCAAGACACTCATCGCCAAGGCCGTGGCCAACAGTCTTGCCAAGAAGGTCGCCGAGCGAACCGGGAACCCGGACGTGCGGTCCTACTTCCTCAACATCAAAGGCCCGGAGTTGCTCAACAAGTGGGTTGGGGAGACCGAGAGACAGATCAGGCTCATCTTCCAGCGCGCCAAGGAGAAGTCCGATGAGGGAGTGCCCGTCATCGTGTTCTTCGATGAGATGGACTCGCTGTTCAGAACCAGGGGCACCGGGATCAGTTCGGACGTCGAGTCGACGATCGTGCCACAGGTCCTATCCGAGCTCGACGGTGTGGAGTCATTGAAGAACGTCGTCGTCATCGGAGCCTCCAACCGCGAGGACCTGATCGACCCCGCCATCCTCCGCCCTGGTCGGCTCGACGTGAAGATCAAGATCAACCGTCCCGATCCGACGGCCGCAAAAGAGATATTCCGCATCTACCTGACCGACGAGACCCCGCTGGATCCTGAGGAGTTCGGTGATGCCGCCCCGGACAAAGCCATATCCGACATGATCGAGACGACCGTTGCCGACATGTACTCCGAGGAGAAGGAGAACGAGTTCCTCGAGGTCACCTATGCCAACGGTGATCGGGAGACGCTCTACTTCAAGGACTTCGCCAGTGGTGCGATGATCGAGAACATCGTTCGCAGGGCCAAGAAGGATGCCATCAAGCGCCAGATTGCTGGTGGCACCGGAGGTGTCCGCGAGGACGACCTCATCGTGGCGATCAAACAGGAGTTCAGCGAGCAGGAGGATCTGCCGAACACGACCAACCCGGACGACTGGGCAAAGATCTCAGGCAAGAAGGGCGAGCGGATCGTGTACGTCCGAACACTCGTCGGCGGTGACGACGAGAGCCGTCTCATCGAGAAGGTCGCCGGCGGCCAATACCTCTGATGGCGCTGATCTGATGGCTCTGCACAAGGTGCTCGGGACCGAGACCGAGTACGGAATAGTCGTCAGAGGCGACCCCGGGTTCAATCCGGCAGTTGCCTCGTCTCTCGTGGTGAACAGCTATCCCGGGGCCCGTGTGAAGGTCCAATGGTCCTATGAGGAGGAGTCGCCGGGCCGGGATGCCAGAGGGTTTGGCCATGACACTTACGGTCTGATCGATCCCGAAGGCGCAGTGGTCAACTCGGTGCTCGCCAACGGCGCACGTTTGTATGTCGATCATGCCCATCCGGAGTACAGCGGCCCGGAGACATTCGATCCGCGTGAGGCGGCCCTCTACGACAAGGCGGGGGAAATCGTCATGCACAGGGCTGCCGTCGCTGCAACCGAGGCCGCCGGCCGCCAAGTCTCGCTCTACAAGAACAACTCGGATGGCAAGGGGAACTCCTACGGGGCCCACGAGAACTACTTGCTGAGCAGGGAGACACCGTTCGCGGACGTGATCAGATACGCGATGACGTTCATGGTCACGAGACAGATCTTCACCGGTGCAGGGAAGGTCGGCAAGGAGAACGATCGTCCCGAGGTCGACTTCCAGATCACCCAGAGGGCCGACTTCTTCGAGGAGGAGGTCGGGCTGGAGACAACCCTGAAGCGCCCGATCATCAACACCCGTGACGAACCGCACGGCGACCCGGCTCGATATCGTCGTTTCCACGTCATCATCGGTGACGCGAACCTGAGCGAGTATCAGAACTTCTTGAAGCTGGGATCGACAGTCCTGCTGCTGGCTGCACTTGAAGATGGTGCCATCCCCGACCCCCTCGATCTGGCGGACCCCGTCGAGTCGTGTTGGCGGGTGAGCCACGATCTCACCATGAGCCGGCCCCTCGAACTCGACGGAGGGGGTACAGCCACGGCCTTGGAGCTCCAGGAGCGTTATCTCGAGTGGTTGAGCAAGTACGTCGAGAAGGAGATGGACGATCCGGTCTGGGACGACGTCATCGCCGAGTGGAGCCGGACCCTCGAGTTGTTGAGCACCGATCCCGGGCAATTGGCCGACACACTCGACTGGGTCGCCAAGAAGAGGCTTCTCGACGGATACATCGACAGAGACGGCCTGACCTGGGAGAACAGCAAGCTACGCGCGTTCGATGTGCAGTACCACGACGTGGACCCCGCCAAAGGCCTGTACAACCGTCTGGCCGCTCGCGGCTCGTTCAGGAGACTCTTCTCGGACGAGGAGATAGTGGAGGCGATAGACACGCCACCCAGTCGCACCAGGGCGTACTTCCGCGGCAGATGCGTGAGCGAGTTCGCAGATTCCCTTGTAGCTGCCAATTGGGACTCCCTCGTATTCGACGTGGGGGAACTGCATCTCAAGCGGGTTCCTATGATGGAGCCCCTGCGTGGAGACGCAGAGCGCGTCGGTGCCTTGCTCGACGACGCTGAGGATGCCGCAGACCTGCTGCAGCGTCTGGAAGGATGAGATAGATGTCAGACCGAGAACGTGGGCAGGCCGAAGGCCGCCGTGAGGAAGAGGCCGAAGACCAGGCCACCGAGGTTGCCGAGTCGGAAACCGACTTCGATGCTTTGGACGACCTGTTGGACGAGATCGACGAGGTTCTCGAAGAAAACGCCGAGGAGTTCGTCAAGAACTACGTTCAAAAGGGCGGGCAGTGATCGACCGGCCGATGGGCCCCCTGCCGCTCGAGGCTCCTGTCCCCGGATCCAGCTTCACAGATCTACTCGAGGTGATGGGTGCCGTCCCGGCCATCTCGATGCCACCAGGCGCCACGGTCCCGTCCGTGCCGGAGGGAACCACCGTGCTCTCCCTCAGGTATGGGAATGGGGTCGTCATGGCCGGCGACCGCCGCGCCACCGAAGGCCATCTCGTGGCGCATCGTCGTATTCGCAAAGTGTTTCCGGCGGACATGTACTCGGCTGTGGCCATAGCCGGAACTGCGGGTCTGGCGATGGACATGGTGAAGTTGTTCCAGGTCGAGTTGGAGCACTACGAGAAGATCGAAGGTCTCCGTCTTTCGCTCGAGGGAAAGGCCTCCTTTCTCGCCCGACTCGTGCGAGGGCAGTTGCCGATGGCGATGCAAGGTCTCATCGTCGTGCCGCTGTTCGCCGGCTACGACGACGCAGAGGGCCGGGGGAGGGTGTTTACCTTCGACGTCGTCGGCGGACGCTATGAGGAGACCGAGTTCGGTAGCACCGGATCCGGTGCCAGACTCGCCAAGTCCTTTCTGAGGACCGCCTATCGCGATGACATGTCGGCCGACGAGGCCCTGGCGACGGCGGTGGACGCCCTCGTGTCAGCATCTGCCGAGGACACCGCTACCGGTGGCCCCGATCTCCTCCGCGGCATCCTCCCCAATGTGATCCGGATCGATGGCGACGGGCTGGTCGAAATCGACGAGGACGTGCTGCGGCCGCTTGCGGAGAACGCCGTGGAGAACGTCCGATGACCATCCCGTTCTATGTAGCACCCGAGCAGCTCGTCCGTGACAAGGCCGAGTTCGCACGCAAGGGAATCGCCCGAGGCAGATCGATCGTGGGCGTCGACTACGGGGACGGTGTGATGCTCCTGGCCGAGAACCCGTCGACCGCCCTCCACAAGATATCGGAGGTCTACGACAGGATCGCCTTCGCTGGTGTCGGGAAGTACAACGAGTTCGAGACCCTGCGCAAGGCCGGCATCCGTCAGGCCGACCTCATGGGCTATCTCTATTCGAGAGACGACGTGACCGCCATGGGCCTGGCGACCGCCTTCGCCCAGACGCTTGGCATGATCTTCACCCGTGATCCGAAGCCGTACGAGGTCGAGATCCTCCTTGCCGAGATCTCCGACGACGGCACGGAGCACAGGCTGTTCCGCGTGACCTATGACGGGACGTTGTCCGACGAGCGGAGATACGTCGCAATCGGAGGCAAGGCGGAACAGCTCACCGAGGCGCTCGAGGATCTCTGGAACGAAGACATGAGTCTCGAGGATGCTTTCCGCGTCGGCACACAGGCCTTCCGCAGAGCCGAGGGGCGCGACTCCGAAGGGTGGGAGGTCGCCGTGCTCGACCTGCAAAACGGCAGACGAGCCTTTCGACGCCTGGACCCGGCCGAGCTCGCCGGCGAATAGCCGGTAGCACGGCCGTGACCGAGGGCCAGCTCGACGTCCGATTCGCTTGGCAGGGTCTCGGTCTCGCCGGCACCCTGCATCTGCCAGACGGACCCGGTCCCCATCCCGCGATCGTGATGCTCCAGGGCTCGGGTCCCTCCGACCGGGACGCCGAGGGCTACTTCCTCCCGATAAGGGATGCGTTTCTCGAAGCGGGGGTGGCCGCTTATTCGTTCGACAAGCCCGGATGCGGCGAATCGACCGGCCGTTGGCAGGACTATGCGCTGGAGGGAAGGGCAGATCAGGCTTCGGCCGCGAGAGAGCTCATTCTGGCCCGGCCCGAAGTGACTCCTGGGCTGGTGGGATTCTGGGGGCAGAGCCAGGGCGGCTGGCTGGTTCAGATGCTGGCGGCCCGTCACCAGGAGCTGCCCTTCGCCATATCGAACTCGGGACCCTCGATCGGAGTCGAAGCGCAGGATCTGTATGCGATCGAGCACACGATGCGATCCGACGGCTGCGCCGAAACGGAGATAGAGGATGCTCTCGATTTCGTGAGGGCCGGCCACACCGCGGCCGCCGCCGGCCTCGACTATCGGACCGTGCTGAGCGAGCTCATCGAACCGGCCTCCGGCGAGTCCTGGTCGCGATATGTGCCGATCGAAGACGAAGCGGACTGGCAACTGGTGAGCCGGTTCGTCAACGAGGCATACGACCCGCTGGAGGTGATACCGAGGATCGGCTGTCCTTTCTTGGCTGTCTACGGGGCGAGAGATGTCTTGGTGCCCGCCTGGGAGAGTGCCCGCCAGGTGGGGGACGCATTGAGACAGGCGCCAACGGTCGACTCGACGGTGGTCGTCTTCCCCAGGGGCGACCATCGGATCGAGGATGTCGACGGAGATGGG
>JASFVB010000114.1:0-8283 GCA_050050035.1 Acidimicrobiia bacterium | reverse complement strand
ACGCTGCCCGGTGACATGCGCTTCTACCGGGGTGCTGTGACAGGCACCAACGGCGCCGCTCTCTCTGCAGTGATCGACGTCACTGTCGACGCGGTGGCAGTGAGCTCGTCCACGAACGTGCAGGCCAACTGCTCCGGCTACACCGGTGGCACGTCGGGCGCCGTGTACAACGGGACCCTCGACGCGATGAGCACCACCTACGCCGGTGCCGGAGGGACCTCTGTTGCCCTCACCGGCGGCACCGAGCGGGTGGTCTACCGCATCGGTTGGGCCATCAACTCGAGCGCCGGCAACACGGTCCAAGGCTCATCGGCAATCGCCGATTTGGTCTGGGAGGTCAACTAGACCGCAAGTTCCCCACAACCCCACATGTCCTGGCCCCGGCACCCGCCTCCCCCGGGGCCGGGGCCGGGGGCTCTCGATAGGGATGGACGATGACAGCGATCACAGAGCCGATACGGGATGAGGTCAGCGCCAGCACCTCCTACTCGAAGGCCCGCCTGACCGCCGGCCTTCTGGGACGTTCCTGGCTCTGGTTTCTGGCCGCCTCGTTCGCGATCACGATGATCCCGATCCTCTTCGGATGGGGGTCCTACGTCGTAGTCACAGGCTCGATGGAGCCGGCCATCAGCGCGGGTGATGTCGTGATCGTCTCACCTGGCTACGACGCCAACACCGTTGCAGGTCATGTCATCACCTTCGAAGACCCGACTGGCTCGGACGACCTCCTCACACATCGCGTCGCGTCGGTCAACGAGGACGGCAGCCTCGTCACGCGAGGAGACGCCAATTTCACCATCGACAGCGCCCCGGTCCCACCTGACGCCGTCGTCGGGACCGGGCGCCTTCTCGTCCAGTTCGTGGGGCTGCCCATCGTGTGGGGTGAGACGAGGAACTGGGCACCGCTGGCTCTTCACACAGCCTTGATCCTGGGTGCGATCGCCGCCGTAACTCTCGATCACGAGCCTCCCGTCCGACGGCGCTCACTTCGCACTCTCATCAGTCAACGTCAGCCCGCCGACCCGGCGAGACTCTGGCAACGCGCCGCCCCGACCATCACGATCGCGCTGGCGCTGGTCGTCGGGCTTGCTTCGACGTTCGGCACGGCGAGAGGCCAGGTGAGTGCCGCCGCGTTCACGTCGATCGGCACGAATGACGCGAACCACTGGTCGGTCCCCAACTGGTCCTACAACGACTCGATCCTGGGTCTCGGGCCGTATCTCTACTGGAAGCTCGACGAGACAGGCGCGGCCGGCACGGCCGCCGACTCGTCGGGCAACGGGCACACCGGCGATTACAACCAGGATGGGTCCTCGATCTACTTCACGAGACTGAGCGACGGCGCCCTGGAGACCGACGCACCGGATAGGGCGGTCCGTCTCATCGATGCCGGCTCGTGTGTCAACACCGGCTCGAGCTCGAGCATCGGCGCCCCCCAAGTGTTCACCGTGATCGCCTGGTTTCGCGCCGGATCGAGCTACGACCAGGGCGGGAAGATCGTGGGCTTCGAGCGACCTCGCACCGGGGTACTGACACCGACAGCCGGTGCCTACGACCGTCAGATCTACATGGATGGCAACGGGCGCATCTGGTTTGCCGTCTACAACAACGGCCACGTCACGCTCAACTCACCAGGCACTCTCAACGACGGCCAGTGGCACATGGCGGTAGGGACGCAGGGCTCGACGGGAATGCGTCTCTACGTCGACGGTCTGCTCGTCGACTCCAATACCAACACGGTGGCGGAGACGCAGGCCGGCTGGTGGCGGGCAGGATGCGGGAACCTGGCCGGCTGGGGCGGCAATTGGGGCGGGCCCAACAACCCCGGCACGAATGCCGGAATCACGGCGAATCGCGTGTTCGCGGCCGACATCGACGAGATCACCGTGTTCAACAGTGCCCTCACCGCCCAGGATGTGTCCTTCCTCTACTGGGCCCGCTGACGACGCCGGTCGGGCACGCTCTCACCCGGCCTGACGGTACGAAAGGCCCTACCTTCGACTCGCCTGCCACTCGTACGATTGGCCGGCAGGCAGTCGAGGAGATGTGATGATCGAAGAGGCTTATGGACTGACGATTACCACCGACATGGCGCCGCCCGAGGCTGAAGCGGCCATACGGGACGCCCTTGCCGAGGAAGGGTTCGGCATCCTGACCGAGATCGACGTGAAGGCAACACTCGCCGAGAAGCTCGGGGTCGACTACCGGCCGTACAAGATCCTGGGTGCCTGCAACCCGAATCTCGCACACTCCGCACTCGACGCCGACGAGCGCATCGGGCTGCTGCTGCCATGCAACGTCATAGTGGCGGCCACCGATGACGGCCGCACGGTCGTCTCCATCCTCGACCCAGATGTGATGGGAAAGGTCACCGACGCTACGGGTGTCGTCGAGGTCGCGGCAGAGGCCCGATCCCGTCTCGAGCGCGCCCTATCGGCCTTCTCTCGACAAGCAGCCGGCAGCCATTGAAAGGAGCAGACCATGGCCAAAGAGAACTCCAACTCTGACACAGTCACAGAAGGGCTCTCCAGGCTTCTCGCAGACAGCTACACCCTGTATCTGAAGAGCCACAACTACCACTGGAACGTCACAGGGCCGATGTTTCAGTCGCTTCACCTCATGTTCGAGGACCACTACAACGAGCTCGCCCTTGCCGTGGACGAGATCGCCGAGCGCATCAGGACCCTGGGGCACCCGGCACCGGCTTCCTACAGGGAGTTCGGCCGGCTGACCTCGATCGAGGAGGAGGACGGCGTCCCCAAGGCCATGGACATGGTCGCCAACCTGGTGGTGGGCCACGAGACCGTGGCCAGCACCGCTCATTCCGTGGTCACCGCGGCGGAAGAAGCCGAGGACGTGGCCACTGCGGACCTGGCGACACGACGCATCGACGTCCACCAGAAGACCGCCTGGATGCTTCGCAGCCTTCTGGAGTGAGGGCTCGGGAGGGGCCCGACGCGCTCAGGCCCACCCGGCCACCACCACGTACTCCGCCCGTTTGGCCAGGATCGTCTCCACAGAGCAATCGTGGAAACCGTGCTCGGCGAGTTGTCCGGAGACCTCTGTAGCCCGGGCGAGGTCGAGACCGTGACCGTCTTTCCCGGTCTTCAGCTTCCTCTCTACGTTGACAAACCTGCCGCCAGGGGCGAGCACGCGTCGCACCTCATCGATGCCGGACTCTTGCGACGCCCAGTGGTGGAAGGTCGAGATCGCCAAGACATGGGAGAACGTGTCGTCTGGGAAGGGCAGGCTTTCCGCGGAGCCCTCGACGACCGTGGCCCCGGGAACCCTCTTGCCTGCCTTCGTCACCATCGAAGGGCTCGGGTCAACCCCATATACCTCCGCTCCGGTCTTCACCGCGTGCTCCAAGGCAGCCCCTGGGCCGCACCCGATGTCGAGAACCCGGTCACCTGGCCCGAGGCCAGCCTGCTCCACGACCACCCTGTTTGATGCAGGGTTCCGCCACACCAGCGCGTAGAGGGTGGCGAAAAGGCCCGACCAGCGTTCCACATCGTGATCGTGGGAGCTCAACCTCGCTCCGATGCCTGGAACTGCCGGGTATACACATGCGCACGTTACCGGCGCCCGACTCAGAGAGTGCTCGGTGTCGTCGGCGCGAATCGCTTGGCGAAGTTGAAGGCGTATGGAGTGGGGCCGTGGTCCCGGATGTGAAGCAGTCGTGCCTCGGCGTCGCTCACCGTGGGCAGTTCACCCCTCGGAATCCACCACATCACCAGCGTGGGTCTCGTATCTCGGAGAAACCACTTGAGACGCATGGACAGCAACTCTGCGTGACGTCCCCCATAGGTGAACTCACGCAACCGATCGATGTCCTGCCAGACCGACAGAGTGAACAGATAGTCGTCTCGACCGAAGATGATGGGTCTGTCCCCACCGAGGTAGTCGAACTCCTGACGCCAGACGAAACCGGGAGAACCATCGGCGAGCTCGTTCACCGGATCGAGGGCCGCCTCGAACTCCGCCATCTCGGGTGAGCCCAACGGGTACCTGAGCTCGGCGAGATTGGCCTGCGCCAGGTGATAAGCGGTCTCGTGTCCCATGTCATATCGATGGTAGTCGATATGACAGGTACTTCGAATCCACCTCGCGAAGCCGTCGACCCCCAAATGGAAGGGGCCCCGTCAAACGGGACCCCTTCGTTCTGTGGACCTAGACGACGGATCAGTCGGTGTGGACGAACTCGAAGACCCTCTCGTGGCCGAACTTGTCCACCACCCAGACCTTGAACGACTCGCCGACCGGGGCACCTTCGAAGATCACCTTGACCTCCCACTCTCCGTGCTCATTGACCTCGGTGGTCTTTCTGGCGTACTCCGCCTCGATCACGATGAGCGAGCCTGGCTTGCCGGTTCCGTAGAAGACGTCGTATGGCGGGCTCTCACTGCACTCGCCAAACGACTGGTGCGCGCTGAACTCCCACTCGACCTCTTCCGGCTCCTCTTCCTTGGGCTCCTCTTCCTTGGGCTCCTCCTTCTTCGGCTCCTCCTTCTTCGGCTCCTCCTTCTTCGGCTCCTCGACCTTTGGCTCGGGGACGTCGACCATGATCTTCACCGAGTCGGTGGCATGATTTCCCGACTCCTCGACGGCCTTGGCCTCTATCAGGTGCTCGCCCTCGTCGAGCTCGAGAACGATTCGCCACCCGCCGTCCTCACCAACCTCGGCCTCGTGGTCACCGAAGAACACTCGGGCGCCGGGTTGGGTCGTGCCTTCGAACACGACCTCGTGGCTTTCGAACACCTGGCCGTCTTCGGGATGGAGGATCTCGATCTCAGGGGGTGTGTGGTCACCGGGCTCATACGGGACGTAGTCGTCCGGCTCTTCCCAGACCATCTCGACCTCCTCCACCTCTTCGGCCGGTACCGGCTCCTGGGCCGGCTCCTGGGCCTCGGTGGTGGACGTCTCGTCTGCAACCGTGGTCTCGGTCGCGGTCTCCTCATCGGCGATCGTCTCCGGCCCGGTGAGGGCCAGTGCCGTCCCGGCAACGGCTATAGCCGCCACCCCTACGAGCAATGCGAGCCATCTGCGCATCTCATTCTCCTTACCTGATCCATCAGGCCTCCCATGCCCGTCCCGGGGGTCACACGCTCGAAGGGCGTCCGAGGTTTACGAGAACCTCAGGTAAACCCGAATGGCTGCCGATGCGTGTGATGTCGTGACCGCAGAAGCCATACCCGAACCGGTTTCCCGGGATGAGGAGTTGAGCATCAGTCATGAGGCCTTCGAGAGCTTCTATCGAAGGGAGTTCAGAGAAGTGGTAGGTCTTGCCTATTCCCTTTCCGGGAGCCGTCTCGGAGCCGAGGATCTCGCTCAAGAGGCCTTCATCGCCGCCCACCAGCGCTGGGACCGGATCGGCCGGTATGACAAACCGGGAGCATGGGTGAGACGGGTCGTGGCCAACAAGGCGATCTCGGGGTTCCGCCGCAAGGCCGCGGAGGCGAAGGCCATGACACGGCTGGCCGGTCAACGACGCCAGCCGCTGCCGGAGATGGAGCCCGAGGACGAGGAGTTTTGGGAGCACGTGCGACGGCTGCCCAAACGTCAGGCTCAGGCGATAGCCCTCTTCTACATCGAAGACCGACCGGTTGCGGAGATCGCCGAGATCCTCGACTGCAGTCCAGCCACGGCGAAGGTCCATCTCCATCGTGGTCGGCAAGCACTCGCCAAGAGGCTCGACGTGGAGGTGTCCGATGAGTCGTGACCTCGACACCCGGGCCCGTCAGGCAGCTGCCGGCTTGAAGGCCGCCGTGTCGGAGGCCGAGCTGACGTCCGTTGCGCCAGGGATGACAACTCGACGGCGTCTCGCCGTCGCCATTCTCCGTCCGGCATGGATCGTTGCGCTGTTGCTCATCGGGTCGGCCGTAGGCGTGGCCATGGTGCTCGACTCCTCACCAACACCGACAACGGCTCCGCCGCCGCCCACGACCATCGTCACCACTCCTGCCACGGTTGTCACAACGGTCCCCTCCACGATCGCTCCGCCGACCACCGCCGCCGCCGTGGTGCCGGTCGCTCCGACCTCCACGACGGTTGCGCCCGACACCGAGCCTCCGTTGCTGGAGATCACCTCTCCTGAGGATGGAGCCGAGTTCGAGGAGAAGAAGATCACGTTCTCCGGAATCACCGAGCCCGGCGCCCGTGTCTTCGCGGGCCAGTACGAAGCCGATGTCGACTCCTCCGGTGAGTGGCACATCGTCCTGATCCTGAGCGAGGGCTCGAATGTGGCGAGGTTCGTCGCTCGGGACAGCGCAGGGAACGAGTCCGAAGCGTCTGTGACCGTGTACTACGTCACTCCGACCACCACGACCACAGAGCCAGAGACAACGACGACGGAGAAGGAGCTGGCCGAGTTCTCTGCCAACTCCATGTATGAATTCTGCTCGGACTTCCCGCCCTTCAACGTCTACTACGGAACGGGAGAGCCGGGGTCGTGGGTAGAGATCTCGTCCGAGTACGGGTCTGCCGAGGTGGTGGTTGCGGAGAACGGCGAGTGGGAGAAGACCGTGGTGTTCAGCGAGGAGACCCCGCCCGACGAGCCGTTTGGGGTGCGGATCTCCGACCAGTATGGCCGGGTCAAGGAGTTCCAGTTCGTCTACAAGCCTTGACGTCGGCCGTCTTTCGCTGACCCAATCAGACGAATCCTCAACCACGCTGAGGGCACATCATCGCTTCGATCGAACGTCTGTTCCCGGGTAGAGTTCCCCTCCGGGAGCACTCCGACGGAGATTCGGGACCGATGACAGACGACCTGAGGGCCGGTGCGCCGGCAGAGTCAGCCATCACGTACTCGAGTCGGGGTTGGTCGGTGGTGCCGATGCACTCTCTCGATGCGGCCGGCCGATGCACTTGCGGTCGAGACGACTGCCCGGCACCGGGAAAGCACCCTCGTGTCCCGTGGGAGGATGCGATGTCCGAAGCAGCGGACGAGGAGACGGTCCGGGTCTGGTGGCAGCGTTGGCCCGAGGCCAACGTGGGAGTGGCCACCGGGCGCGTCTCTGGTGTGACCGTGATCGACGTGGACCCACGCAACAACGGGGACGAGACCTTGTTCGAGTTGGAGGCTTCGTGGGGACGACTCCCTCAGACCCTGGAGAGCCGCACCGGTGGAGGCGGGAGACACCTCTGGTACGCGACCAACGATGGCGAGCTCGCCTCTGGCGACCTCGGCGAAGGGGTGGAGTTGAAGGCCGAGCGCGGTTTGATCGTCGCCCCGCCGAGTCGGCACGCATCCGGTGGGACGTACAGATGGCTGGACCCCCGTGAAGACCCGGTCCAGATCCCGGTCTGGGTGACCGATCTCGCCCACGGTCTTCCGGCGGTGTCTCGAGACGAGCAGCCTCCCCGAACCACCTTGGAGCGACAGGAGTTCCGTGAGGCCTGGGTGCAGGCCGGGGTGGAGGTGCGACCCGGCGACCACTACTACCTGTGTCCCTTTCACGACGATCATCACCCGTCTCTACACGTCGACGCCGAAGGGTGCCGGTGGTACTGCTTCGCGTGCCGTGTGGGGGGTGGCACGGGTGCGCTTCTACGTCGACTAGGCATCAGCCGGGGACGTCCCTCGGTCACTCGTCTGACCGGTCATGTCGGCCCGCGACGTCCCACGACCCTTGACGGAGACACCCCGGTCGAAGTGGTCGGTGAGTCCTTCCACCAGGACGAACTGCTCCGTCTCACCGGAGGCCACCGTCGCTTCGGTGGTGTCGACGTGGAAACGGTGGTCGACCTGGTTCCACTCGAGGACGACGGAGTCGAGGTCCGGGTCGCTGACGACGCTGTCGGGTATCTCCGCGACTCCGATGCGGTAGGTCTCCTGGAGACGATATGCGAGAGCATCGACCTCAACGGCTTCGCCTCCTGTCGTGCCTCGATACGGGGAGGTTGGGACCGCGGTGGAGAGGACGTCGGCATGTTCGGCGTCACCCTCTGGCTTCCCGGCGAGCCCGACGTCGGCTGACCACCGGCGACTTCCCGAAGCCACGGAGCCCCTTGTACACTTGCTGGTCCTTGACTACCAGTCGGGGCCCATAGCTCAGTCCGGTTAGAGCGCATCCCTGATAAGGATGAGGTCCGTGGTTCAAGTCCACGTGGGCCCACTCTCGAACCCCCAACGTGCTGGGGGTTTGGAGTTGGGAGCTGGGTCGCTCTCTAGCACCCGTCCCAGACCACTCAGATCGCAACGCCTGCTCCCTCACACCGCGGGCGCTGCCCTCACCGCCCAGATGTGGGGCTGTGTCTCCGTGATTCAGTGAGCACGCCGTCTTG
>JASFVB010000113.1:0-8359 GCA_050050035.1 Acidimicrobiia bacterium | reverse complement strand
CCGTCCCAGAAGTCGAGACTCTCGCCGACAGTCTTCAGGGAGGGATCGGTCTGGACAATCACCACTCCTTCGAGATGGTGCGAGACCTGGTAGACGACCTGGTGTTGGTCAGCGAGGAGCAAATAGCAGTTGCCATGGCCGAGGCAGTCATCGAGGAGCGCATGATCTTCGAGGGCGCGGGCGCGACGCCCATCGCGGCCCTCCTCCACGAGGACCGGTCGCTCTTCGGAAATCACATTGCGCTCGTCGCAAGCGGTGCAATGGTGGATGCCGCCGTGCTGGAGAACGTCGTCGGCGAGCATCGTCGTACCGTCTCCCGGCTGCTGGATCGAGACACAACATGACGGATCTTCTCAACGAGACGATGCTGATCCTCGGCGACCTGGTCGGCTTCCCCACCGTGACCGGGGAATCGAATCTCGACCTCATCGAATACGTCACGGACCTGCTGGAGCCCCTCGGTGCGGACATCAGAATCACCCGAGACACCACCGGGGGCGAAGCAAACCTCCTGGCGACCATCGGGCCGATCAGAGACGGCGGTGTCGTCCTGTCCGGCCACTCCGACGTGGTGCCTGCGGAAGAGACCGACTGGACCGGAGCACCCTTCGTCGCGATGCGTCGCGAGCAGAAGATCTACGGGAGAGGGACCGTCGACATGAAGGGATTCATCGCCTGCGCCCTGGCCATGGCTCCGGAGTTCGCCAAAGGCAGACTCGAAAGACCAGTTCACATCGCCGTGACATACGGCGAGGAGGTCGGCTGCAAAGGAGCCCCTCTCCTCATCGACGACATGATCGCCGCCGGCATACGCCCCGCTGCCGCCATCGTCGGCGAACCGACAGAGATGGGAATAGTCGAGGCGCACAAGGGGATGCACGAGTACACGACGCACATCACCGGGTTGGAGGGTCATGGGTCGAGGCCGGCGCATGCGGTCAACGCGGTCCAATACGGAGCCCGATACGTGGCAAGGCTCATGGAGCTGGCCTCGGAGCTCGAAGAGGAACCTCCGAAGGACAGCCCCTATGACCCGCCGAACACGACGATTAGCGTCGGATCGATGCACGGCGGCGTAGCACACAACGTCGTAGCGGGTGAGGCCACCATCCAGTGGGAGATGCGGCCCGTTGTGAACTCCGATGCTCACAAGGTGCTCGATCAGATGGCCGTATTCGAGAGCCAGATGCTCGACGAGATGCGAGCTGTCTCACCGGATGTCTCGATCGAGACGGTCACCGAGGGTGCCGTTGGCGGTCTGGAGCGCGATGAGGGCTCTCCGGCGGTGGCGCTGACCAGCGGACTGCTTGGAGAGCCCCAACGGACCGTCGCCGCGTTCGGTACCGAAGCCGGCATCTACCAGGCCGCCGGCATCCCTGCCGCCGTGTGTGGCCCGGGGTCGATAGACGTTGCCCACCAACCCGACGAGCACATCGGCCTCGATCAGCTCGAACAGTGCCTCGGGATGATGAACGGGCTGGTTGAGAGGCTGGCGAAGGCCTGAGCGACACCCGCTCCAAGGCGACTGGCCCAACCCCGACTCGACCGCTCGCGGCTCCCGGCCGCCGGGGAAGCGACATTTGATTTGTGCAAAGTTTCGTGGCACGGCCGTTTCGAGACGACTACGGTCGAGTGCATCCGTCGTGTATACCAAGTGTGCACGACCCGTACCGCCCGGGTACAACCCGGTCACGGGGCAGCCCAACCGAGGAGGAGACAATCAGCACGTCAAGAACCAAATGGAAACGCGGGGTGATGGTTTTTGCCAGCCTCGCACTCGTCGTATCGGCCTGTGGGGGCGACGGCGACGCCAGCACACTGGAACAGCTTCAGGACTCCGGCTCCATCACCATCGGGATCGCCAACGAGGTGCCCTATGGCTACATGGGCGACGACGGCGAGGCCACCGGCTTTGCCCCCGACGTTGCCCGGGCCGTACTGGCCGAGCTCGGCATCACCGAGGTCGAGGCCGAGGTCGTCGAGTTCGGTGAGTTGATCGGTGGTCTGCTGGCCGGCCAGTTCGACCTGATCGCCGCCGGCATGTACATCAACGCCGATCGCGCCGCCCAGATCAGCTTCTCTGACCCCGACTACTGCACGACCGAGTCGCTGGCGGTCGCCGAGGGCAACCCCAACGGCATCGTCGACTACTCGTCGTTCGCCGACAACTCCGACATCATCCTGGCTATCGCGTCGGGCACCGTCGAGGTCGGCTACGCAGAAGACGCCGGGGTCCCGGACAGCCAACTCGAGGTATTCGCCAACATCGACGACATGTTCGCCGCCCTCGAGGCAGGCGAGGTCGACGCCGCAGCCGGCACATCGGCCACGGTCGACACCCACGTGGCTGCTCGATCGGGTATCGAGGCCGTGGAACCGTTCTTCCCGAAGGACACCGAGGGCAACGAGGCGCTGCCATGCGGTGGCTACGGCTTCCGACAGGACGACACGGACTTCCGTGACGCCTTCAACGATCAGCTCAACGCGTTCCGTCAGGACGGGACGACCACGGAGCTGATCACGGCATACGAGGGCTTCTCGGACGCCGACGTCGAGCTGGCCAACGGTCTGACCGTCGACGACTTCCTCGACTAGCACTCATCGATGTGTACGGGGTTCCGGGTCTCGTGCCCGGAACCCCGCACACAAATGGCCATCTCCCCAAGGAGCTGAGACATGGATTCGTTGTTTCTAGAGACGAACCAATACGGGCTGTTGCTCGAGGGGGCGTTGATCACGATCCAGATCCTCGTCTACTCGTTCCTCCTGGGCGTCGTGCTGTCGCTCATCTTCGGTGTCGCACGACTCTCCGAGCGAAGATGGGTTCGGGGACTGGCGTTCGGATATGTCGAGTTTGCCCGTGGCATCTCGTCGATCGTGCTGCTGTTCGTCATCGCAATCGCGATCCCGATCCTGTTGGACGTTGGCCAGGCATCGTTGATTCTCCTCGGGTCGATCGCCCTGGGGCTCAACATGGGTGGTTATGGCGCGGAGATCGTCCGTGGTGCCATCCAGGCGGTCCCCAAGGGACAGACCGAGGCCACCATCGCCCTCAACCTGACCCCGACACAGCGGCTGAGATACGTCATCCTCCCCCAGGCCATGCGCATCATCCTGCCCCCGATGGGCAACCTGACCATCGAGATCTTGAAAGGCACCGCACTGGTCTCCCTGGTCGGTCTCACCGACCTGTTGCAGCAGACCCGCAACGTGCGTCAACAGCAGGTCGCCGCCGGAGCGGCGTCCACTGCGGATCTCACCTTCCTGTTCGTCAACACACTGCTGATCTACTTCGTGCTGGCACAGGTGGTCGCCACCCTCTTCCGCTATTTCGAGCGCCGACTGGAAGGGCGCTACGAGGCTCGTAATGAGCCATTGCCTGCCGACATCGCGGCACCGCACGTTGGAGGGGCTGCGTGATGAGCACTATGTCTGACGACACAATGCTTCAGGAGCAGGTCGAGTTCCAGCCTCACAAACGCTGGTATCAGCGCTCCGACGTCCTCATCCCCGTGCTCATCGTCACCGTGCTCTATGCGGTGCTCATCTTCGGTGTCGACGAGACCTCCTTCTTCCGCACCCGGATGACCGGTCTTGGTGACTTCGACTGGATGTACTTCTGGCATCTGCTTCCCCTGATGGTCCAGGGCCTCCTGGTGACGGTGAAGGCCACCGTGTTGGCCTTCACCTTCGCCGCACTGGCGGGGTTCATCCTCGCCTTGGGCCGGCGGTCGTCGACTCGCTGGCTCAGCTGGCCGACGACAGCTTTTATCGAGTTCGTCCGGTCGACCCCGCTGCTGGTGCAGCTCTTCTTCCTCCTTGGACTGGTGCGAGCCAGTGACGCCATCAACCTGGAGCCGATCTGGGTGCTCACCATCGGTCTGGGCCTGCACTACGCCACGTACTGCTCGGAGGCCTACCGGGCCGGGATCAACAGCGTGCCCGACGGCCAATGGGAGGCCACGATCGCGCTGAACCTGAAACCATCGACCACCTGGCTCAAGGTCATCATCCCCCAGGCCGTGCCCAACGTGCTGCCGGCGCTGGGCAACTACCTAGTGGCCGGTTTCAAGGACGCACCACTCGGCTACATCGTGGGAGTGTTCGGTGTGCTCGCCTTCGCCAATCAGGTTCGCGCCGACGACTTCAGGCCGGTCGAGCCCTACCTGATGGCCGGTCTCGGCTTCCTGCTGGTGAGTATCCCCGCCGCGTGGATCGTCCGACGACTCGAGGAACGCGTGTCCTACGAAAGGCAATGAAATGACCACCACCGCATCTCCGAAGGACTTGTCCGCCAAGGGCGCCGCCAGCGTCCGGATGCGCGCCGTGACCAAGGCATTCGGGAACAATGTCGTGCTCCGGGACCTCGACCTGGATGTGGAGCCGGGCGAGCGGGTCGTGATCATCGGCCCGAGCGGCTCGGGCAAGACCACCATCTTGCGGGTCATCATGACGTTGGAGCGAATCGACGCGGGGACCATCGAGGTCGGCGGCAGGCACCTCTATCACGAAGAGCACGGCAATCAGCTGGCAGACGCTTCGGAGAGACACATCCGCAGCGTGCGCTCCAGCATCGGGATGGTGTTTCAGCACTTCAACCTGTTCCCCCACATGAGTGCTCTGGAGAACATCATGCTGGCACCGGTCAAGGTGCATGGCATGTCGCGTGGCGAGGCCCGAAACATCGGCATGGAGCTACTGGCCAAGGTCGGGCTCAGCCAGCATGCCAACCACACACCGGGTCAGCTCTCCGGTGGTCAAAAGCAGCGGGTGGCAATCGCCCGAGCGTTGGCGACACGCCCCTCGGTGATGCTGTTCGACGAGGTCACGTCTGCACTGGACCCCGAATTGGTTGGTGACGTTCTCGCTGTCCTCAGGGACATCGCCGAAGAGGGCGAGACCACCATGATGCTGGTAACCCACGAGATGGGTTTCGCCCGCGAGGCTGCCGACCGTCTCGTCATGTTCGACCGGGGACGGATCCTGGAATCGGGTCCACCCGCCCAGATCCTCGACAACCCCGAGCACGAGCGAACCCAGAGTTTCCTCGGGGCAATCCTCTAGGGAAAGACCCCCCGCCCCACTCGGGCACATCCGAGGATCACCCCTGACGTCTGGGCTCAGCGCGGCTTCGGCACCACCGTCACCGGGACAGTGGAATGCCTGACGACCCTCTCGGCAACACTGCCCAAACGCCACTTCTCGATCCCGGTGCGGCCATGGGTGGCCATGACGACCATACGAACCTCAGGGTCGGCGGCGACGAAGTCGATGAGGGCCTCGGGTGCGTTCTCTCCCGGGATCACCTGGTGACGGGCCGAGACGCCCTTGATGTCGGCCAGGGAGCTCTTCAGGAAGGCTTCGATCATCTCGGGGACGGGGACACCCTCTGACTTGGCGAGAGGTGCCAGATCGCTGAGGAGACGTTGCCCGCTCACCGTCACGAGAAGGAGCTCATCTCCCAGACCCCTAGCGATGTCGGCTCCCAACTCGATCGCCCGGTTGGCGGTTTCGGACATGTCCAACGGCACCACGACCTTCATGCTTCTCCCAACGACCTTCGAGCAGGTCTCTCGCTCAATCTTGAGGATGTCTACGACGAGCCTCCTGCGGCCCGGGACATCGCCGGCCCCACCCTATTCAGTCACTCGAACCGAAGGCCCTCAACACACGGGGACTATCCCCTGGCCGGCTCTCTCACGAGAGTCAACAGAACGAGCGCCCCTGCCACCGCAGATGCGGCTGCGATAGCGGACACCGCCGTCATACCCGCACGATCGAAGATCGCCGGCCCGACGAGGTCGGCTGCAATTCGACCGGCCCCGGCGGCGACCAGGGTCCAGGCGAGAAAACGAGCACGTCTGCTCGGACGTAGCTCGCTGGCGATCGGAAGCCCGGAGATGACGGCCAGCTCGAGCGAAACGATTGCAAAGAACAGAGCCACCAGAGCGGCGGCGAGCACGTTGTTCCAAAACGCGAGCGCGACGAGGGAGACGGCAGTTGCCAACAGCCCGGCGGCAAACGAGTTCCGCTTCCCGATGCGATCGGTGAAGGCCACCATCAGACCCTCCCCACCCAGCTCAGCCACCCCGAGAAGGGCGCCCACCCCGGCGAGGGCGAACAGGCTCAGCCCAAACGAGGACTCGAGCCACGCTCCCATGACCACGAAGATCAGCTCGAGCGTGAAACCCGCGATCACAACCGAGGCCAGGAACGGGGCGATGCTCGGTCGCGCGTGGCGAGGCGCGTCAACCCCGTCCGCATGCTCGTGATCCGACGGGTCGAGCAGACCGAGCACCAGACCCAGCGCGGCGAGGGCGAACATGCCGAAGACCCAGAAAGGCATCTCCCAGCCCCATCTGTCGATCAGCCAACCGGCCAGTGGCGCCCCAATGAGAAAGCCGCCCGCCCAGCTGAGCTCGAGGATTCCCAGTGACCTCGCCCGACGGCTGTAAGGGACCCGCTCCGACACGTAGGTCGCCGCGCCCACGTCGAACAGAGGCTTGGCGATGCCCATGAAGGCGAAGCCGACGATCGCACCGACGAACACCCCGGAGACGGCCGTGACCGTCGCTCCCATGCCGAAGAAGATGAGACCCGCGACCAGGAGTCTTCGACTCGAGCGACTCCGCTCCGCGGCCATCACACCGAGCGGGGCCGCAAACCCCACACCCCATCTCACCGACAGCAGCACGCCCATCTGCCCCAGGTCGACCCCGAGCCCCCGGCCCAGGGCGGGGAGGAAGGGGTACACGAAGCGCCAGCCGGCGTTGAGGACGAGCTTGAGAAACGTCAGGATGGCGACGGCCATCCTCAGTGACCGCTGTGTGACCGTGGCTCGGTTCACCCGATGAGTAGTTGGTGACGTGTAGTTGTCACCACTTCGTTGTCGGTCGAGCCAACAATGACGGTGTCGCTCGAGAAATGGTCGCCTAGCTCGGAGTCGGTGATCCAGGAGAGGACGTGGAAGACCATGCCCTCCTCGACCTCGACGAGACCGCCGCGGCGAATACCCAGAACCGTCGAGCTTCCCACCCAGCTGGGCGGGAATCCGATGCCCACCGAGTATCCGCAATGATGGCGAATGAGGTTGCCGTGGCCGAGACCGTCGTCGACGACCGACTGCCAGGCGTTGTAGACCTCCCCCGTGGCGACACCCGGTCGCAAGGAGTCGACCACTGCCGAAAAGGCGCTGAGCGCCAGCTCTTGGGCTCGTTTCGCCCCGGGCTCGACTGATCCGACGAAGCCCATTCGCGTCAGTGGTGCGTGGTATCGCGCGGCCGCTCCGGAGAGCTCCATGAAGATCTTGTCACCGGGCTTCAGGTATCGATCACGCCAGGTCGAGTGCTCCTCCATGAGCGTCTCCGAAGACCTGATCAAGGGGACGAATCCGGGATACTCCCCACCACCGAGAATCATCTCCCGGTATACGGCCGCCGCGACCTCCTTCTCGTTGATGCCGACCCCGGCGATGTCGATGCCGGCGGCCACCGCTCTGTCGCTGATAGCCGCCGCTCGGCGGATGTACTCGAGCTCGGCCTCCGACTTGACCAGCCGGACCTCGTCCACGAGACCGGCGCGGAATCTCGCAGCCGTGCTCGCCGACCGACTCGTGTCGATCCACTGGACACCCGGAAGCCCGATCTCCATGTCCTCCCAGATGCCGGCGGGGAGAAACATGCTCGAACGGTCGACCCCGACACGACCCGATGCGATGCCGAGCTTCTTCAACGCCCGAACCGCGGCGTCTCCCGCGTCCTCGTCGTCCCCGTACCCGATGTGATCGATATGGGGCGCTTGCTGGCTGATCGTGTACGCCTCCATGCTCCTCGTGAGGAGACTCGGGTCGCCCTCCCGGGGCAGGACGAGCATGGTGAAGGCGAAATAGCCCTGATGGGTCAAGCCAATCAAGTAGTAGATGTTCTCGGGGCTGGTGACCAGAAGGGCATCGAGGTCGTGCTCGTCCGCCGACATCAAGGAACGAACCCTGTCCACCCGGCGGGCGTGCTCCTCGGCAGAGAAGGCACCAACGCCGGTCGTCAGCGGTTGTTCGGTTCCCATTCGCCGGGATTCTACGACCTGGTTGTACGGCGTCTCGGAGGACTACTCTGACGTCGCCCGCGGGTGTAGTTCAATGGCAGAACGACAGCTTCCCAAGCTGTAGACGCGGGTTCGATTCCCGTCACCCGCTCTGACTGTACGCGGTACCAAGCCAAGTACTCCCACGGGTCCTTCTGGAACGACAGGCCCTGCCCAACGGCTGTAGACGCGGGTTCGATTCCCGTCACCCGCTCTGACTGTACGCGGTACCAAGCCAAGTACTCCCACGGGTCGTTCTGGAACGACAGGCCCTGCCCAA
>JASFVB010000112.1:0-8549 GCA_050050035.1 Acidimicrobiia bacterium | reverse complement strand
CAGATGTCGCGTCGTCGAGAACGAGCAGACGTGGTCGGCGGACGAGAGCCCGGGCGATGGCGATGCGTTGCCGCTGCCCGCCGGAAAGGGTCGCCCCGCGTTCTCCGACTTCGGTGGCATACCCGTTTTCGAGACTCTCGATGAATTCGTGGGCCTGGGCCAGCTTCGCCGCTGCGTGGACCTCGGTCGGATCAAACGGCTCACCGAGGGTGATGTTGTTGTAGATGGTGTCGTTGAACAGGAAAGTCTCCTGGAACACGATGGCCACCGAACGGGCCAGAGTCTCCCGGTCGAGATCCAGGAGAGTGTGACCGTCCAACGCGATCTCACCGCTGTCGGGGTCGAACAACCGAACGAGAAGATGTGCCACCGTCGATTTGCCCGAGCCGGTGGGGCCGACCAGGGCAACGGTCTTCCCAGAGGCCACGTCCAATGTGATCGACTCGATGCCACGCCCCGACTCGTCGTCCGTCGAGCGGGCCACGTCGGCACCGAACTGGCCGATGTCCTCGTACTCCGCCTCCGGATACGTGTACACCAGCGACTCGGCTGCGGCCGAGGCGCCTCCGGTGGTCTCGGGCACTGTGTCGCCATAGGAGACCCGGTCGCTCTCCTCCAGGACGGCCTCTATTCGGTGGAGGCCTACGATCGAGCGCGGGAGCTCGCCGAGCAGCCACCCGAAGACTCTCATGGGCAGAGCCACCAGTCGGAACAGGTAGGCGAAGGTGACGAGTGTCCCGGCCGTGAGCAAACCCTGGTCGACACGCCACGCGCCCAAGACGAGGACGGCGAGGATGCCGATGCTGGGGAGTGCTTCGATGACCGGGTCGAATTTGGCCCTCAGGACGCCGACTTCGACCATACGATCGCGCAGCTCATCGGATCTCTGCCCGAACCGGCCAACTTCATCGTTCTCCCGCCCGAGAGTCTTCACAACCAGAGCAGCATCGAAGGACTCGTGCGCGATGTCCGCCACCTCCGCCCGAAGGCTCTGTGCCCTGGCCGCCACGGCCCTCATACGCCGCTGGAACGTGTAGTTCACGAGCATGAGCACCGGGCCGACGAGAAAGCCGACGAGGGCGAGGAACGGGTCGGTGATGATGAGGATCGTGGCAGTCGCGATCAACATGAGGACGACTCCGAACGCCATCGGCAGGGGAGCGGCGATGAACGCCGCGGCTTCGACGTCCTCGTTGGCATTCGACAAGAGCTGGCCGGTCGGATGGCGGCGATGCCACTCGATGGGGAGCTCCAGATAGCGGTTCGTCACTTCGATACGATCGCGGTATTGGAGCCGGTGCTGGGCGTAGTAGGCGCCACTCCGACGCATGGTGATCCCGATCGCGCGCAGGGTGGCCGCACCGATCACGAGCGCGGCAGCACCCGCCAGCGCCGCGCGCGTCACCTGCCCGCTGTCGACGGCAGGCACGAGGATATCGTCGGTTATCCACCCGATGATGAACGACGAGACGATCGTCATCCCGGCATAGATCGTTGTGCCGACGGCTCCAAAGGCGAACTCCTTTGGAGCTCGCGGGAGTTGGCGGGCGATGAGCCGGAGACCACTGCCCAGCAAGGCGATGTCGTTGTTCGTCGTTCGGTCGGTCATGAGGGGCCAACAGGCGCGCTGCGCTCAAAGACCGTGAGGTAAGGAATGGTCACCGTGGACCACGGTAGAACATCAACCACGCTTCAAGTCAAGCTCGGGGCCGTTGCGGTCGAACTACTCGGCGTGGCCTGCTCGGGACCACAGCTCGCGGACTAACCCAGGTCCAGGCTCATGCAGACGCTGAACTCGTTGTCCCAGTAGTCCCCGAACGGCTCAGACACCTCGAAGCCGGCAGAGACGTACAGCGCCCTGGCCGAGGCGAATTCCTCCATGGTGCCGGTTTCCAGGCTGATCCGCTCGTATCCGCGCGAACGGGCCGTGGCCAGGAGGTGCTCCAGCATCGTCCTTCCGAGCCCCCGACCTCTCTGATCGATGCGTGTGTGCATCGACTTGATCTCGCCATGCCGTGGCTCGATCTCTTTCAGCGCGCCCACACCTATCAGCAGCCCATCCTCACGCAAGCTGTAAAACGAGACATCCGGAGCGAGCAGCCCGTTGGTGTCGAGGGCATGAATGTGCTCCGGCGGGCTGGTTTGCCGCATCAGCGCCATGTGCGACTCCAGGAGCTGTTGTATGTCTGCGCGTTGGGGATCATCCAAGGCGATGACCATCTCAGGCATCGGGGGAATGTAGCCGACCTCCTGCCTACGCTCGACTCCCTGCCGAGAGGAGCACGTGGTGAGCAACAAGCCGAAGGTCCGCACCGAAACCATCAATCGCACCCTTGTCGTGGAGATCGACCGACCCGAGGTGAGGAATGCCGTCGACGGGGAGACCGCCCGGCTGCTCCACGAAGCGTTCACCGACTTCGACGCCGACACGACACTCGACGTCGCGATCCTGACCGGCAGCCAAGGTCACTTCTGCGCCGGCGCCGACCTGCACACGATCGCCGACGAGGCGGGGACCAGAGTGACATTGGACGGTCCCGGGCCCATGGGACCCACGCGGATGAGCCTCACCAAGCCGGTGATCGCGGCCATCGAGGGCTATGCCGTCGCCGGCGGCATCGAGTTGGCACTGTGGTGCGATCTCCGCGTGGCCGCGGCAGACGCGACACTTGGCGTGTTCTGCCGGCGACTGGGAGTTCCGTTGGTAGACGGTGGGACCGTGCGTCTCCCACGTCTCATCGGACACAGCCGGGCGATGGACCTCATCCTCACCGGCAGGGGAGTGGGGGCCGAGGAGGCCAAGCTCATGGGGTTGGTCAATCGTGTGACAGAGAGCGGCGGGGCACTCGACGGCGCATTGAAGCTGGCCACCGAGATCGCCGTGCACCCTCAGGTCTGCATGAGGAACGATCGCAGATCGGTCTTGGAGCAGTGGGACCTGGGTGAGGCCGATGCCCTGGTCAACGAGACACGTCTGGGGTTGAGCACCATCGGGTCGGGGGAGACTGCCGAAGGCGCTGGAAGGTTCAGCTCGGGGGAGGGCCGCCACGGCAAGCCCGTCGCCTAGACGAGCGAACGACTCTGCCTCTCGTAGGCGGCAAGCACGGCGAGCAACGAGGCGGTGGTGATGTTCGAGTCCACCCCTATGCCCCAACGGAGCGAACCGTCCTCTCCTGAGCTCTCCACGTATGCGACCGCTTTCGCGTCGGCGCCACTTCCGACGGCGTGCTCGCTGTAGTCCACCACGTCGAAGTAGCGGTCGAATTCCTCACGCAAGGCATGCACGAACGCCTCCACGGGCCCATCGCCCTCACCGATAACGTCAATGTCCTCACCGTTGACGACCAGTTGCGCGGTGACCGTGGTGTGACCCTTGCCGTCCTTGGTCATGGTGTGGAGGTCGTGGCTACGGAGTCGGTATTCGGCCTCTTCCGGGAAGTAGACGCCCTGGAATGAGTCCCACATCGCCGTAGGTGTGATCTCCGTGCCGGAGTCTTCGGCAATGTGCTGGATCGTCTTGGAGAACTCGATCTGGAGTCTCCTGGGCAGGTCGAACCCGTGCTCTTCCTTCATCACGTAGGCCACTCCGCCCTTGCCGGACTGCGAGTTCACCCTTATCACGGCTTCGTAGTTCCTTCCGACGTGCTTCGGGTCGATCGGCAGGTAGGGGACTGCCCAGTGGTCATAGTCGTCGGAGAGCGCCTCGAGGCCCTTCTTGATGGCGTCTTGGTGTGAGCCGGAGAACGCCGTGTACACCAGGTCGCCCACATAGGGATGGCGCGGGTGGACCGGAAGCCGGTTGCAATACTCGGCGGTACGCCGAAGCGAGTCGATGTCGTTGATGTCGAGCTCGGGGTCGACACCATTGGCGAAGAGGTTCATGGCCAACGTGATGATGTCGACATTGCCTGTCCGCTCCCCATTGCCGAAGAGTGTGCCTTCGACCCGGTCCGCACCGGCCATCACCCCGAATTCGGCCGCGGCGACCGCACAGCCGCGGTCGTTGTGGGGATGGAGGCTGAGAACGATCGAGTCGCGTCTCGAGACATTGCGACCGAACCACTCGATGACATCGCCGTAGACATTGGGTGTGTAGCACTCGACGGTTGCCGGCAGGTTGATGATGATCGGGTCGTCGGGGCTCGGGTCCATGACGTCCATCACCGCTTCGCACACGTCGACTGCGTAGTCCGGCTCGGTCAGCGTGAAGCTCTCGGGGGAGTACTCGTACCGGATCTTGGTATCTCCCATGGTCTCCTCGAGCTTGCGACAGAGCTTGGCCGCGTTGACGGGGATGTCCCGGATCCCATCCTTGTCCATGCCGAACACGACGTCGCGTTGCAGAGAATTGGTCGAGTTGTAGAAGTGGACTATGGCCTGCGAGGAGCCGGCTATCGAATCGTACGTACGTTCGATCAACTCGTCACGACACTGGGTGAGGACCTGGATGGTCACGTCATCGGGGATGAGGTCGTCGTCCACCAACTGACGAACGAAGTCGAAATCCGGCTGACTGGCTGCGGGGAACCCGACTTCGATCTCCTTGAAGCCCATGGCGACGAGGGCCTGGAACATGCGCAGCTTGCGAGCAGGGTCCATTGGGTCGATCAAGGCCTGATTGCCGTCGCGGAGATCCACCGAGCACCAACGTGGTGCCTTGTCTGTCACGACGTTGGGCCAGGTGCGGTCCTCGAGGACGAGAGGTACCTGAGGCCGGTACTTCTCGAATGGCATCTTCTTTGGCTTGGCGGGTTGGGGAGGCATGAGTTGGGTCCTGTTCGTTGGAAGACGGGCTGTGACCGGGAAAAGAAAAAAGCCCCCGGTCTTCGGGGGCGGGCGAACACGGATATGTGCGCGTTCGCCCTACATGAGGAGAAGCAGCGAGCGCGGGTTCGTGTTCATGTGCATGAAACTGTAGGCGCGACGAGCCCATGTGGCAACGTATGGGGCTCAGATGGCCCGACGTCAGGACCCCTGTCACAGGGTCAGAGGAACTGCCTGCTCGACAACAGAAGACCCGGGCCACATGGTGTTGTGAACTGCCTACTTGACATAAGTGGACCCCGGGCCACATGTTTGTTGTGATCTACCACTTGACATAACGTGAATTATGGGCGCTTCTGGGGAGATTGTCAGTCGAGCTCGTCCACGTCGATGACCCCTTCCCCGATCGTGTCCGATGGAGGCGTCAGGAGGGTCGCCCGGTCGGCGAAACGGCTGGTGACGAGTGCGTAGAGATGTCCGCGGACCCAAGGCACCAGGAGGAGGAATCCCAACGTATCGGTTAGAAACCCCGGTGAGATCAGAAAGGCTCCGGCGACGAGGATCGCCGCACCGTCACTCAGCTCCCTGCCAGGCAGCACTCCCTGGCCCCACTTCTCCCGCATCCTGGCCAGCACGGCCACGCCTGCGCGTCTCACCAGAATCGAACCGAGGAATGCCGTCCCCAGTGCCATCCCCAACGCCCATCCGAGACCGACCCGTGACTCGACCCAGAAGAATGTGGCCATCTCGGCCAATGCGAGGAGCGCAAAGATGCTGAGGAACCGCATGAAGACGACGGTACCCCTGACTGTGCGACAACGATCGGGATCGCGTTCTCAGTGGAACCGTCGATGTGTCACGGCTAGCGCCGTCCCACCGATCAGCGAATGAACCAAACAGCCCTCATCCACGAGCTCTCGATTTCCTCGCGCTGGCTGCGCATCGTCGCGGTCTCACACGACGGGGAGCACCAACGCACCCGGTATCCGTGATCGCCGGCCTGGTACCGGTTGCCGCAGTTGAGGCATACCTTCCAGGTGAGCTCGCGGTCTGCCCACTTCGACTTGAGAAGTCTCATGATCCAACAACGACTCTAGGCTGAGGAATAACACCGCTGGGCGAATATGTTCCCCACTCTGCTCCCCTAGCTTCAAAGAGAGGTTCAAGCATGGCCACTGTGGCCCTCACGAAAGAAACGTTCGATCAGACCATTCGGGACAATGACACCGTCCTCGTCGACTTCTGGGCCGAGTGGTGTGGCCCTTGTCGCTCGTTCGCACCGACTTACGAGGCGGCATCGGACCAGCACGAGGACATCGTCTTCGCCAAGGTCGACACCGAAGACCAACAAGAGCTCGCCATGACGTTTGGCATCAGGTCCATACCCACCCTCATGGTCTTCCGCGACCAGATCATCCTCTATGCCCAGCCCGGAGCTTTGCCCGGCAACATGCTCGAGGACCTGATCGGACAGGTCAAGGGTCTCGACATGGACGAGGTCCGAGCTCAGGTCGCGGCTCAGGAATCAGCAGATGAGCCGGCAGAGGAAGCCGACGAAGCGGTCTAGCCGGGCTTGACGTAAATCGACATGTGACTCGTCGATCTCTCGTTGAAGGGTCGCAAGTCGTACCAACCGAAGCGGTCTTCGAGCTCCAGACCGGCCAGACGAGCCATTAGGTCGAGCTCAGAGGGCCAGGCGTAACGAACCTCGACCGGCAACACGACAGTCGAGCCGTCGGCGTTTCTCTTCAGCATCTGAGACGAAACGCGTTGACGAACGGGGTCGTGTATCGACATCTCGAGACGGTGCTCCTCGGTGCTCCCGATGCTGGAGACGCCGAGTCTGGTGTTGTATCGGTCGAATCTCGTCACATCGGGGACGAAACAGTCGATGATGAACCGACCTCCTGGCTCGAGATGTGCAGCCACGTTCTCGAAGCACTCGATCTGACGCTCCTGAGTCAAGAGGGCGAAGATGGTGTTGAAGGCAAGGAGGATCACCGGGTAGACGTCGTCGACCGCGACGTCTGCGAAATCGGCCATGGTCACCGCTATCGCCTCTCCCCCGGGTTTGGCGCGCATCTTGGCCACCATCTCCTCCGATGCGTCGATGCCGGTCACGGTCACACCACGGTCGGCAAGCGGAAGGGCGATGCGACCCGTGCCAATGGCCAATTCCAGTACACGTGGCGGACTTCCGGCATGACGCTCCAAGAGGTCGATGATTGCGTCATCGACCTCAGCGAAGATCTCGTCGTAATAGGGCGCCCAGATCCGGCCGTAGGTTTGCTCGTCATAGCCCTTCATACGTCGATTGTCTCAGGTTCACACGCACCGGCGCAGCCAATTCCTAGGCTGAGTGACCATGAGCGCCGCTGCAGAGGTGATCGCTGACCTGGAACGACACGGGATCGTCTACGAAGAGATGCCGTGTGATCCGGAGTTGGCCGATACGGCCCTGTTCTGCGAGGCATACGACGTGCCGCTGGAGAACTCCGCCAACGCCATACTGGTCGCATCGAGAAAGCCGGAGGGGCACCACGCCGTCTGTGTGGTGCTCGCCAACACCCGATTGGACGTCAACGGGACGGTACGTCGCAAGCTGGGTGTCAGGAAGGTGAGTTTCGCACCGGCCGAGACGACCAAGCAACTCACCGGTCAGGAGATCGGCGGTGTCACGATCTTCGGCTTGCCCGACCAGATGCCTGTGTGGCTCGATGCAAACGTGATCGACCGCGACTGGGTGGTGGTAGGTGCCGGATCGCGAACGGCGAAGATCAAACTCGACCCGCGTCAACTCACAGAGCTGGAAGGATTCGAGGTAGTGGACGATCTCGCCAAAGTGGCCGGCTAGAGGTCTGGCCGACGACGCAAAGACCGTCGAAACAGAGCAGCGAACCCCACAAGAGCGATCGCGGCGAACCCAAACCACTGGATGGCGTATGCCAGATGTGGGCCCTCGTCGGCGAAATCGGGCGCGTTGAGCAGGAGGGGCAATTCGTCTCCCCTCTCCCCCAGCTCCACGAGGTAGACGGCAGCGAGCTCGTGGCTCGTCTGCCCGCCGAGACGATCGAGATCGACCCGGTTGAAGACAGTCTGGTTTCCTGGAGGGTCGACTGGTCCGAGGGGCGGGCGTTCCTGGGTGAGATGAACCCAGCCCAGGATCTCGACCACGCCAGCCGGAGGCTGTGCCGCCACTGGTGGCGTGTCCATCGTCAGTGGCACCCAACCTCGATTGACCATCACCGCCGAGCCTGACGACGTGACGAGAGGCGTGATCACGTGGAAGCCTGCCTGACCCAACTCCACCTGCGACCGGACGAGCACCTCCTCGCTGGGGTCGAAGACACCCGACACCAGAGCCTTCCTGAACTCGATCTCGTCGAAATCCCCCGCGGTGAGCTCGAGCAGCTCGTCGAGACCGACCGGCTCAGCACCGAGACGGCTCTCCCCAATGGTGTTCTCCTCCCGACGCTCGTCGAGACGGTTGAGCTGCCAGACGCCGAGACGGATGAAGACTGCTGCGACGACGACGACGGTGAGGGCTCCCAGGGCCCATTTCGATCGGGTCAGGCTGCGAAGCACCTACGCAGCTAAGGGAACCTCGCCTTCCTCTGCCAATTCGATGGCGACCTCCTCCAGGGTCTCGGCATCGCGACGAAACGCCACCGGCGTGGCAATCAGGGCGGCGGCGGTCTCGGCGTCGAGCCTCCCACTGGATTGGAGAACAATCGCTACTTCATCTGACCAATACCAGGGCATGACCAACCTCACGGAACGACGAC
>JASFVB010000111.1:0-8608 GCA_050050035.1 Acidimicrobiia bacterium | reverse complement strand
GCCATCGTCAGCTCGGCCGCAGCAATCGTGTTGCCACCGGGGGCGTTGAACACGGCGATGCCACGCTTGGTCGCGGCCTCGACGTCGACGTTGTCGATTCCCACGCCGGCACGGCCGACGGCGCGCATTTGGGTGGCCCGCTCGATCATCTCGCGGTTCACCTTGGTGGCACTGCGCACGATCAACGCGTCCGCGCCCGACAAGAGCTCCTCGAACTCCGCGCCGGCAGAGTCGTCCACGGAGAAGACCTTGAACCCTTCGTCTTCCAGGATCGGATAGAGACCGGACAGGGCCACCTTGTCGGTGACCAACACCCGATGTGTCATGACATGACTTCGGTGAGAACCGAGAGGAGCTCCTCGAGCTCATCCATCGTGTGATCGCCCATGTGGCCGATGCGGAACGTCGAGTCCTTCAGCTTGCCGTAGCCGCCCCCGATCACCCACCCACGCTCGAACAGCTCTGCGACGATCTCAGGCGAGCCGTCTGCAGCCACGCAAGTCACGGTCGGTGAACGATGACCCTCCGCGGCGAAGACCTCGATCTCCACTCCGCGGGCAGCCATGTCCACGACCCATTCGATCGTCCGGCGTTGCATGTCGAGGTGCCGCTTCCAGCGGCCCTCGATGCTCTCCGACTCGATGCGTCGTAGCTGGGCGTCGAGTGCATACAGCAGTGATATCGCGGGGGTAGCCGGGGTCTGATGCTCGACGATCTTGTCGTGGAGCTTCACGAGATCGAAGTACCACCCCTTTGAGCCCGACCTGGCCGATCGCTCGAGGATGGCGTCGTTGGCCGCGGCGAAGGCCAGACCTGGTGGAAGAGCCAGAGCCTTCTGCGAGCCGGTGAGGATGTAGTCGACAGACCAGGCGTCGGTGAGGGTCTCGACCCCACCGACTCCAGTGACGGAATCGACGAGGAGAAGGGTCTCCTCATGCTCACCCACCACACGCGCAATCGACTCGAGGTCCTGCAACGAGCCTGTCGAGGTTTCCGACTGGGACAGGGTGACAGCCTCGTAGGAGCCCCGCTCCAGATGCTCGGCGAGCTGACCCGGATCGTGGACAGAGCCCCAATCGACCTCCCAGACCTCGACGTCGTGGCCACATGCCCTGGCGATCTCCGCGAAACGCCGGGAAAAGGCACCCGTGACCAAGCTGAGGACCTTGCCGTCGATGACGCCGTTACGAGCACCGGCCTCCATGAGCCCCGTGGCCGAGGAAGTCGACACGAGCACGGGACGCTCGGTCTGAAACACGGTCTTGAGACCCGTGTCGATTCGGGCGAGCAGGTCCTGGATCTCCCGACCGCGGTGCCCGATCATCGCGCCGGTCTGGGCTTTCAATACGTCGTGATGGACTTCGGTTGGTCCGGGTAGGAAGAATCGGCCGGGTTCCAGAGGCTTGCTCATTGTCGGGATGTTTCTAACAGGGCCATCGGGTATGACGAAGACGTGTGTGATTCTCGAGGCACTCGGGTCCGGATACGGGCCTGACTACCGGAGGTTCAGGAGCCGCGGATGACGACTACGCCGAGGGCGGACAGGACGACGAGGTAGAGCCCGCAGGCGAGGATGAACCCGGCCGTGAAGAAGCGGCTGATCATGGGCTTCTCGAACCGGACGTGCATGAACCACCCCACCACCACGAGGAACTTCACCGCGGAGAGAGAAAGCAGGATCGCCGCGTTGAGGAAACCGAGGCCCAGCTCCCGGTCGATGTAGTACATGGCCACCTCGACCGCGGTCACCAATGCGAGAAAAGCGGCAATGCGCCAGTACTGGCCCGGGGTGGGGTGGGGACGATGCTCGGCGGTCATGACGGCGGGTGGGTGGGGCGGAAGTTGCTCATGCCGGCGGGTGGGTGGGGCGGAAGTTGCTCATGCCGGCGGGTGGGTGGGGCGGAAGTTGCTCATGCCGGCGGGTGGGCGGGGTGGAAGTTGAATCATGCCGGCGCCACCGACAGGAGGTAGACCACGGTGAAGATGACGATCCAGATGATGTCGACGAAGTGCCAGTACAGACCGACCAACTCGAGGTTCAGCCCATGTCTCTCGCTGAGACCACCCCGACGACGGGAGATGCCCCACAGAGACAGCAGCATGATGACACCGATGGCGACGTGCGTCCCGTGGAAGCCGGTGAGCACGTAGAAGGCAGACGCGGCCGGGTTTGTCGACAGCGTCATGTCGTATTCGACGATGAACTCGGTGAACTCGAACACCTGGCCGCCGAGGAAGACGGCACCGAGCGCCGCGGTGGCAAAGAGCCATGTTCTCGCTCCGTTCTGATCGTCACGAGTGAGAGCGTTGTGCGCCAACACCATCGTGAGCGACGACATCAGCAGCACGAACGAGCTCACCGACGTGAAGGGGATGTCGTAGATCTCGGCTGGATAGACACCCTCGAACCCGGCTCGATTGGAATAGAGCAGGTAGTTGCTGATCAGCGCGCCAAAGAAGAGGAACTCCGAGCTGAGGAACACCCACATCCCGAGCTTGCGGTTGTCGATACCCGTCGACTCGTGCTCGTCGTGATGTTCGACAGCGGCAGATGCGCCGGCATCTGCATTGCCTTCGGCTCCAACCGAAGGCACGGCGTCGTGTGCCAACTCACTCATCGGCATCAACCTCCCCCTCTTCGACCCCAGGGGCAGAAGCGCCAGCTTCTGCAACGGCTTCGTCGTCAGACGAAGACGCCTCTTCAACCGGGGGAGTTGCGCCAGCAACTCCAACGCCTTCGCCTTCAGGCGAAGGCGCCTCTTCCAGAGGCTCGATTGCCCACCCGACCACCGCGGAGAGGATGACCAATGCCCCGACGAGGATGAGCACCTTCCCCCAGAGACTCGTGTGATAGATGACCCCGTAGAACACGAGGGGGAAGCCCATTGCCATCACGAATGGGAAATAGGAGGGGGCCGGAAGGTGGATTGGGCTGGGTGGGTTGCGCCCGTCGTACTCCAGTTTGGCGACCAACTCGTCAGCGTCGGGTTTGCGGACCGCACGCCCATCCTCATCTTCGTCGTACTTCATGTGCCAGAAATGGTCGAGACGAGTCACCTCCGGGGCGATTGCGAAGTTGTACTCCGGGGTGGGGTTGGGAGTGGTCCACTCGATCGTGCGCGCATCCCACGGGTCGAGACCGGAGGGCTCACCGTGACGACGACTGTGGTACCAGTTGAAGATGAACGTGAGGATGCCGGCGGCGATGATGAACGCACCGATCGAGACTGCGACGTTCCACGTCTCCAAGCCGGCTTCCGGCGCGTACTTCCAGGTGCGACGCACCATCCCCTGCAAACCCAACCAATGCATGGGTGCGAAGGTGAGGTTGAACCCGATGAACATCAGCCAGAAGTGGACTTTGCCCAACGCCGAGCTCATCACACGTCCGGTCAGCTTGGGAAACCAGTAGTAGAGACCGGCGAAGATCCCGAACACGGCTCCGCCGAACAGCACGTAGTGGAAATGGGCAACGATGTAGTAGGTGTCGGTCTGCTGCCAATCCGATGGGACTATCGAGTGGCTCACGCCAGAGAGCCCTCCGATGGTGAACATTCCGACGAAGCCGATCGCAAACAGCATCGGCGTGGTGAGACGTAATCGGCCGCCCCACATCGTCCCCATCCAGTTGAAGATCTTGATCCCGGTTGGGATGGCGATGGTCATCGTGGCGAGACCGAACGCCGCCTGGGCCACAGGGGTGATCCCCGACGCGAACATGTGATGGGCCCAAACGCCGAATCCGAGGAAGGCGATCGCCGCGCCGGCGAAGACGACGGCGGAGTAGCCGAACAACGGCTTGCGGCTGAAGACCGGGAGGACCTCGGAGACGATACCCATGGCGGGGAGGATCAGGATGTAGACCTCGGGATGGCCGAACAGCCAGAACAGGTGTTGCCACAGTATCGGGTCACCACCTCCCGACGGTGCGAAGAAGAGGGTCCCGAACTGCCGGTCGAAGGTGACCATGAACAACGCGACAGCGATGATTGGCAGTGAGAACAACAGCAGGAAAGCGACCACTGTCGACATCCATGCGAACACGGGCATGCGAAGCAGACGCATCCCCTTGGCACGCATGTTGAACACGGTGACTATGAAGTTCACCGACGACACCAGCGAGGCGAGGCCAAGGATCTGGAGCCCGAGCGCCCAATAGTCCATGGCAGTGCCCGGCGAGTAGAACGGCCCCGCGTTCGGCTGGTAGCCGAACCATCCCCCGTCCGGGGAGTCCGCGAGGAAGTTGAGAGTCCCGGGCCCTCCTCCCGCAGCGATGTTCCCGAAGTTGACTCCGTCGGGTGCGACGGGCGGTGCCGAGGTCCCGAATATGAACGTGCTGTAGAGGAAGATCCCTCCAAAGAAGAAGATCCACCACGAGAGGGCATTCAGTCTCGGGAAGGCGACATCCCGGGCGCCGATCATGAGTGGCAGCATGTAGTTCATGAAGGCCGCCGAGACGGGCATGACGAAGAGGAACACCATCGTGGTGCCATGCATCGTGAACAAGGCGTTGTAGGCACCCGCAGTCAGGAATTCGGAGTTGGCCTGGGCGAGCTGGATCCGAAGCAGTAGCGCTTCCACACCGCCGATGATGAAGAAGAAGAAGGCGGCATAGCCGTACATGATCCCGATCTTCTTGTGGTCGACCGTCGTGATCCATCCCCAGAGACCGCTTGTCGTCTTGGGACGACGGAAGATCGTTGTTGTCGTGGGCCGCTGCGCTGTTGCCGTCATTCGTTGCTCTCCAGCCAGACGATAAGCGCGTCGATCTCCTCCTCGGTCAAGGCGAGGTTCGGCATGTAGCTCCCCGGTTTGACGTTCGGTGGATCTGCCAGCCAGCGTTTCAGAGCCTCGGTCTCGGTCTCGCCCTCCTCCGGCAGGGTGGCACCGGCAAACACGTCACGGCTGGCGAAATGGGTCAGCTCCGGGCCGTTGAAAGCCTCGGGATCGAGCACATTCGACGCCGCCTCATCGTCGAACCGCACCTGATGACAGCGGTTGCAGCCCTTGTTCAGGAAGACTTGATATCCGTCGTAGCCCGGTTCGTTCTCCCCGGGCAGATGGGCCGGCTCCTGTTGGTCGGACAACCACTGCGTGTAGTCGGCGTCACTGAGCGCTTGGACCCTCGCTCTCATCAACGAGTGCGACAAGCCGCAGAACTCGGCGCAGTGAGCCCAATACTCACCAGGGTCGTCGGCCTCCAGTCTCAACAAGGTCGTCTGACCCGGAATCAAATAGCGCTTGCCGTTGAGGTTCGGAACCCAGAAGTTGTGGAGCACGTCGTCCGAGGTCATCTGCGCACAGACCTCCCGGCCCGCGGGAATCACCATCACGTTCGCCGTGTATACGTCGGCCTCGGGATAGTGGAACTCGAACCACCACTGGTGTCCGATCACCTCGATCTCGATGGCGTCGGGGCCACATTCGGTCAGCTCGAAGACACTCGAGACCGTCGGCACGGCGAGCCCGGCCAGGATCAGAGCGGGGATCACGGTCCAGAGCACCTCGAGCTTGGGGCTGCCGTGGAGCTGTTTTGGCTCCTTCGCTTCATCTTTGCCCCGATCACGGAAGACGAAGAGAATGACCACGAGGCCACCCATGACCAGGAAGAAGACGACAGCAGCCACGCCGAACACCAGCCAGAAGAGATCGTCGATCTGACGAGCGAAGGGACCTTCCGGGTCGAACGTCGACAGCGGGTTGTCGTCCACCTCGACGATGGCGCATCCGCCCAGCACGAAAGTGGCACCGACGAGCGCAGTGAGTCGGGTCAGACGTCGGCGGGCTGAGGCCATCGGGACGGCATCATACGGAGAATGCGAGTCGCCGACCAACCCATCCAATCGGCGGACGAAGCCTCGCGACGCGTCCGACAGGCTCGTCGGAGACAAGCACCCCCATTCGGCGCAAACGAGGTCGCCGGCTAGACGAGGACGTCCAGGAGCACCGAGGCGAACAGCGCCGACAGATACACCGTCGAGGTGGTGAAGAGCCTCATCGCTTGCTCCGGGTGACGCACGACGCGCCAGGTGTCCCAGACGAACCAACCGCCGAGCGACACGGCAGCAGCGAGATAGATCCACGACATCGGGCCGAGTGGGACCAAGAGCAGCGAGACACCCACCATCAGACCGGTGTAGAGGAGCATTCGACGGGTTGTGGCAGCCACACCAGCGACAACCGGGAGCATGGGTATGCCTGCCCGCTCGTAGTCGTCCTTGTACCGAATGGCCAAGGCCCAGAAGTGCGGTGGGGTCCAGTAGAAGACAACCAGGAACAGCACCCAAGCAGGGATGCCCACCGTGCCGGTCACCGCGGCCCAGCCGACCAGGGTGGGGGCGGCGCCAGCCGCACCCCCGATCACGATGTTTTGCGTCGTGGAGCGTTTCAACACCCTGGTGTAGACGAGCACGTAGAAGAGAAGGGCCGATGTCGAGATGACGGCCGCGGCAGGGGTGGTGAGCACCCACAGCCAACCGAAGCCGGCGATCCCGAGCACGATCCCGAAGACCATGGTGCTACGTGGGGACACATCGTGGCGGGCCAGCGGTCTGCTCCGTGTGCGACGCATGATCTCGTCGATGTCCCTGTCGTAATACATGTTGAGGGCGTTGGCCCCACCGGCGGACAGAGCCCCACCTACGAGGGTGGCCAAGACCAACCAGGTTCCCGGCCAGGTGCCGGCGGCGAGCACCATCGACGGGACCGTTGTGATGAGCAGCAGCTCGATGATCCGCGGCTTGGTCAGGGCCGCATAGGCCGCAACCCGGGAACGAGGTCCGGAGACTTCTTCGACGATTGGCGGTTGAGAGACCTCTGTCATCGCACCGACTGACGATATACGCCGAGAAGAGCAAGAGACAGACCAGTCGCCGCTACCTATTCTGCGCAGGGTGAGCTGGGTGAAGAGGGTTCTCGTGTTTCTCCTGTTCGCGGTGCTCGTCTTCACCGCGTACGGGGTGTACACCGTGCGGCGATCATTCCCACAAGTGAAGGGAGAGCTCGAAGTCGACGGTCTGCACGCTCCGGTCGAGGTCCTGCGCGACTCCCTGGGCGTGCCTCACATCTACGCCGACAATCAGCACGACCTCTTCTTTGCACAGGGCTACACCCACGCCCAAGACCGTTTCTGGCAGATGGACTTCTGGAGACACATCGGTGCGGGCCGGTTGTCCGAGATGTTCGGCGAATCCCAGGTGGATACCGACAGGTTCCTCCGCTCGCTCGGATTCGAGGCATTGGCCAACGAGGAATGGCAAGACGTCTCCGCACGGAGCCGGGAGATCCTCGAGTCGTATGCCCAAGGCGTGAATGCGTACCTGGCGGATCGCGCCCCGGCAGCGATCAGCCTGGAGTATGCGGTCCTCCCCCTCCAGAGCTCTGGCTACCGGATCGAGCAATGGTCACCCACTGACACCTTGATGTGGGCAAAGGTCATGTCTTGGGACCTGGGGGGAAACCTCGAAGCCGAGATAGCGCGCGCAGTGCTCGGTCAGGACCTCGGCCGCGAGCGAGTCGAGCAGCTGTATCCCTCGATCGCCGACGACAAGCCGGTGATCGTCGAGACCGACCAGGTGCAGGCAACGTCGGTGGAGTCGCCTTCGCTGCCACGAGGAGCCTTCCGGTCGTTGGCCTCCGCCGGATCGGCGGCGGAGCGGCTGTGGGCTCTCACCGGTGGAGGGTTCGAGGGCATCGGGTCGAACAACTGGGTCATCAGTGGCTCAATGACACAGTCGGGAATGCCTCTCCTCGCCAACGACACCCATCTGGCCATCCAGATGCCCTCCATCTGGTACGGCATCGGGCTCCACTGCGACGAGGTGACGAGTGATTGCCCCTTCGAGTCGGTCGGCTTCAGCTTCGCGGGCACGCCTGGCGTGATCATCGGGCACAACGGTCATCATGCCTGGGGCGTGACCAACCAGGCAGCCGACACCCAGGACCTCTTCATCGAGAGGACCAACCCGGAGAACCCGCGTCAGTACGAGGTCGATGGAGCATGGGTCGACTTCGAGATACGAGAGGAAACGATCGCCGTCGCCGGGAGCGAAGACCTCACGTTCGAAGTGCTGACGTCGCGACACGGGCCCGTGATCTCCAACACGTATCTCGAGCCCGACGAGCTCGACGGCTCGACGGTCGTCGATCTGCCCGATGACTATGCGGTGGCTCTGGCCTGGCAGACTTTGGAGCCGTCGACGATCGTCGACGGGATCCTCGGCATCAACATGGCCGGTTCCTATCAGGAGTTCGCTGAGGCTGCCTCTCTCTGGGACATCGCGCCGCAGAACCTGGTGTACGCCGACGTCGAGGGGAACATCGCTTACTACCCCACCGGCGAGATCCCCGTTCGGGCAGCGGGTGACGGGCGATACCCGGTCCCGGGCTGGACCTCGGAGTTCGAGTGGGTCGGTCTCGTCCCTGAGGACGACAAGCCCGTCCTTCTCAACCCTGCGCAGGGGTACATCGAGTCGGCCAATCAACCGATCCTGCGGCCGGGTAGCACGCCGTTCTTCGGAACCGATGGTGCTCTCGGCTACCGCGGTGCTCGTATCGACGAGATGATCCGCTCCTCCTCGGGCCACACGGTGTCCACCCTCCAAGAAAT
>JASFVB010000110.1:0-8720 GCA_050050035.1 Acidimicrobiia bacterium | reverse complement strand
GCAGGACCCTCCGTACCCGCCGGAGGACTTCTCCGTGGAAGACAATCTGGCGGACCTCGAGCAAATGGACAACGAACACCGCAGCGGCGCCCGTTACACGTACACCGTGATGAACACCGACGAGACCCAGGTCCTCGGCTGTATCTATTTCTTGCCCAACGATGACCGCATGTATCGGACGGCCGAGGTGACGTCGCATGACGGCACCGACTTGTCGTCGGTCGACGCCACCGTCTCGTTCTGGGTTCGCGTCTCCACGTGGGAGGACGGGTTCGAGCGGATCTTGCTCGAGGCAGTCCTCCGCTGGCTACGGGACGATTGGTCGTTGCAGCGGCCGGTGATCGTGACCAACGAGAAGCTCGACCACCAGATCGCGACGATCGAGTCGCTGGGTCTGACCCGGCGCTTCGACTACGACCGGGAGAAGGACATGTACACGTCCTACGCCTATTCCTGACGACGAACCCCGCGTGTAGCAAGATGCGACCTATCAGCCAGAGAGACAAGAGCGCTCAGCGCGACACCGGAGACACAGGGTGACCCCCACTCCACCCCCACCGTCTGCGTCCGATCACCCAGCCACGTGGAAGTTTGACTATCCGATCTATCACGCCGAGACCCGGTCGCAATGGCGCTCGTGGCTCGAGCACAACCACGAGTCGACCCGCGGCGTTTGGCTGTGCTCCTGGCGCTCTGGCACCGGTCGACCACGATGCCCCTACCCCGAAGTCGTCGAAGAGGCGATCTGCTTCGGGTGGATCGACTCGACCGCCAATGTCCTCGACGACGATCGTGGCCTCCAGCTGATCACTCCCCGCAAGTCGAAGAGCCCGTGGTCCCGCCTCAACCGCCAACGCGCCGCCGACATGGAAGAGCGCGGGCTCATGACGGACGCCGGACGCGCTGCCATCGAGGCGGCAAAGGCGAACGGGTGGTGGACCATCTCCGACTCGGTCGAAGACCTCCAAGAGCCTGCCGATCTCACCACAGCGCTCGACCAAAACGCCCAGGCACGAGCCAACTGGGACGACTTCTCTCCAAGCGCCCGCAAACAGATGCTCTGGTGGATCGTCAGCGCCGGCCGTGCAACCACCCGCGCCAAACGAATCGCCCAGATCGTGGCCGACGCGACAGAAGGACAACGCTCCCGGGGCTAGTTGCCTCTCGCCGGGGGATCAACAGGCGCCGTCAATGGCTGAGGGCCTGATGTAGCGCCTTCGAACGGACGCCAGGTCGCCGAAGGTGTGTGAGATAGGTCTCTGGCCTGAGCCGCTTCGGCATCCTATCGCGCCGACCCTTGCGCCAAGGGCGGGTCAGGTCGAAAGGTCTCTCCACCATTCGTGCTGATCGGATGTGTCGATTCCGTTGGCTTCCATCCATGGGTCGATGACGTCGTGACTCCACGAAAGCCACCTCGTAGGTGTCACCCTTATGGTCGTGTCCTCGTGGGCGGCCAGAAACACTCCCATTGAGGCAAGACCTCGATCAGTGAGAAGCCGTTCCCGAACACTCTGATTCAGGTCTTCTGCCGGACCGCCCTCAATCACTTCGGCTATCCCGTAGCAGGAGACCCAGCCGCTGGCGACGCCAATCAGGGCCGTGACCGAACTCCGCTCTCGCACGTTCTTGATCTTCCGCGTCGAATGTGGCGTGGGAATCAGCAGACGGTCAGAGTCATCCAACGAGAAGAGGACGAAAGTCAGGTGAGGTGATCCGTCGGGGTTGATCGTCCCAAGTGTCAGCCGGGCAGCGGCGGAAGCCTCATCCCGCATCTGTTCGGTGAGCCCGTGAGGCGTCCGGTATGTCTCGGGGATCGCCATTTGAGTGAAACTAGCTCGAGCTAGTGACGGACGCGGTAGTGAAGGTGGATTACACCATCATTCAACGGGTGGGAGGCCAGGAGCTCCAAATGTGTGCGAGTGTTGCTGGGGAGTGCTTTCCTCCACCTACCAGTATGGGTCGAACGAACAGGTGGCAATCGTCCACGACACCCGCCGTGAAGGCGTGACTCGCGATCTCCGCGCCTCCAATCATCAGGGCTGAACGCTGACTCCTCTCCGGTCGTCCAATTCGGGCGGGGGAGGCTGCGACGATTCGGCACAGTCGGGTGTTTCAAAATCTATCCAGGTCGCCGGACTGACCACAACGCGTGGACGAGTTCACGGGTGCGTGAGAGTCGCGCCGAGTTGGATGCGGTGGTTCAGGAGACGTTGTTGACGTAGATCGGCGAGGTTTGGCCGTTCTCGAGTCCGTATACGCAGGGCGAGGTGAGCCGCCGGCCCGAAGCCGTCCGGCGTACTTGTGGGCCGGTAGCGAGCGGTGTCTGAAACGTGCGGTTTCGATGGACGTTCTCCGGAGATGCCTCGCCATGTGCGGATCGTGACTCGATGTAGATTCGACTGAGGAGGTCAGAATGACTGAAAGCCTTGGTTCGTGGACGATCAACTACTTGCCTGAGGAGGGCGGTCGATACACAGGAACCCTTGAAGTGACAGATTCTGGTCTTCACTTCGACACCCTTTACGAGTCGAGCAACAAGACGATCATCAAAGCGATCTTCGTGGACGTTGCCACCTTCGCGGCGGCGGGCGGTCATACCGTCTACCGATACTCAAATGACGAGAAGGCGATCATTGATCTGCCGGCACAGGAGATCTCGGAGGTTGCAGCCACCAAGTCGGGCATGACCAAGCGAGCGGTCGTCACCATGAACAACGGTGAGGAATTCGTGTTCGACTACGGCATGTTGTCGGTCAAGAAGCTTGTTGCCGCCATCGAATCCATCTCTGCCAATCAATAATCCGCACCAGTCCGACGCATAGGCCCGACCACCCCTGGCAGGACATCATCCGCAGCCCCGACGGCGTCTAATGGCGGTGCGATACTCGCCTCATGACAGTCGTCGCCCTGCACCATGTTCAGCTTGCAATGCCACCTGGGGGAGAGATCAGAGCAACCGACTTCTATGAGGGACTCTTGGACATTCCCCGGGTTGTCAAGCCTCCTCACCTCGAAGGGCGTGGTGGCTGCTGGTTCGAGACAGAGACGGTACGAATACATCTCGGTGTCGAGGAGGACTTTCGACCTGCGGCGAAGGCCCATCCGGCCTTCCATGTGGAGGATCTCGAATCGGTGAAGCAGCGTTTTGTGGACGCTGGAGTCGAAGTGGTCGACGATCAGCCGCCTCCGGGATATGGTCGGTTCTATGCGTCCGATCCTTTTGGGAATCGGATCGAGCTGCTCTCACCAGCGGAATGACGATGTGTCGGCTTTGTGCGGCGTTCTCTCAGATGGCACCGGATGCCGAGGCCACCGATCCTGTAGCTCTTCCCTGTCTCTTGAGGTCAGGCTGCTTATGGCCAGCGTGCAGTCTCGACGTTGGCGGGGAAGTACCTGTGTTCCTTCGAATTCCCAGGCAAGGGTCTGAGCAAAAGACCACAGCCTTCGCTTGGGGTCGTCCTCCTGGTGTCCATGCCGTCTCCGGTCAAGCGACTGGAGCCCGCCCCAGCCTGTCTCCCCGCGGTCGAAGAAGGGTTGGGCTAGCTGAGCGTGTCGGAAGAGTGCGTCCCGGATGGCTCGTGTGCACCGGGGCGTGATCGCCGCGACCACCATTGGTCGACGAGTATGAAGGCTATCGAGGCAAGCATTGCCAGGAGCCCGTATCCAATCGTTAGTTCCTCCGGGGCGGTCCCGGTGACGGCTGCGATGAGAATCGCGGCGACAGTCCATCCGACGATGCCGATTACAGCGTTTTGCCAGATTGGCCTGTCTTCACGGCCACCACCCACGATGGCACCCGCGATACCGCCCGTGATTGCAGCAACCGGAAGCAACAGGATCAGAGAGAACAAAATACCCAATGGCTACTTCTGTCTGGCTTCCCCCAATTATCAGCGAGGTCCCAAGAGATGTGCAAGGGTCTTTTGTCGCGCGTGAATTCTTCCCTGCCCGAGCCATCCGTCCTCCAACAGTCGAGGTTGCCCATCACGGGCTGATCGGGCTGGCTCGCACAGCGGCTGTGACGTACGTGAAGAGGGGCGCTCGACCCGCTTCGCAAGTGTGAACCCGACGACCCGTAGAAGGGTCTCGAGCTCAGGGTTCCCAAAGGTCCATTGTGATGGCCTGGACCAGCCTGTCCTCGTCTACGAAGAAGTCAACGGTCGACCATTCGAGACAGCTTCCGATCGACTGCTCACTTGGTTGAACGCTGACTCGTCTGAGGTCTTGGAGTTCGTTCGGAGGAGGCTGTGGGGGCCCGGCGCAGTGAAGGTGCTCACCGATTTGGATGTCGTAGTCCTCGAGAGAGCTGAGGACATCGAGTGCCGAGAACGGTCCCACGTAGCCCCGGAAGTCTGCGACGTCGATTACCCACTCCTGAGCGCCTCGAAGTGCTCCCTTGTCGACCGTGCGAACGGTCTCCGGTCCCAATCCGAGAGCCACCGTGTCGGCGAGCAACAGGTCAGGAAACGTCTCGTCGCTCGGGCTCTTGGCGAACTGGACGAAACCGTTGACGACGGCCATGTCCGCTGCGGCGGGCGGGACCGTCGTGCCATTGGTGATCGACGTCGACGTCGAGTCCGGAGACGAGAGGTCTGGCGGCGTCGAATCTCCGAATGGTCCGAAATGGCCGCCCGCCGCCGTGACGGGCACGCCATCGGCGTCGAGATACACGACGACAACGCCTCCTATCGCTGAGCCCGTTCCGATCTGCGCCTGCCCCCGCTCCAGGTCGGAATGGTCGACCTGGAGAACTTCGACGCGGTCAGGCTCCATGAATCTGATGTGCAGGATCGCTGTATCCGCTTCAGAAACCTGTGGGATGCCCACGAGCTGTCCGCCGTTGGAGGTATCCGTCTCGACGGTGACCATGCCGAAGCCGACCTGCGTCAGAGCACGACGACCCTCCCCGAGCGGGATCGACAGCACGTCCAGGTCTTGGCTGCCGGAATGGCGGATCGTCGTCCAGACCGGCCCGTCCGGCGATGCGTCCGGGTTCGAAACCGTCTCCACGTCGGGCCAGCCCAGCGCCTCTCTGGCGAAGGCACGCGCCGTCTCGTCGGGAGTTCCTGTGAACCCGGAGTCGGGCCACACCCGTTCCACTCCCACATCAAGTGGCTCGAGGAATTGGGCAGCAGGCGGTGTCCCGCGGCTGGAGCCGAGCATGAGGGCCGGAATGCCGACCGCCAGAACGACGACGGCGGCGAACGCGGCGAGCACGGGTCCGCGCCGATACCAGCGCTGTCTCGGTTCGCTCCTGGTTGGGACCGCGTAGCTCTCTTCGCCTGAAGCAGCTGCGGCGAAGTCGAGATAGGACCGCAATTGATCAATCACATCATTGGCCATCGGTGACTCCAAGTGCCTTGCGTAGCTTGGCCAGACCTCTCTCGGCGTGCTTTCGGACAGTGGCGCGCGAGACGCCGAGTGCCTCCGCGACCTCACGTTCGGACAATTCCTCGGCGAGCAGTAGAACCACTGCCGATCGCTGCATGCGTGAGAGCTGAGTTAGAGCCTTGGGGAGTCGAGGGTCCACATCGGGCAGGCCGCCAGAGTGCACTTCGGGGAACAACACTCGCTCGCGACGATATGAACGGGATCGCGACTGGCCCACCCGGAAGAGATACCCGACTGCGTTCTCCATGGAGGAGACCCTGTCCCAATGCTCCCAGGCGTAGGCGAGGGCTTCTCTCGTTGCCTCCCGGCCGACCTCCGAACCAAACGTCCCCACGAGGGCGCGCAGTAGTTTGGGCTCGTTGTGCTCGACGAAACGAGCGAATTCCTGTTCTACCCCCGCAGGCATCACGACCAAGGCATCCTCACACCCTTATAGACCATCCGGCACCCGGTCTTGGGCGACATTCTCGGAGTTGCTTATCGCCGGGGGACCAACGGACGTGAGGGATACGTCTCCGCGATGGTCGGCGCCTCAACCGTGGCGTTTGGTGTGTCTCGCGCCGATATTGTCCTGTGGGCCGAAAGGGTGAGCATTCATGGGCGGTGGGCTGGCGATGGTGGGTCGTGGCGGCTGGGTTCGTCGTATTGGTATGGCTGATCGTTCCCGCTTCGGCTTTCTACGGCCCTACCGGCGACCTGAGTGATCGGCTGCTCACAATCGTCAACCCCGGCCGAGTAGCTCAAGTGCGCAGACAGCGATTCCGAATGACGTCGTTTCCGGCTCGCTTGCAGGCCTCGAAGTGGACAACTGGCACGGAGCGTTATCCCGTCAACGGCTGATGGGGGGTCCTAGCGTTACGTGGCGCGGCGGGGTGGTGTGGTGTGAGCCGAACGTACGGTCAGTGCGGTGATCGTGCCGATGATTAGCGGCAGACCGACGACGAGTGCCGCGATCGCCGGCCACGGAATAATCATCTGTGATGAGTCGAAGTAGCCGAAGTATCCGACCTGCGACCACCCGCCGTTGATCGATCCGTCGTTGTATACCGTCCACACCAATAGCAGCGTGAGGGGCACGGCGAGGATGGCACCGAGAAGAGTGTGGATGCCCGACTGCAGTCCAAGGTATTTACGTCTTATCGAGTTCTCTGCGCCAACCGCCACCACCGTCTGCATGTCGCGGTCGGACTCGGCTGCGGAAAGCGCGGTGATGGTGGCGACGACGATGAGGACCACAGCCATCGTGGCGAGGAACACGAAGACAAAGACGGTGGTCGAAGAGAGCTGGTCGCCGCCACCGCTCATTTCGAGACCCTGCTCGGATTCCCAGAGTGGAGTGAGAGGTGTTGAGAAGGGGTTGATCGAAGCCAGCCACGTTTCATCGACCTCGAGCAGGGCCTGGGGCCGTCTTGCGTAGCCGTCGAGTCGTTCTGCGGCCTCTTGGGTGACGATCACGCGGGGAAACGACCACCGTTGTACGGCGATCGGTACCTCCGAGACTGCGATGGGCTCGCCATCGACCTCAATCTGGCTAACACGGTCCTCGACGCCGATCAGGGCCATGTCATCCTCGGCGAGGATCTCTTCGAGCCGATCGCTGGCGAGCATGTCCGTCAGCTCGGAGGATGCCACCGCTACACGGAACGAGTTGTGATACAGCGACCCCCCTGTCTCGCTGATCTGGTCTTCCGTCGCCGCGAGCTCAGCGGGGTACTTCACCGGGACATCGATCGCGTCGAAGCGGGCGATCCTGGCCTGGGGGAGCATCGCGGCAGCTGCACTCAAGTGATCTTCGGCCAGCGGTACGACGTTGTAGTCCTCGTCGTATGCGCCTTCGATCAGCGCTTGGGGGTGGTCGACGGGTAACCCGAAGATGGCCTGGCTGGCTTCGCTCTGGGCTTGCGCGATCAGGCCTACGACCGGCGCCATCAGTATCACCATGGTGGCTGCGACTGCTGCAGCAGCTCGGCCCCGTTGGCGACCTGAGTCGCGCAGGACGATACGTGAGGTGATCGGGAAGCGTTCGGCATGTTTCGCGATCCAGGCCACCAGCGGCCCGGCAAGCAGGGAGGCGCCGCCGATCGTCAGCACGGCGCCGAGTACACCGACAGCGGCCGCCCCTCCAGATGCGCCGGCCAAACCGACGGGTACCAGGAGCGCACCGAATGCGGTGAGGCCGGCACCGGAGGGAACGATCCAGCGTTTGGGTGCTCCCACCGGCATCCGACCCTGGAGTGCGGTCAAGGTGGGTACCGCTGATGCTGTCTTAGCTGGTAGCCAGGCTGCGATCACACAAGCTGCAACCGCAACCAGAATCGGCCCGATCACGTCTAGAGGACTGAAGGGGAATCCTTCGATGCGGCGGGACACGAAGCCCTGGAGGAGCGGTCTTCCCAGAGTGATGAGGAGGAACGCAATGAAAGACCCCCCTACTCCTCCCAAGAGACCTACTACGAGACCTTCACCGATGACTGTGGTGCGGACATGCTTGTCAGAGGCTCCGTTGGCGCTCATCAGGCCGATCTCGCGGAGTCGGCGTCGGGTTCCAGTGGCGAATGCTGCACCAGCGATGAAAGCAACCTCAGCCAGGATCACGGCAGCGACCCCGGTGCCAACCACCGGACCTGCTCCCACCAGTGAATCCGCGTTCCACACGAGCATGTCGCTGCGGCTCTGTGCGTAGGTCTGAGGGAGCGGCTCCTCTATTCCGTTGGGGAAGAGTCCGTAGACGTAGTTCCAGCCGGCTTCTTCGCCTTGTTCGGAGATTATTCGCTCGGCTTCAGCCAGCTCTTCGTCGGACATGACCGCGTAGAAGTCTTCGGGGATGGCGTATAGATGTTGGGGCTTGGGCCAGTCGCGGTGTGCCGGATAGAACTGGTAGCGGCTGGCCTCCCATCTTTCGGCGAACCGGGAGGCGAAGTCCTGGTCGTCGTCGACCTCGAGCAACAGGATGTCGCCGAAGTTGGGGGTGGTGACCAGACGGTCGAACCCGTCGGGCGAAAGGACGAGGTCGTTGACGTCCCACAACACCGGATGCGAAGCGATACCGACTACTTCGAATTCGACGTTGTCGTAGACGGGCAGGGCAATGGTGTCACCGATCGAAGCATCCATCAGGTCGGCGGCGTTCTCGGAGAGAACGATCTCGTCATCCGATATGGGCTGGCGACCGGCAGCCATGGCGAGGATGCCGTCGGCAAGATCATTGTCCAGATCGACGTCGAGGAGACGCGCACCTTCCCGCGTTGCGATTCGGGTCCATTCCGCCCGGTACTCGAGTCGTTTGGCTTCTGGAGCCCACCTCTCGATGGTGTCATAGACCCAACCCA